>JAGGYI010000151.1 GCA_021162655.1 Anaerolineae bacterium
GTCATCTAGAGAATAAGGGTTAGGGCCCATATGGGAGCCTTCTGAGGCGTCCCAATGGTCTACTGCCAAAGGAAAGTAGTTGATGGCGTAGAGATCGTTTTTGCCATGCCACTCGATATGGTACCCGGCCTCTTTGAGGTAACGAAAGAGACTTGGTTCGTGAGGCCGAAGCAAGTGCCAGAGGGTGCGATGCCCCGCTACATGAGGATACCACCCTGTCATCAGGCTGCAACGCGAGGGGGAGCAAACGGGATGTTGAACATGGCACTGGTCGAAACGCACCCCTTCGGCAGCTAGACGGTCATAATTGGGCATCTTTACCAGAGGATGTCCATAACAAGAGACGCTCTCCGCCCGCATCTCGTCTGGAAAGAAAAAGATAAAGTTCATTTCCACATCTCACCGTCGGTTCTCAAGATAAACCTCCTCGGCCAGCAATAAAGCAACATGTGCTGACCAAGGGGGTTAAGGGGAAGAGGCTCTTGAGTTAGTAAGAAAGGGTGCGAGGGAGCTTTTTTGCCTGTTCGATCCAATTTGCCACATCGTCTCGGCTGGGAAGCCTACGAACAAGCTTTTTCTCCTCGTTGACTTTGACCAGGGCTTGGTAAAGGTTATCGGGGTTCCTCTGGGCTAGCTCGGGTACAGTATCTACGCCGGCGGCTTCGAGAAGGTCCGAGTACTCTTCGCTGATTCCTTTGATGCGGAAAAGGTCTGCCCGGTTAGCCCATTCGAGGATAAGCTTCCCACTAATGCCTGTCTTTTCCTCCAAAGCTTTTCTTCCCTGTGGTGTGGCAGCTGCCTCCAAAAGAGCCTCAACAGTAGTGATCCCTGCCTCTCGCAACTTGGCCGCATAAACTTCACCGATCCCCTCGATTGTTTCTAGTTTTGCCATCTTTACCTCCCAGTTGTTTGTGAAAAGGTTTCAGCCTCAGCCTGTTTTATAGCGTTCAAGATGCCCGTCTTGGGCGAAAGGAGCTACCTGTGCCAGGAGGGTGGTCTGTTCTTCAATGGGCATTGGTTCCCAAGCGCGGGCAATGGCCAGATTTTGTTCCAGAACTTCCATAGAGTCGATACCTGTCACCAACGTGTCGATTGGTTGGGAAAGAGAGTAGGCAATGGCTTTGTCGACGGGTATTCCTGTTTTGAGTAGTTCACCCCCGGCCAGGCTTTTCATCCCTATAGCCCCGATGCCTCGTTCTTTGAGGAGAGGCAAAATTCCTTTGGCGAAGCTCCGATAGTGGGCGTCGAGAAGATTAACTGGCAATTGGACGGCGTCCCAAGTGAAATCCTGAGCGAGCATCTCTTGGAAAAGATAGGGCCAGCGATGCCCAGTAAAACCGATGAAACGAATCTTGCCTTCTTCACGGGCTTTAAGAGCTTCTTCAATGGCTCCCTGAGAAAAAATCTGTTGGGGAAGGCCCGGATGGACGATCTCGTGAAATTGCAAAAGATCGATGTGATCCGTGCGAAGGCGGCGCAAGCTTTCTTCGAGCTGCTTGCGAAAGGTCTGGGCGTCACGGCCATGGTTCTTTGTCATGAGGAAAACTTGATCTCTATAACCTCCTTTTAGTGCCTCTCCCATGATGCGCTCGCTTGCACCTTGATTATAGCACCAAGCGTTGTCCATAAAGTTTATTCCCTCGTCGATGGCCGCGCGGATGATGCGGATTCCAAGAGAGGGATCTCCTTTGCCAATGTGGTATCCCCCGATACCAATGATCGTCACGCGTTCTTTAGTAGATCCCAGAATCCGGGTAAGGATCCCATTTCTCCGAACTTCCACAGAGGCTCCTCCCAATTTTGTTGTACTATAGGCTTGGTGAAGAGTCTGTGTCAAGCGAGAGGCGGGGGACCTGTTTTTTGATTTGACAAATCCCTCGATTATCCTTTTAATCTCCTAATAATAGGTGCGCCGCAGCACCGACCCTCGGTGCCGCGGCGCAAAGTTTTTAGTCAAGAGGAGGTTGTTATGAACCTACGTAGGCCTAATGCGGACGAAGCTACGAGGACGTTCAACCGTTCGAAGAGCGTCGTCCCCATGTCTGGCTTGTGCAGTCGTTGCGTGGACGGCTGCACAGGGGGATGTGAGGTTTTCTTTGCAACGTTTCGTGGTCGCGAGCTCCTTTACCCCGGTCCCTTTGGGGAGATCACCATAGGAGCGGACAAGGATTACCCCGTTGACTACTCTCACCTCAATATTCAGGGCTATGCCTATGGAGCTAAGGGCTTGCCTGAAGGGGTGGAACCTGGTCCTGACTCTGCTATCTTCCCTGCTGTGAATACCGAGACAGAGTACGGCTGGAGTAAAAAAGTCAAGCTTCGGGTGCCTATCTTTACAGGTGCGCTCGGTTCTACAGAGATTGCTCGTCGTAATTGGGAGCATTTCGCCGTTGGAGCGGCTATCTCTGGGATCACCCTCGTCTGTGGGGAGAACGTCTGTGGTGTTGATCCTGAGTTGGAGCTAGACAGCAATGGCAAGATCGTCAAATCCCCCGAGATGGATCGGCGGATAGAGATCTATCGCCGTTTTTATGAAGGATATGGGGAACTGCTTGTTCAGATGAACGTGGAAGATACTCGCCTGGGTGTTGCAGAGTATGTTCTGAACAAGCATGGCCTAGATACCATCGAGCTCAAATGGGGACAAGGGGCCAAGTGTATTGGTGGTGAGATACGAGTCAGTTCTTTGGATCGGGCGTTGGAGTTGAAGAAGCGGGGCTACATCGTTACTCCCGATCCGGAGGATCCTGTAGTACAAAAAGCTTATCGAGATGGTGCGATTCGCGAGTTTGAGCGCCATTCGCGCTTGGGGTTCGTCACCAGAGAGTCCTTCTTGTCTGAAGTCGAGAGATTGCGCAATCTCGGGTTCAAGCGCATTACCCTCAAGACGGGAGCGTATTCGGCCGTTGAGCTGGCCAAGGCGTTGCGCTATGGCGCTGAGGCCGAGTTGGATCTTATTACCATCGACGGCGCTCCTGGAGGGACAGGGATGAGCCCCTGGCCGATGATGAACGAGTGGGGCATTCCAACGTTTTATCTCGAGTCTCTTGCTTATGAGTTCTCCGAGAGACTTTCGCGCCAGGGAATTCGGGTGCCAGATCTAGCCATCGCCGGAGGCTTTTCTACCGAGGATGGCGTTTTCAAGGCCATTGCCATGGGTGCTCCCTATGTCAAGGCCGTTTGTATGGGGCGTGCGCTGATGATCCCTGGCATGGTTGGAAAGAACATTGCCAAGTGGCTTGAGCAGGGCAAGCTGCCGCGTACCGTTTCCAAGTATGGCTCCAAGGTGGAAGAGATCTTTATCACTTATGATGAGCTCAAAGAGAAATATGGTGAAGGGATAAAAGATATCCCCTTGGGAGCGGTTGGTATCTATACCTTCACTCAGAAAATAAAGACCGGGCTCCAGCAGCTGATGGCGGGCAGTCGAAATTTCAACCTGAAGACTGTCTCCCGCAGGGACCTCATGGCTCTCACCGAAGAGGCTGCCAAGATCTCGGGGATTCCTTATATTATGGATGCCTACAAGGACGAGGCGCTCGAAATCCTCGAGAGTTAGCATGGAAAGGAGGTACCTGGTCAAAGGCGACCAGGCTTTTTTTCTTGAATTTGTCCTTCTAGGACCCAAATACGTTAGAATTTAGTTAAAAAAGTTATTGACCTGGAGGCTTTTTGATAGTATAATAGATAGCGTAAATGCCAAGATATGGTGAAAATATGCGGCGTGGGCTAGGATAGAAAAACCACGGGCTCGGCAACCACCCTTGAAGTTCGGGGATGGTGGGCCGAGTATTTTTGTTTTTATAAGGCGAGAAGGAGGTGAGGGCAGGAAAAGATACGAGCTGCGTTGTGTTATCGGGAGTGGTTTCTACATTCCATAATGGGGAGAGGCCAACAAATATGTTGGAGCGTGTTTTGCGAGATGCAAAGGCAAAGGGATACATCACTAGCGATGAACTTTTGAAACTTTACCCCGAGGTCGAGGAATGTATCCCCCAGGTTGATGAACTCTTTGCCAAGTTGATCGAGAATGGTGTCAAGATCATTTTGGATGAAGATGGATCGGATGAGTTGATCGATAGTGGAGGAAAAGAGATCTCTGCTGGGAAAATGAAAGAACTTTTTAATAATAGTGAGGCGGATCTTCAGGCATCCCATGATGCGGAGGAGCCTCTAGAGGCTCTGGAAAAGGAGGAGGAAGAGGATCCTTTCAAGGACGATTTTGAACCCTGTGTGGATTTGGATGGCATCTCTGCAGATGATACGGTAAGCCTCTATTTGAAGCAGATGGGGCAAGTGCCTCTCCTTTCAGCTGCCGAGGAGGTTTACTTGGCCCGCAAGATCGAGGAAGGAAACAAAGCTCGGGCTCGTTTGGAAAATGAGAAGTTGTCCCCTGAGGAGTGTGAGAGGCTCCAGGCCATCGTCAAGGCGGGAGAGGAAGCGCGTACGCGCTTGGTAGAGGCCAATACTCGCCTCGTGGTGAGCGTAGCCAAAAAGTATATTGGCCAGGGAGTCCCTCTTTTGGATCTCATTCAGGAAGGGAACATCGGCCTGATGAAGGCTGTGGAAAAGTTTGATTATCATCGTGGGTACAAGTTCAGTACCTATGCTACTTGGTGGATTCGGCAGGGAATCACCCGGGCTTTGGCTCAACAGAGTCGCTTGATCCGTTTACCTGTACATGCAGGGGATCAGATCCGACGTATTTACCGGATCGTTGAGCAGTTCGAACAGGAAACGGGGCGGCGTCCTTCTCCGGAGGAGATTGCGGAACAAACAGGGCTCAGTGTGACCAAAGTTGAAAGGTTGTTGCGCATCTCCCGTTATCCCATCTCGTTGGAGCGTCCGGTGGGCGATGATGGCGATACTGAATTTGGGGACTTTATCGAGGATGAGGAGTCTCCTGCGCCGACGGACGTGGCCTATCATCGATTGCTGCGCGAGGCATTGGAGAAAGTGATGACCGCACTTACTCCCCGAGAGGCGCGTATCCTGCGGTTGCGCTTTGGCCTACGAGATGGTCGGCCCCATACTTTGGAGGAGGTAGGGGAAAAGTTTGGCCTTACGAGAGAGCGCATTCGCCAGATTGAGCATCAAGCATTGGATCGCCTGCGGCATCCACGCCGGAGTAAGCAACTGCGCGATTACCTTCGTTGAAAGAGCTTTTGAGCAAGCGAGGTGCTCTTATTGAGCACCTCGCTTTTTCCATTTGAAAGTTCTACCCCAGCAGAGTTGGACAGCTACTTCGATGGCTCGCTTCAGGCTGGTTGGGTCTGCGATCCCTTTACCTGCTTTGTCGAAAGCTGTGCCGTGGTCTACCGATGTGCGGATGATGGGTAGCCCCAAGGTGAGGTTGACCCCTTCGCTAAAGCCTAGAAGCTTGGCGGGAATGTGGCCCTGGTCGTGGTACATGGCGACCACGGCATCGAATTCTTTGAGGGCATGCATGCGGTAAAAGATGGAATCTGCAGGGAGAGGAGTGGGATGGACAGCGAGTCCTTCCTGGCGAGCTTGTTCGATGGCGGGGGTGATCTCGAGGATTTCCTCCTGGCCAAAGAGCCCGCCCTCTCCTGCATGGGGATTCAATCCTGCTACAGCAAGCCGAGGCCGGGCAATACCCATATCGCGTAGGGCCCTATGGGTGAGATGGAGTACCTGAAGGATGCGGGCTTTTTTCACTCGTTCGATGGCTTGGCGGAGTGAGCAATGGGTGCTAACGTGGGTGACGCGAAAGTCTCCTACAAGGAGCATCATTGTCACAGTAGGAGCGCCGGTGAGCTCTTTGAGAAGCCCCGTATGGCCGTCATAATGGTAGCCCGCCAAGTTCATCGCTTCTTTGTTTAGGGGAGCAGTGACGAGGGCTTCGATCTTGCCGGCCAAGGCTAGTTCTGCCCCTTTGACTACAGCTTCGTAGGCGGCTTTGCCTGCGGCAGGCTGCACTTGGCCCCAGGTGATTTGTCCTGGGGCGATATTCCCCAGATCTAAAACATCCAATGTCCCTTCGGCAAAGAGCGCTTCTTCCACCTGTTGGATAGCCCTGATCTTTCCTGATAGATGGGTAATTTCTAGGGCTTGCTGAAAGCAATCAGCATCGCCTATGGCTACAAGCCGAGCGAGCTGGCGGATCTCGGGGTCTGCCCAGGCCTTGATGATGATCTCTGGTCCTATGCCACTGGGATCTCCCATCGTCAGTCCTAAAATAGGCCGCTGTTGAATATCTTTATACATAGTATACTCACCCTCTTTCATCGTAAACACGGATCTCATAGACTCGGGCGGGCCATCCAGGCTCGTTAGTAGCCAAGACGAGGAGGCGCAGTTTGGTTGTTTCGAACGTTCGGGAGAACCGGTAGACTCGATGACGATGGTAATTTCCCCTTTCCTGGAGGATGGTTTGCCATTTGTCCCCTTGCCAGATGAGGAGATCATAATCGCGAACGCACATTCCGGAAACACCTAGCTCCTCACGGTTGATGGGCATCTGGCGGTAACCTCGGTACAGAGTGTCAAAGGTAAGTTGTACGTAGTTGAGGCGCTGGGGAGTTTGCCATTGTAGAGTGAGGTGCTGAGGGAGAGATTCCTCGAGATCACTCATCCACATATTGATGGGATTTGTACAAAAGCGACGGTGCCAGCCGTTGATGACGTTGCTGGCTTCTCCGTAGGCTGGGGAAGGCTGGAGACGGAAGAGGTGAGCGTCTTCATGTAAAGAGAATCTCTCTTCAGAAGGAGAAAGCTCGCTGCGCCGTACATAGTCATAATAATGGTGATCGTGCCCCCAAAAGACCCCGGGTGCTGGTTCGAGGGTTAGGGAGTAGCTATCCTCGTCGCTAGTAGGATCTTTGGGAATCAGAGAGATGGGATTCTCGAAGGAAAAGGTCAGCCAGCCTTCGAAATGAGCCGGAATCACAGAAGAAGCCTGTGTCACGGGGTCAAAGGCCGAGGGAAGATCCATGTTTCCCCATTCCATGCGGTTCCCCGAGGTGTTTGCTAGCATGCGTGCTTGGTCGATTCCCTTCCACTTTTTTGGAGCTTGATAGCAGCCGAGTTTGAGGGTGAGTAGTCTGGAGGTGGCTGCTTCGTTACGCAAATAGAGTTCAACATGGTTCAGTTTGGGGGGCCAATCCCAGAGCATGATCCCTCTGACGCGGTCCAGAGGGAGCCAGCCCGTCAAACGCGAGGGGCCATGTCGTTCCTCACTGCTGGCACTCACTTGGGCTAGGCGTGCTTTATCTTTTGGGTCGCGATTGGGCACTCCAAGGATGGTGGCATCGTGCTTGAGGAGGAGTTGCTGAAGCTCCTCAAGATGCTCCTGGTACACTTGGCGAGGGGTGCAGCTATAGCGACAACAGAGAGCGGCCGCCGCACCGGCAGCTTGTCCCACAGTTCCTAACGTGCGTTGGAGGCGAGTCGTTCCATGGGCGAGATGGCTCACGCTGATGAGCCGACTGGCCAACAGCAAATTCTCGATGTTTCGTGAATAGAGGCACCGGTAGGGGATGGAGTAGAGAGGGGGAACGGAGCAGAAGATGATTTCCACTTGTTTGTTATCGGTTCCAGTGGGGTTGTGTATGTCAATTGCGTATCCTCCGTAGGCTACAGCGTCTGGGAACAGCGTGGGCCTTTCGACATCCGTTTGTGTGAGCACGTAATCTCCTAAAAAGCGACGCGATTCCCGTCGTCCGGCCTTGGGGCTTACCCAGACCAATTCCCAGTTCCGTGCCTCTTTTTCGTGGACTGTTTTGATGTGATGCCAGACGCTGTAAAGCTGGCGCAAAAGTTCTTCATAGATCTCGTGCTCGTCCTTGATCGTGTCGAGCTGTCCACCTGTCTCGGTGTGCCAAAGGAAACAAAAGGAAGCCGCGGGATTCCACATGGAGTGAGCATAGAGGCAATCCCCTTGGGCGTCTGGTTGAGAAAAGCCGTACCCTGGCTCAAAGGGAGGGGTATCTGGAGGGGGATAGAATTCGATGGGTCGCTCTGTTTTGCGCACAAGGGCCGTGATACTGCTTCCCAATGTGATATCATCGCTGGTGGGGGGAGCACTGCGCTCCCCAAAGACATCCTTGCCTTCTCGGCCATGGGCAAAATCAGCACCTGCGCGGTAGGCGATGTTTCCATCTCCGGATGACTCGATTATGCAATGTCGCACGCGAATCAGCCGGGTTGAAAAGGTAGCCAAGTCTTCGACGATGACGGCACCGATTCTCTTTCCATCCATGAGGGGTTCTTTGGCATAGTTTCTCTTCAAGACCCGAACTCCTGCTTTGCGCAGAGCTTGCGCCAACTCGGCCTCCCACAAGCGCGAGATGTTGTAATGCATTGTGTAGGTGTGGATCTTGGCCCAGTGTTTGGCTGCATTCTCTTCCAGTTCATCGATGATACCTGTTTCACCTGCATAGGGGTGAAAGCTATGAGCTCCGGAGATGTGGATCCCTAGATTAGGCCCCGAGTTCCCGCCTAAAACTGCATCCATTTCTACAAGAATCACCTGGCAGCCTAGGCGGGCGGCTTGGATGGCCGCGCAGATTCCAGCCACGCCAGCACCGATGACGAGGACGTCGGCCTCTAGCTCTTCGTCGAAATGAATACCAGGAAAAGAATTTTCCACATTAGCCCCCTTGTGGTGAACTAGGCAATAATTTCATTTTGATAAGAGCCTGGGCGACATCTTGGAGGCCAAGCTCTTTGAGATGCGCCAAAGTAGGGGAGCCCGTTACAGGATCCCACCCATGAAGGGTGTAAAACTCGTCGGCCAGCTTGTTGAGCGGGCCCCATTCTGCTCTTTTGCGTTCTTGGAGAAGAGGATTGGGGTATTCTTCAACTGTCTCGCAGAAAAAGCGTAGAACCTGGGCATCCGTCTCTCTGGTGCGGCCAAAATCTCGCAACTGTTCAGCGCGCTCCAAGGTGAGGGCGCGCTCCGCGGTTTGTTCCAGCTCTTCTGGACTCACCTCGAGCCCTGTGGCCAATCGGTATAGGTGGGCTTCGAAATCTGGCCCTTTGACGCCTTCGACAATGGGAAGCCCGTCCTCCGTCAAAGAGGTAAAGAGGCGAGGGAAAACCAAATCGCAGAGGGGGAGGCTATCTTTGAGTAGGGAACGACGGGCATGCCAAAGGGCGGGCTCGGCTTTTCCTTCGTAATTGCTCAAGGGGTCCATGGCCTCAGGGCGTCCATAAAGGCGATCTCCCAATGCCTGGAGCTTTTCCCAGCTGAGAATGTTTTGCCCGAACGGGCTCGCTCTGAGCATGCGTTGGACGTATCCGTGGGCAGAACCCATGGGATCTCGTGTGTCAACCATCCAGAGGAGGGCACTGGTTAGCCAGAAGGGATAGGGTATTCTATTCCCTCGGGGACCTCGGCCGTCCCAATGGTTAGCATACCCCCAGCCCGTGTAGATCTGGCGGGCTTCTTCAGGCAACAGTCCCGTCCGGGCGATAGCCCTTCTTCCCCCATCAGCTACGATCTCTGCCAAAGGGCCCTTGTGGGTCGCAATGGCTTGTAGCACGTCATACCAGAAGCGAGGAGAATCGGGTTCTATCTTTCTCCCACCCAATTCTTGAAGGCCTTCTCGATAACACATTCCTATCCAAGGGAAAAGCCCCTTTGTGAGGTCCCAGTGATTGATTCCCCAGTCGATAGCCCACATGTTCAGTTCAAAGCCTGCTTCAAACCCAAGGTTCCAGTAATGGCCCTCAAAACCGGGGAAGCGCCAGGCCACACACTGGAGTACCCCATTGTATTGTTTATCTGGGAAAATCCTTCCGGGGATCTGATCGTAATATTGTCCGCAACCGACGACACATCCTGTACTGCAGTGGTGGCGTTGCCCCATATATGGAAAGGTGCGGGACGCTCCGGTAGGGCGAGAACGGTCGTCTAGGAGCTTTTCTCTAGCAATGGCCCGCGCAAAGGCTTTAAAGGCTTTGGGATGGGCCAATTTAGGGCGGCCTGTTCCATAAATGGCTATCGCTTTGAGCTTCTTCGCTCCCATCACGGCGCCAAAGCCTCCCTGGCCAGCAGCAGCTGCTTCCCCTGTGCCGATTGAAGCGATGCATGAGCCGGTTTCCCCTGCGGGGCCAATAGCGGCGATTTCCACCTTTTGGCCGAGCTTACGGCGCAACTCTTGCTGCGTAGCTAGAATGCCCAGGCCCCAGATCTCCTGAGCGTCGCAGATTTCTATCTCTTGGTCAAAGATTCGGATGAAAACCGGATGTTCTGCTTGCCCAGTGATGATAATGCCGTCAAGGCCGGCGTACTTGAGTTGGTGGGCAAAGTTCCCTCCCATGCTGGCGCGTGAAAACCAAGAGATAGGGTACGCTTGCGGGGCTAAAGAACAGATGGTTATGCGTCCTGAAGAGGGAGCAGAAGTTCCCGCTAGGGGACCGCTGAGAAACATCAGGGGATTTTCAGGGTCGAAAGGAGTTATCCCAGGGTAGAGCATCTCCCATGCGAGGGCTGCCCCCAATCCCCTGCCACCAATGTAGGCAGGGCCATAGGCTGAGGTCTCTCTGAAGGAGATGTGGCCAGTTGTGAGGTCGATAAAAAGGAGCCGCCCCGCCCAGCCGCCAAGCTCCACGCTTTCCTCCTGCTGCGGTATCTGTGTAGTTATGCCATGGGCGGAGAAGGGGTGTCAAGTGCACTTGCACTGAGGGAAACGATCCTATAGAATCAGAGCACACATAATTGTCCGTTTGGGGAGGAAAGATGGCCTACCGATTTGCTGTGGATATCGGCGCGACGAGGACGATGTTGGCTTTGATCGATGAGCATGAGCCCGAGATCATTGCTCATGAGCGCCCAAATACGGATGTGCTTTTTACTGGGCGGCGTCCTCCTGGCATGGCTTTAGCTGGGGCCATTTTGCATTTTCTTCGCGAGAGAGGGGTTTCTCCCACCGAGTTAGAGGGAGTGGGCGTGGGGGTTCCTGGGCAGGTGGACCGAGAGAATGGGACGGTGCTCTCTTGCCCTAACCTGCATGTTCTTGACGGAGCCGCCTTGGGGCCAGAAGCCTCAGCAGAGTTGGGTGTGCCTGTGTATATCGACAATAACACCAACCTCATTTCCTTAGGTGAGCATACGGCCGGGGTAGGTAAGGGTGTTGAGGACATGGCGGTTGTCTTTGTAGGGTCTGGAGTTGGATGTGGCCTCATACTTAATGGCGAGCTCTATGAGGGCGCTGACGGCGTAGCGGCCGAGTTTGGGCATACCAAAGTGGTGCCCAACGGGTTGCTGTGTACTTGTGGGGGACATGGCTGTTTGGAAATGTATTGTTCGGGCAAGGCGCTAACCTTGGTGGCGGAGCAGATCTTCAAGCCTCGCGATCTCTATGCTCTGGGGACTCGCTTCGCGGGGGCTCAATTGCTCATTGAGCAGGCCAGGGCCGGACATGCTCAGGCGCGTGAAGCGTTGACGGAAGCATTCATCTATCTTGGAGTGGGTCTGACGAGCCTAGTGAATCTACTGAACCCTCGGATGATCGTTCTTGGCGGGGGCATCGTTTTTGCTTGGCCAGAGGGAGTAGATGTGGCGAGAGATTTCGTAATGAAAGAGGCACTCCCTGGCGCAAGGAGACATTTGCGTATCGAGATCTCCCAACTGCAAAACTATGCAGGAGTCTTGGGAGGAGCGGCACTGGTTAGCACAAAGGGGCGTGCTGCCCCACATATCCGCTGATGGTTTTTTTTCTTGACGTGGGAGAAAAAGCGTTTTTAGAATGTCTTGTACATTTCGCTGGAGGAGTATACGGTAATGGCCAAGATTGCCCGATTGCAACTTTCTGATGGGAGCGTACGTTATGCTCGCTATCGGGGAGACGGTACTTTTGAATTGATTGAAGGAGACGTCTTTGACGAATGGTTGCCTACGGGGCAGGTGGTCTCTGGAGATCAAGTCAGGCTTTTAGCTCCAGTTTCTCCGCCTAACATCATTGCCATTGGGTTGAATTACCGTCGCCATGCTCAGGAGAGTGGGATGGCTCTGCCAGAGCGGCCTGTCATCTTTTTGAAGGCGACCACGGCGGTGTGTGGCCCGGAGGATAGCATCGTTTTGCCAAAGATTGCTCCCAACGAAGTGGATTACGAGTGCGAGCTAGCGATTATCATTGGTAAAAAAGCCCGCCATGTGAGCGAGGAAGAGGCTCTCGATTATGTTTGGGGCTATACCTGTAGCAATGACGTCAGTGCACGGGATTGCCAACTTCGCCTGGATGCTCAGTGGGCACGGGCCAAATCGTTCGATACTTTTGCCCCTTTGGGTCCTTGGGTCGAGACGGAGATAAAAGATCCGGATAATCTTGCCATCCGGACGATATTGAATGGCCAAGTGATGCAGGACTCTAATACAAATGATATGATCTTTTCTTGCCGAGAGTTAGTTTCGTTCATCTCCCAATGTATGACTTTGTTACCTGGCACAGTGATCATGACGGGGACGCCTTCGGGAGTGGGTTTTGCTCGCAAACCGCCGGTTTTCCTCCGGCCGGGCGATGTGGTAGAGATAGAAATAGAAGGAATTGGAACACTTCGCAACCAGGTGGTAGCTGAGGCTTGACAGTGGAGGTGGCAAAAATGGAAAAGCTTCGCCAGGAGTTTCGCGAGCCCCCTTTGGAGCTACGTGGGGCTCCTTTTTGGTCTTGGAATGACAAGCTTCAGGTGGCAGAGCTTGCCCGTCAGGTTCGGGATATGAAAGCCCATGGTATGGGTGGCTTTTTTATGCATTCTCGTGAGGGTTTGGAAACGGAATATATGGGCCCCGAATGGATGGAGTGCATTCGGGAAACGGTGCGCGTAGCCAAAGAGGAAGGCATGGGAGCCTGGCTCTATGATGAGGACCGTTGGCCCTCAGGGGCTGCGGGGGGGCTCGTTCCTGCCCAGGGAGGGGATGCCTTTCGGGAAAAGGTTATCACTGTGGAGGAAAGCACAACCCTCCCAAAGGATCGAGATGATGTATTGGCGATCTTTCGGGCTCGCCTTGAGGGAAAGAGAATTGTTCGGGCTGAGCGCCTTCCTCTGGATACTGCGGCCCGGGGGAGGCGAGGAGAGATTTTCCTCATCTTTCGGCGAGAGGTATCTGGTCCCAGTGAGTGGTTCAACGAGGATGCCTATGCAGATAACCTCAACCCTGAGGCTGTTGCTGCGTTCATCGAGACAACTTATGAAGTTTATCGCCGTGAAGTAGGGAATGAATTCGGTAAGGCTGTCCCAGGTATTTTTACAGATGAGCCGAATATCTTTGCCCCTACGGTGCGCTCTGGGCGGAGGGCGCTTCCTTGGACGGATGGACTCGACCAGTATTTCTATGAGCGGCGGGGATATGATTTGCTCGATGTTGTCCCCTGGCTCTTTTATGATGGGGAGAGGGCGGCCAAGGCGCGCCACGATTATTGGTATATCATCAGTCAGCGCTTCACCGAGGCATACTCTAAGCAATTAGGAGAGTGGTGCGAGAGGCACGGGCTTGCTTTCACCGGGCACTATTTGATGGAGAACGAACTTGGTGGAGCCATTCTGCGGGGTGGGGCCATAATGCCTCATTACCGCTATCAACATGTGCCGGGAATTGATATGCTCACCGAGCAGAACCATGAGTTTCTTACTATTAAGCAGTGCACCAGTGTGGCTAATCAGCTTGGGCGCAAAAGAGTGCTTTCGGAAACCTACGGCTGCTCGGGATGGGAGTTTACGTTCGAAGGCCAAAAGTGGGTGGGAGATTGGCAATATGTTTTGGGAGTAAATCTGCGTTGCCAGCATCTGGCGCTTTACACTCTGAGAGGTTGCCGCAAGCGCGATTATCCTCCCGTCTTTAACTATAACACTACTTGGTGGAAGTATAACAAGGTAGTGGAGGATTACTTTGCGCGCATTGGACGTGTCCTGACAGAGGGAGAGGCAGTTCGGGACGTGCTGCTCATTCACCCAGTAGCTACTGGGTGGTCGATGTTGCGCGAAGGAGAAGATAGCCTCCAAGAAGTAAACGCTTATGGAGAGAGGTTGAACGATTTTGTACAGGCGCTTTTGGCTACCCACTATGACTTTGATTTTGGCGATGAGCAGATCATGGCTGCCGAAGCCCGAGTGGATGGACAAACCTTGTGGGTAGGCAGGGCTCCTTATAAAGTAATCGTCTTGCCCCCTGATACGCGTACTTTGCTTCGGTCCACTGTGGACTTGATAAAACGGTTTTTGGAAGCAGGTGGGCGTGTTTTGGCGGTGGAGCCATTGCCAACGATGATTGAAGCGGAGCCCAGCGAGGAGCTAGAAGAGCTTTGGAAGCAGGCCAACGTCGTGGTGATTCCCGAAGAATCGGCTTTGCAGGCCGCTTTGGAGGCCATACTCCCTCGTCGGGTGAGTTTAAAAACGTTCTATGGACAAGAGGCTGCTCGTTTGCTTTACATGCAGCGGACCTTTGAAGGTAAGTTTGTCTATTTCATCGTCAATAACGATCGCAATAACGGATACGATATCCGCGTTACCTTGGAGGGAAGCGGCCGCTTGGAAGAGTGGGATCCACTCACTGGGGAGATGCGGGGATTGCCGGCCGAGGAAAGGGAGGGCAAGCTTCATTTTGAGGTCTATTTTGCCCCTGCCGATTCTCACCTCTATGTTGTTGATCCAAAAGGACAGCCCGAGCCGCCAACCAAGAAGCGCAAGCCTACCCACAGAGAGCTTCGGAGGGTGAGCAACGCTTCTTTCATCGGCCCAAGCTGCGTTTTTAGTCGGACGGATCCCAATATCCTTACCCTCGACATGTGCCAATATCGCCTTGACGAGGGAGAGTGGTCTGAGGTGATGGAGGTGTGGCGAGCTCAAAATCAAGTGCGCCAGATACTGGGGATGCGACCAAACTACTACAATGGGTTACCTCAGCGCTACAAGTGGGCGCTCAAACCTCATCCAAAGGATGGGACGCCTTTGGAGCTACGCTTTACCTTCCAGGTAGAAGAAGTTCCCTCAGCTCCCGTTTACCTCCTTGTGGAGGGGGCGGAGCAATTTGCTATTTCCTTGAATGGACGTCCTGCTGGAGGAATGGCCGGGTGGTACTTGGATAGAAGTTTCCACAAAGTGCTTTTGCCTCCTCTCCAGAAGGGGGAGAACGAGCTTCTCTTGCGTTGTGCTTATACGAATTATATGGAGCTGGAGGATTGTTATCTTCTTGGTGATTTCGCGGTGAGTCCTTCGCGGACCATTCTTTCAGAGCCAAAGGAACTCCATTTCGGGGATTGGACTGTGCAGGGATACCTGCACTATCCGGGGAGTATCCTCTATCATGGAAAGTTCAACTATGAACCCGCAAGGGGCAAGGTGCGTCTTTACCTTGGCCGTTATGAAGCAGTGGATGTAGCTATTCATGTCAATGGAACACTGGCGGGGCATATTCCCTGGCGTTCCGCGAATGGCTTGGACATCACTCCTTATCTTGGGCCAGGGGTGAATAACATCGATATTGAGGTGGTGACTAGTCCACGGAACATGTTAGGCCCACTCCACCTAGCGACAGGGCGTGAGCCCTGGACTGATTGGCGCTCCTTCCGGCGTACGGATGAAACGTATACTCCGGGGTATGTTGTTCAGCCTTGGGGGCTGATCGGCCAAGTGCGATTAC
The DNA here is from genome assembly GCA_021162655.1 of Anaerolineae bacterium. Taxonomy (GTDB): domain Bacteria; phylum Chloroflexota; class Anaerolineae; order UBA1429; family UBA1429; genus JAGGYI01. The sequence goes on from JAGGYI010000151.1 coordinate 15,602, forward strand.
AATATGAGGCTGAATGAAAAAAAGCCAAGTACCTGGCCTACGGGCCAGGTACTTTTTTTGACACTGCCATGCCCTGATGCTACAATGGTCGCTGGTTTGTATAGAGAGGGGGGAATAGGGCAGAGATGGCAGAGCGTCGCTTTGAGCGGACGTTGCTGATCGATGCAGATGATACCCTTTGGGAGAATAATATCTTTTACCTTCGTTGTACGGCCCGGTTCCAGGACTTTATGGAGTCTCTGGGGTTTAGCCGGGAGAATGTGAGTGAAGTGCTCGATCTCTGTGAGGCAGAATGTGTGCGCTCAGTAGGGTATGGCCCTCGTGGTTATATCACAGCGCTGGGGATGACTTGCGAGCGTTTGCTGTGCCAAAGGGATGGACATGCAGATCCCGCCCTTGTTGAAAAGGCTCGTTCTTTTGGAAAAGAGCTTCTTTCTCCCCCTATGGTGCTTATAGCCGAGGTTGAAGCGACTTTGGAGGCCTTACACCCTACATCTCGCCTTGTTCTGGTGACCAAGGGGGATGAAGAGGTACAACGGCAGAAATTAGAGCGTTCAGGGTTGGCCACTTTTTTCGATGCGCGGTATATTGTGCCTGAGAAGGAAGTGGGAACTTATCGGCGCATCGTTTCCGAGCTTTCGTTGGATCCTCATCAAACTTGGATGGTGGGGAATAGCCCCAAGTCAGACATCAATCCCGCTATCGAAGCGGGGCTGGGGGCGATTTTCATTCCGCATAATCACACTTGGACGGCAGAGCGTACCGAGATCGCTCGCCCTGAACTCGTGGTGACTCTGCGTCGATTTGCAGACCTGCTGCACTTTTTTGAGATCGAACTTTTGGAAGGCTGAGGGATTGACTCCTGGCCGTGATCTGTCCATCGCGGCCAGGAGTTTTTTATTCGCTGGGAGTGTGCTCTCCAAAGCGCTGCCAGTGGATTTTGCCTTCGTCGTACTGTGTACGGGGGGCTTTTTCCTCGGCAGGGTAGCCAATGTAAAGTACTCCCAGAGGTTTGACATGTTTAGGGAGTTCCGCCACTTTGGCGACGGCTCGCGCAAAGAGGCCGATGGGGTGTACCCCTACCCACACGGCTCCCAAATGTAGCCCGCTGGCGGCAAGTAACAAGTTCTCCGCAGCTGCGCTGCAATCCTGAATCCAAAACCCTCTACCTGGCCCAGGCAAAGCGCGGCGCATGTTCCCGCAGACGACGACGGCTAGAGGAGCTGTGTAACGGCCAAAGGGCAGCCTTTGCCGCAAAGCGGCCAGTCGCTTTGGCTCTGTAATCACGACAAATTCCCACGGTTGGCGGTTCGTCGCCGAAGGAGCAGCCATTGCTGCTTTGAGAAGCTGAGTGATAAGCTCCTTTGGTACGGGGTCTGGCTTGAATTTTCGAATGCTCCTGCGGGCCAGGATATGTTCTAAAATCTCTGCCAAGGTATCTTTGCCTTTCACTTACCCCCAAACGGATTTAAGGAAGCGAATTTGCTCAATCTTTTGGTAGCTGCCAGATTGGTGTTCCATGTAGCGATAAACGAGGATCTGCTTCTCCCCTGCCCAATAGTTGTAAGCGGCGTATACAGTGGATGGTGGACAGGTCTGATCCATTAGCCCCACCGTGAAAAGCGCCTTGGCCTTGGCACGTACGGCAAAGTTTACCCCATCAAAGTAAGAGAGAGTTTGAAAGACTTGGTCAACCTTGTCGCGATGGCAACGGAGGTATGAAGAGATCTCAGCGTAGGGCATAGCATCGGTGATCTCGGTGGCCCGTCGATAGGCGCAGAGGAAAGGAACCTCGGGCATAGCCACTTGAATTGAAGGAACGAGCCCAGCTACCGCAATAGTGATGCCCCCTCCTTGGCTTGTGCCTGTGATGGCAATGCGTTCCGTGTCGATCTCGGGATGGCTCTGTGCTGCTTCGAGAGCGCGGACAGCATCGGTAAAAACTCGGCGGTAATAATAGGTCTCTGGGCTAAGGATCCCTCGGGTCATGAATCCCGGATACTGAGGGCTAAAATCCTCTGGGGGAACGTCGGGGGTATCTCCTTTTAGCCAACTAGAACCCTGCCCACGAGTGTCCATAATAAAGTGGGCATAGCCGGCCGAAGCCCAAATTAGCCAATCAAGAGGGAAGCCGCGTCCTCCTCCGTAGCCGATATACTCTACCACACAGGCGAGTTTCCCTTTCCTCTCCTTGGGGAGGTTCAGCCACCCTTTGATAGGTTGTCCCCCGAAGCCATTAAATGTCACATCGTAACATTCGATCGTCTCTAATCCATAATCCACGGGTTCAAAACGCGCTTCCAAGGGATGCTGGCGTGCCTCTTGGATCGTCTTTGTCCAAAAAGCATCAAAGTCTGCTGGTTCGACTCTGGGCGGTTTGTAGCGTTGAAGTTCTTCAAACGAGAGATCAAAGAAAGCCATGATCCTCCTTTCTCAATCCCCCTTGGGGGAAACGGTATTGAGGCAAGGGACTTTTGCCCAGTTTGGGCTACTTTAACATTGCCCAGAGAGCTTGTCAAAGAGGTCGAGGTTGCTTTTAGAATTCCAATGGGTATACTGGGTTAAACGCATGTGGAGGGCCCAAGTGATCGATTGGTCGACGGGGAAAATCGTTTTGCACTCGCAAGGAAAAGGGGAATCTTGTTGGAAGTTGGTCTCTGCAGGGGATTGGGCAGCTTTGCCTGATTTTCAGCAGGTTATGTTGCGGGATCCGTTGGCTCTTTATGGAAAACTTTTGCCCATCATCCAGGGAGCAGACTTGGCTATTGTTAATTTGGAAACGGTCCTCAGTGATAGGGGGGAGCCAATTGCTAAGGATGGTCCTAACCTACGGGGGCCCAAGGAGGCGATCCATTCCTTGGTGCAGGCGGGCTTTGACGTGGCTGTGCTGGCGAATAATCATGCGCGCGATTATGGTTCTGTGGCTCTTGCAGATACCATCACCCTTTGTCAAGAGCACGGTATACGCACAGTAGGAGCAGGCTTTTCGCTAGAGGAGGCTTGGGCCCCCGTGTACCTCCAGGTGCAGGGGGTGCGCGTGGCAATCCTTGCCATGGCTGAGCACGAAGAGGCAGCTCTTTGGCCAGGGATGGAGGCTGGGGTTGCTGCGTGGGATCTTGCACAGGCGGTGGAGGCAATAAGGGAGGCCAAGCAGCACGCTGATATTGTTATTTTCCAGTGCCATGCAGGGTCGGAGTATAATCCTTTGCCTGCGCCTAGGGTTTGCGAAGGCTTTTATCGGCTGATCGATGCCGGGGCTTCCCTTGTCATTGCTCACCATCCTCATGTTCCATTGGGGCTGGAGGAGTATCATGGAGGGCTTATTGCCTACAGTCTGGGAAACTTTGTCTTTGATTTTCATCACCGCGAAATAGCTGCTCGAGTGAACGAAGGTTATCTTTTGGAGGTCGAGTTTCAGGGGGCCGAGTTCGTTGGAGGGCAGATCCATCCTTATCGGGCAGTGAATGGCCAGTATCTCGAATATCTTCAAGGTGAGGCTGCTCGCGATTTGTTAGATCATCTGGAACGTATCTCACGTCCTCTGGGCAACTTGGATCTGCTTTGGCTATATTGGCGGGCTTTTTGCAGGGAGCTATATCGTTTTCGTTGGGAGCAGAGCCTTGCACAGTTTGTGGAGGGCTTACAAAGCCAAGACCCCACGGAGCGTGTCGCTAAAGCGGCCAAGCTTCGTAATGCTTTCCGCTGTGAAGCCCATAGAGATGTTATCTCTACCGCGCTAAATGATTTAGTAGAGGGAGGGTGGCAAACGCTTCCTTCGGAAGTTATTGCTGAGGTACTGGAGCTGAACCCGTGGCTGCGACAGGCCTAGTCTCTCAGTGTGGGGCTTGGAGGGACCTTGTTTGAGGCCTCTAAAGGCCATGCTATAATTGCAAGATAGCAGAAATTTGCTTTTTGTTGCCAGGTCATGCAAACTGAAGCTACTGTTCGTTCTCGTTTATTAGCAGTATTTTCCATTCTTTTGGCGACGGCTCTGTTGGTTGCTTCTACCTATGGAGGCTACCTTTGGGTTACTCGCCTCGTTCGTTCTGTCTATGGGTATCGCTCTCCTCTGAGGGCTGTTCCACGTCCATATGAGACGACTCGTCCACTTACTACCCAGCTTGTTATCGTTCTCGTCAGTGGCTTGCGAGAAGATGTGGCTTGGCGTATGCCTACCCTGAGGGGGCTACGCCAACGAGGAGCCTGGGGGGTGGCCCAAGTTCCTGGGCCGACTTGTACCCAGCCTACTTGGACAACTCTATTAACAGGAGCTCCTCCCGAACTCAATGATGCACCCCTTTTGGCGAATGAGCCTTCCGATTTCAGCCCTTTGACCGTAGATCATCTCTTCGCTGCAGCTAAGCGAGCGGGCCTTTCTATAGGCCTAGTGGGAAGAGTAGGGTGGGAACGTTTATTTCCGTTGGGAGAGTTTGATGTTTCTTTTCTCACTTCCCAGAGGGGAGAGGGGGGAGATAGAGAGGCAGTAGAGAAGGCACTTTTCTTCCTTCGAGAGTTTCATCCTAATCTGCTACTTCTTCAGCTGGGGCAGCTGAACGAGACTTCTTTGCGTGAGGGAGCCCTGAGTGCAGAGGCTTTTTCTGCCGCTGAGCGGGTGGATGCTCATCTGAGGGATCTCGTTGAAAACCTGGATTTGGCCAGGACTTGGCTGCTCATTACCGCGGATCACGGGCAGCTGGCGCGAGGGGGGTATGGGGGAGAGGAGCTCCCCGTGCGGCGGGTTCCCCTGGTGATGGTGGGACGAGGGGTTCGCCCTGGTGCTTTGGGAGTTGTTTCTCAAACAGATATTGCTCCCACCGTTGCCGCCCTCTTGGGCATGCCTACGCCTGGGATAGCCTTGGGGGAGGTGTTGGAGAATGCCTTGGTCTTGGATCCCCAAGTGCAGGCGGAAAAGCGTACAGCGTTTGCTGCTCAGCGGGTGGCCTTGGCAAAGGAATATTTGGTAGCTATTGGGGGACCTCCGCTCAGTGAGGTAGCTCGTGGAGACGCCCTGGTAGCTCGCAGTTCACTAGAGGTGGGGAATTACCGGGGAGCTAGCCAATTAGCGGGCTTTTCCCTGGCCCAAGCGCGGGAAGAGATGTCTCGAGCTCGGCGGAAGCGCCTTTTCTCGGAGCGTCTCAATCGCGTTCCTCTTGGGGGCCTTGCTCTTTTGATCCCTCTTTACGTTCTTTTGCGCTATTCTACAGGGAGGAGTTGGTTTCTTTTCTTTTGCGCGACGTTGAGTGTGGCCGTTTATCACGGGCTCTACCTTTGGGAGGGAGGGATATATTCCCTCAGCACTATGACTTCGCCAGAGTCGTTGGTGCGGGGAACCCTGTATCGAACCCTGCCGTCGATAGGCATAGGGGGGCTGTTGGCTTTGGCAGGGATTTTAATAGAGGGAGAGCGTTCTCTTTTGCGGCTTTGGACTGGGCTCTTGAGTTATGGTTTGCAGACGGTTTACCTCCTCATTTGTCCGCTAGCATGCCTTTTCATTCTCAACGGGATTACCTTGGCCTGGTTTCTCCCATCTCTGAAGGCGCTCTTTCTCCAGATATTTCTTCTTTTGCAACTCGTTTTTTCAGCAGCTATTTTGGCTGTATGGCCTATTCCGTTCGTCCTTTTGGGGGTGTTCATCAGGTTGCTCTCCTGGGTGGCACGCCAATTGAGACATTTGATTACTCGTTCGTCGGAGGCGTTCTATGCGCATCGCTATAACCGGTAGTAAGGGGCAATTGGGGACCGCACTTTTTCGCACCTTGAGGGAACATGAGTTGCTGGGCATTGATCTCCCGGAATACGATATCACGGACTTTGATGCTCTGACGGCTGCCTTGGCCGGATTTCATCCCGAACTGATCATCCATACTGCTGCGATGACTGACGTGGATGGCTGTGAACGAGAGCCAGAGAAAGCCTATCGGATAAATGTGTTGGGTACCCGCAATGTTGCTGTGGCGGCGCAGCAGAATCAGGCGGCTATGGTCTACATCAGTACGGATTATGTCTTTGACGGTACCAAAGAAGAGCTGTATTGGGAGTATGATGACCCTTGTCCACTAAGTGTCTATGGGCGCACAAAATGGATAGGGGAGCAACTTACACGCGAACTGGTCCCTCGTCATTATGTTGTGCGCATCGCTTGGCTTTATGGGGATGGCCCGCGGAATTTTGTCAGGACCGTTCTGCGGCTTGCCCAGGAACGCAAAGTGCTGCAGATGGTGACAGATGAGGTCAGTTCACCCACCTATGCCCGGGATGTGGCTTGGGCCCTGGAGCGGCTTGTCCAGCGGCCGGCGTACGGGATTTATCATCTGCCGAATGCGGGTACTTGTTCACGTTACGATTGGGCCCGAGAGATCCTTCGGCTGGCAGGGCTTGAAGACAAGGTAGAGCTCATCCCCACGGAGAATTATCAACGTTTGGCCCGGGTGCCCAAACATGCTTGCCTGCGGAATTTTTGCGCTGCCGAGTTGGGCATTGTGATGCGTCCCTGGCAGGAGGCCTTGAAAGAATATTTCGAGGAAATGGGGCATGCACAGTAATTCTGGGCCGTTGGTTTCGGTGATCATCCCCAACTGGAACGGCCTCGCTCTTTTACGTCCTTGTCTGCGTTCTTTGGAGGAGCAGACCTATGCTCATTTCGAGGTGATCGTCGTCGATAATGGCTCTACCGATGGCTCTGCCGAGATGGTCCAAAAAGAGTTCCCCTGGGTGCGCCTTTTGGTCATGGCAGAGAATAGGGGTTATGCTGGAGGGTGCAATGCTGGCATCCGATTGGCTGAGGGAGACCTTCTCGTCATGTTGAACAATGATACCGAGGTGGACCCTCATTGGCTGGAGGCCCTTGTGGATGCTTTGGAGAGGCACCCGGAGGCGGGCTCGGCAGCCTCGCGCATAATGATTTACGACCGCCCTGGTATTCTTCATTCGGCTGGTGATCTCTATCGCCGTAATGGCTTGCCCGATTCACGGGGCGTTTGGCAGCCGTATGCTCCTCCCTATGATCGAGAAGAGTATGTGTTCGGTGGGTGTGGTGGTGCTGTCGCCTATAGGCGAGAGATGCTCGAGGAGATAGGTCTTTTTGAGGAGCGTTTTTTTCTTTACTGTGAAGATGTGGATTTGAACTGGCGAGCCCAATTGGCTGGCTGGAAATGTATTTATGTTCCCCATGCTGTGGTGAGGCATCATCTCAGTGCTACTGGCGGAGGGGCTCTCGCTAGCTATTATGTTGGTCGGAATACTTGGTGGGTGCTCGTGCGTGATTACCCTACACCATTGCTTAGGCGCTATTGGCGGCAGATCTTGGCTGCACAATGGCACATAACAAAGGAGGCGCTTCGAGCTTGGAGAGGGAAGGCAGCGCGGGCTCGCCTGCGGGGGCAAGTAGTGGGGGCGTTGAGTGGTTTCTACTGGTTAGGGGCTCGGCGACAAATCCAAAAAAAGATGCGCGTCTCTTTGGCATATTTAGAGTCGATCTTGGAATAGGAGAGCATGGTAGAGCAACCTTATCTTTCAGTGATTGTTCCTTGCTATAATGAAAGCGAAAACCTTCGCCGAGGGGTGCTTCAGGAAATGCATAGCTATCTCCGCACGCGCCCCTACAGTTACGAAGTGATCGTCTCTGATGATGGAAGCACGGATGATAGCCGGGAGTTGGTTTCTCAGTATATGGAGCATTGGCCTCAGTTGAGGCTCTTAGAGAACCCCCATGGGGGCAAGCCCTCGGCGGTTTGGTATGGAATTCAGGCAGCCCGTGGGGAGATCGTGCTTTTTACTGATATGGATCAATCCACTCCTATTGACCAGGTGGCTCTTTTGCTTCCTCTTTTTCAGCAGGGTTACGATGTAGTTATTGGCTCCCGAGGGCTAGAGCGAGAGAACTTTCCCCTTTATCGCAAGGTGGGGTCCAAAATCTTTCGTACTTTTCGGCGGCTACTCCTCTTGCCTGGAATTTCGGATACCCAATGCGGTTTCAAGGCGATGCGTCGAGCGGTGGCTCTTGAGGTATTTCCTCGTTTAGAGGTAATCCGCCGCCCGATCCAGGTAAAAGGTTGGCGCGTGACTGCCTTTGATGTGGAGTTGCTCTTTTTGACCGAGAGGGCGGGCTATCGCATTGCCGAAGTGATGGTAGAGTGGAGCAACAGGGACATTTCGCAGGGAAAGAGAAAAAGTTATTTAGCAGAGTCCAAGGAGATGGCCAGCCAGGTTTTGCGGGTCAAGCTGAATGCCTGGCGTGGTTTCTATGATCGGCAGGATGTCTCCTGATGGCTATAGAGCTGAAGGATAGAAAGTAATGGAGGATTATAGGAAAGAGAGCACACAACGTAAATCCGAGCATTTGCGGGTTTGTTTGGAAGAGGACGTTCGCTCCATGGTCTCTAATGGCTTGGAGCGCTATCGGCTTATCCACTGCGCTCTTCCTGAGATAGACCTGGCTGAGGTGGAGACAAAGACACGCTTTCTGGGGCGGCCTTTGCGAGCTCCTCTGCTAATTTCAGCTATGACTGGGGGAACGGAGCTTGCTCGGGAGGTAAATCGGCGTTTGGCTGTGGCGGCGCAAGAACTGGGCCTAGCGATGAGTTTGGGGTCTCAACGAACTGCACTCGAGGATCCTTCTTTGATGGTTACGTACCAGGTGCGCTCTTGGGCTCCAGATGTGCTTTTGTTTGCCAATCTGGGAGCTGTGCAGCTGAATTATGGTTTTGGTCTTGCAGAGTGCCGGCGAGCTGTGGAATCTATTGGGGCGGATGCACTTGTCCTTCATTTAAACCCTCTCCAGGAGGCGCTTCAACCGGAGGGGAATACAAACTTTGCGGGGCTTGTGGCAAAGATCGCTCAGCTCTGTGCGGAATTGCCCTACCCAGTCATCGTCAAAGAGGTGGGTTGGGGTCTTTCAGCACGGGTTGCCCAGGCGCTGTGTCGAGCAGGGGTGGCGGCGTTGGATGTAGCAGGAGCAGGAGGTACCTCTTGGAGCCGAGTAGAGGGCTATCGGAACCCTGCCGTGGCCGAGTTAGCTCATCCTTTTGCAAATTGGGGCATCCCAACAGCGGAAGCTTTGGTTGCGGTGCGTCGGGCTTGTCCCAAGCTTCCCTTGATTGCTAGTGGAGGAATCGGTAATGGTGTGGAGGTGGCCATTTCCCTAGCGCTGGGAGCGGATCTCGTTGGTATTGCGCGGCCTCTTTTGCGCCCAGCCCTCGAATCCGATAAGGTCCTCATTGCCCATCTAAAGACCATCATCCAGCA
>JAGGYI010000017.1 GCA_021162655.1 Anaerolineae bacterium
CATGCCGGAAAGACGATCTGGTATGCTCCTGTTCTTGGTGCTCCTTTGGCAGCCTTTGCTGTGCACTGTGCAGCTATCCTGGGGGCCAAAGGGGTGTTGCAGATCGGGAGTTTTGGAGGTACACAAAAGGGAATGCGCCCTGGGGAGTTGCTTCTGGTGACCGCTGCGGGGCGTGGGGAAGGGGCTTCACAGTGGTATCTCCCACCAGGGGAAATGGCCTACCCAGATGAAGAACTATTGGAGCGACTGCGGGCTTTTCTCAAGCAGAAGGGGCTCTCTTGGCGAGAAGCTCCCGTTTTTACTACTTCGGCCTTTATGGCTGAGACTTGGGCGGACATCCTCCGCTGGGAGCGGGAAGGTTACGCTGGTGTAGAGATGGAGGCTGCTAGCACTTTTGCTGTAGCCCAGCACTTGGGCTTACCTAGTGCGGCGCTTCTCTTTCTCTATGATCATCTCATTGAGGGGCAACATATGACGAACATTCCCGCGGAGGAGCGCCAACAGGTCAAGCGGATGGAGACCCAGTTGGAGGGCCTCGCTCTCGAGTTTGCTGTACAATGGGCTTAAAGGAGGAGGAACAAACCCCCGAAAAGCCTTTCGGGGGTTTGTTCTTGAGAGCTTATTTCCCTTGGAGGAGCATTCGTGCCCGTTGGAGCTGTTTCTTCACAGCTGAGAGGGCCGTGCCTCCGATGACGTTACGCGCTTCTACCGAAGCCTCGAAATGTAGCGTATCATACAGATCGGGACCAAAAGCCGGCGAGATGCGTTGCAGTTCTTCCAAAGGAAGCTTGCTTAGTGGCAGCCCTTTTTGCTCGCTAAGGAGTACCACCTGCCCAACTAAATGATGGGCCTCGCGAAAAGGGATGCCCTTGCGGACTAGATAGTCCGCTAGGTCGGTGGCAAGCATTGCCTCGTCTAGAGCGTTCTGCATAGCCTCCTGGTTGACTTGGAGTGTAGCGATCACCTGGGCAGTGATGGGCAAAGTCATTTTGAGCGTATCGAGGGTATCGAAAAGGGGTTCCTTATCTTCCTGAAGGTCCTTATCGTAGGTAGAGGGAAGCCCTTTGATCACTGTAAGAAGCTGCACTAGGTTACCGATGAGCCTCCCTGCTTTGGCTCGAACGAGCTCCATGCTATCGGGATTGCGTTTCTGTGGCATGAGACTCGAGCCAGTGGTGAAGCGCTCAGCCAGTTGTACAAAGCCAAACTCTGCGCTCGACCAGAGGATGAGATCCTCCGCTAGGCGGCTGAGGTGGACACCCAGGATGGCGGCCCAGCTCAAAGTTTCGAGAACCATGTCTCGATCACTTACCGCGTCCATGCTGTTTTCCGTCACGCCGGTGAAACCGAGCTCCCGGGCGAGGGCCTCGCGGTCGATGCCATAGGCATTCCCTGCCAAGGCTCCTGCTCCTAAAGGACAAAGCGAGGTACGTTTGCGGAGGTCCTGCAGTCGCTCCAGGTCCCGTTGGAACATCCAAAAGAAGGAAAGTAACCAATGGCTAAAGCGCACTGGCTGGGCGGGCTGCAAGTGGGTGTACCCCGGCATAATCACCGAGAGGTGTTCTTCCGCTTTGGCGATGATGCTGCTTTGTACAGCGCGCAAACTTTGGGCGAGCTCATCGAGTACCTCGAGAAGATAGAGACGGATGTCCGTGGCTACCTGGTCGTTCCGGCTGCGCCCCGTGTGAAGCTTGCCAGCCACTGGGCCAATGAGCTCGTGGAGGCGGCGCTCGACAGCAGTGTGGATATCCTCATCAGTGGGTGCAAAAGCAAAGCTTCCCTGAGAAAATTCGCGGGCAATCTGCTCAAGCCCTCTGAGTAGAATGTGCACCTCGTCCTCATTAAGGATCCCCGCTCGACCCAAGGCCTTGGCATAGGCGATGCTGCCTCGCACATCGACTTGGGCTAGGCGTTTATCGAACCGAAGCGAGGCATTGAATTCCCAGAGGAGTTCATCCGGTGCCTCAGTGTAGCGTCCACCCCAAAGTGTTCCCATAGGCCTAATCTCGCTTGAACTCGGTGTAATCGGGGCCTTGGCTCTCCAACTTGCCAGGGCCCTCTGTTTGCAAGAGAGCGCGCACCTTCATCGGTAGGCCATAGAGGTTGATAAAGCCTTCTGCATCGGATTGGTCATAGACGTCGTCTTCGCCGAACGTAGCATAGTCTTCACGGTAGAGGCTATAGGGAGATTTGCGGCCGACGATAATGCAGTTGCCCTTGTAGAGCTTGAGCCGCGCAGTACCGGTGACAAACTTTTGCGTCTCACGGACGAAAGCATCGAGAGCTTCACGTAGAGGGGTGAACCAGCGCCCATAGTAGACAAGCTCAGCGTACTTTTGGGCGATGACGTCTTTGTAATGCATCGTCTCGCCGTCAAGGACGAGGCTCTCTACGGCCTGATGGGCCAGGTGGAGAATGGTTCCGCCGGGTGTCTCATAGATCCCTCGTGATTTAATCCCCACCAGGCGGTTCTCTACCATGTCTACCCGGCCGATACCGTGCTTGCCGCCCAGTTTATTCAGCGCGGTCACCAGCTCTACGGGGCCCATGCTCACTCCATTTAGGCGAACAGGTACCCCCTGACGAAAGTCAATCTCGATATACTCCGGCTCATCGGGCGCTGCCTCGGGGGAAGAGGTCAGTAAGAAAAGATCTTCCTCTGGCTCCTGCCAAGGATCCTCTAGAGGCCCTCCTTCGTGGCTGAGATGCCAGAGGTTACGGTCGCGGCTATAGATGGAGCGCTTTGTTTGGCGCACGGGGATGTTGTGGGCTGCTGCATATTCGAGGGCATCCTCGCGGGAGCGGATGTTCCACTCGCGCCAGGGCGCAATAACCTTAAGTTTAGGGTTGAGCGCCTTGAAGGTTAGCTCAAAGCGCACCTGGTCGTTCCCTTTGCCAGTGCACCCGTGGGCAACGGCGTCGGCTCCCTCGAGCTCGGCGATTTCAACCATGCGCTTGGCGATGAGCGGGCGAGCAAAGGAAGTGCCCAATAGGTAAAAACGCTCGTAGACGGCTCCTGCCATCAAAGTTGGAAAGACATAGTCAGTAAGGAACTCGCCACGCAGGTCCTCGATGTAAATCTTGCTAGCTCCGCTAGCGAGGGCCTTTTCTTCCAGCCCTTCCAGTTCTTCCTCTTGGCCCAAATCTGCTGTGAAGCAGATCACCTCGCAGCCATAGTTCTCTTTCAGCCAAGGGACGATAATGGAAGTATCTAGACCACCGGAATACGCCAACACACACTTTTTCACTTCACCTTTCATCTTTGCTCCTCCGCTCTATCTTTCTTTAGGTCTAGAATCATGGCGATTTCGTCGCAATTGGGGAATTTAGGGCAGTTTAGGCAATCCCCCCAGATCTTGTGGGGCAGTGATTCGCGGGGTACGACGTGGAAACCTAGCTCCTCAAAAAAGGTCTGCTGGTAGGTGAGGGCGAAAACTCGAGGTAGCCCTAGCTCACGGGCCTCCTGGAGGAGGGCTTGGACGAGCCGCCGGCCAATGCCACGGCGTTGGTGACTTTCTTGAACGGCCAGGGAACGCACCTCGGCCAGGTCTTCCCAAACGATATGCAATGCGCCGCATCCAACGATCTCTCCATCCTCTTCAGCGACGATGAAATCGCGCAAGTATTGGTAGATCTGATGATGAGATCGAGGGAGCATTTGCCCTTGCGAGGCAAACCAATTAATCAACCGAGCCATGGCAGGCACGTCTTGGACGAGAGCTTTGCGGATGATGATCTCGCTCTCTTTTTCCGAGGGAGGATGGGATTGCGTTTTCGTTTTAGACATGAGCAAACACTCCGTCGAGGATATTCAAAGCTTCATCTAGATGTTCTTTTTGGACAATCAAAGGAGGGACTAAGCGCAGAATAGGGTTCCCAGCCTTGCAAGTAAGGAGCCCTGCCTCGGCGCACTGTTCTACCAAGGGGCCTACATCTTCTAGGTCAGTTACGAGGGCCCAGATCAACCCGCGCCCGCGCACTTGGATGATGTGGGCGTGCTTTTCTTCAAGTTCTTTTAGTCCTTTTTGCAAGTATTGGCCAGCCCAGCGGACGTGTTCAAGGAAGGCTGGATCGGAGATTTTATCTAGCACGACCAATGCTGCTGAACAGATGACAGGGTTTGCGGCAAAGGTGCTGGCATGGTCACCGGGGGAGATTACCTCAGCAACGGCTTGGTTGACGAGAGTGGCCCCCATGGGAAGCCCCCCACCAAGGGGTTTGGCCAGGGTCATGATATCGGGCATGACGCCATAGGGTTCGTGGGCCCATAGGGTGCCAGTGCGTCCTAGGCCGCATTGTACCTCGTCAAAGATGAGCAAAATTCCCCGTTCGTCGCAGAGCTTCCGTAACCCCTGGAGGAATTCGGGGTCAGCCGGAACGACACCTCCCTCCCCTTGGACGGGCTCGACGATGCAGGCGCAAGTCTTTTCGTCGAGCAGGTCAGCGGCAGAGGAAAGGTCATTGTAGATGGCTAGCTTGACGCCTGGCATCAGGGGACGGAAAGGATCTTGATAATGGGGCCGAGGGGTAAGGGCCAAGGCTCCCATGGTGCGGCCGTGAAAGGCGCCGCTGAAAGCAACAAATTCGATCTTTTCAGCGCTGTGGGTTACCTTGGCCCACTTGCGGGCAAATTTGATCGCTGCCTCTACCGCTTCGGCACCTGAATTGCAGAAAAAGACCTTGTCTGCGAAAGGCGTCTTTTCGACGAGCTTTTGGGCCAACAGGGCCTGGGGAGCGGTATAATAGAGGTTAGAGACGTGCATCAGTTTTCGAGTCTGTTCCCCAATGGCGTCTAGAATATCAGGGTCTCCATAGCCCAAGGCATTGACCGCTATTCCGCTAACAAAGTCTAGGTAAGCTTTGCCCTCTGTATCATAAAGGTAAACTCCCTCTCCTCGCTCGAGCACAAAAGGAGGCCTTGTATAGGTGTGCAGAACATATTTTGCGTCCAGTTCCCGAATCTTCTGAGCATTCATCTTCCTTTCCTTTCAGTGTTTCAGCGTTCCTGGTTTGTGCTAAAGCGGGTTCCCGAGCCTTGAAAAAGACCTTCCAAACTGGTGATGCGAACTGTCTGTACTCCTTGGGCGATGGCCGCGAGGGCGGAACGCACCTTGGGGATCATCCCTCCGCTGATCTCTCCCGTGGCGATCAGTTTTTCGGCAGTTTGAGGGTCGATCTGGGCGAGGAGTTCGCCCTGGACAAGGACTCCAGGCACATTGGTTAGAAAGATCATCTCATGCACGCGCAAAGCCTTGGCGATCGCCAGAGCTGCATGGTCTGCATTGACGTTAAAGGGGTGGCCATCGCTTCCCAAAGAGATCGGCGAGATGACGGGGACAAACCCTTTGGCCAGGAGGTCCAAGAGGCAGGATGTCTCGACATGCTCGATCTCGCCCACGCGTCCTAGGTCTCCTTTGGGGTGCGCAAGGGGCCGGGCCCGGAGTAGGCCGGCATCGACTCCGCTCAGGCCAAGGGCACGTACTCCCCTTTGAACGAGATGGGCGGTAAGGCGCTTGTTTACCGTGCCTGAAAGGGCCATCTCGGCAGCCCAGAGCGATTCTTCATCTGTCACACGTAGTCCGTCGATGAAGCGGGGTACTAACCCCAGGCGTTTTTGCAACTTGGCGATGTCGCTACCACCGCCATGGACGATGATGAGGTTGCGTTCAGCGACGAACTGGGCGATGGCTTCTGTAAGAGCCTCCAAAGCGACGCCTTCTTCAAGCTCTGCGCCTCCTACTTTGAGCAAGGTAAGCTCTGCCAGTGCCATGCTTTCCTCCTTTTATGCCACCAAGCCCAGGGTTTCCTCCAGGCCAAACATGACGTTCATGTTTTGTAGAGCCTGGCCAGAGGCCCCTTTGAGGAGGTTGTCGATGGCGGTGATGAGAATGAACCGTCCTTCCACCCCTGCTGGGGCCAGAGAGAGGACGCAGCGATTCGTATAGTTGGCATGAGCCAGGGTGGCCAATTTGCCTGATTCGAGGATCTGGATAAAAGGTTCCCCTGCATAGGTTTCGTGCCAAAGGTCGAGGAGTTGCTCCTGGTTCCAGGAAGGGTCAAGGGAGACGTAGATGGTAGAAAGAATCCCCCGCGAGATGGGTAGAAGATGAGGGGTAAAGATCACCTGGCGAGGTTGCTCCCCGTAGCGGGAGAGCTCTTGTTCCATCTCGGGGACGTGCCGGTGGCTGCGCCCTACGTTGTAGGCGGAAAAGCTGTCGTGCACGTTGACAAAGTGGGTCTTGAGCGAAGGTTTTGCCCCTGCTCCCGAAACTCCGGACTTGGCATCGATGATAATTTGTTCTCCGCGAACGAGGTTCTTACGAAGGAAAGGGTAAAGAGCCAGTAGAGGCCCAGTGGGGTAGCAACCCGGATTAGCTACCAAGCGGGCTTGGGCTATTTGTTGACGGTAGATCTCGGTGAGGCCATAGACGGCTTCGTTGATAAGCTGAGGGACAGGATGCTCTCGATACCAGCGGGCGTAGATGGCGGGATCGCGTAAGCGGAAATCGGCCGAAAGATCGATGCATTTGGCCCCTGCCTGGAGCACACGCTGAGCCAGAGGGGCCGAGGCCCCATGGGGGGTGCAAAGGAAAGCTACATCCACTTGCTCGAGGGGGGCCTCCTCAGGAGCAATGAGAGGTAGATCATAGGGGCAGGGGTAGACGTCTTTGTAGCGCTGCCCTGCATAGCTTGTCGAGGAGGCAAAGACGAGCTCTGCCTCGGGATGGCGAAGGATGGCCTTAACCAGTTCGTATCCGGCATATCCTGTTGCGCCAAAGATGCCCACTTTGACCATTGCTTTTCGCTCCTCGGCTTCAATATGAAAAAGACCAGCCCCCCGTCTGGAGAGCTGGTGGCTGAATCGCCATTGATTTTCGCCCAGGCAGAACTATCCAGACCGGTGGTCCGGGAAATGCCTTGGGCTCCTCCTAGCACGAAAAGCGATTCCTTCCATTGCTGACAACCTTTCGAGTACCCCCTAGGCGACTCGAACGCCTGCACCCGGCTCCGGAGGCCGGCGCTCTATCCAACTGAGCTAAGGGGGCTTTGTAGCAAGTATAGCATACTCTAAACCATCTGGCAAATCTTTTTTTGCTTTATGGGCGTAAATGGCGTCAGCTTTTGGCGTTTCTGGCCGAGGATGCTATAATGTGTTTCGTTCAATAAGAGATGGCCAATAGCGATGACAGAGACGAGTAACTCAGTGGAGGCGGTCAGAGAGCCTGGGGAAGGTGTGAGCCAGGTCCGTGCTTGCTGAGTGAAAATCCCTCTCGAGCTGGCAACCGAACGGCTTTGGGCTTAGTAGATTTGTCCGGGTTCGTCCTCCGTTATCGGGACGCGCTTATCGGGGCTTTTGGCCCCCGTAAGCGGCAGAGTGGGCATCCTCATGCCAAGTGGGGTGGTACCGCGGGAGTAGAGCTCTCGTCCCCTAACGGGGCGAGGGCTTTTTAAGTATGAATGTAAAGAGGAACCAACGGGAGAGGAGGTTCTGATGCCATTTAAGCCTGTGCCTGCAAAGGTAGATTTCATCGCTCAGGAGCATGAGATTCTCAAGTTCTGGGAAGAGACGAACGCTTTCGAAAAGAGTCGAGAGCTGCGCAAGAACGGCCCGCGTTGGTCTTTCATTGATGGCCCTATTACGGCGAATAACCCTATGGGGGTGCATCATGGCTGGGGAAGAACTTATAAGGATCTTTTTCATCGCTATTGGACAATGCGTGGCCGCCATACGCGTTATCAGAACGGTTTTGACTGCCAAGGCCTCTGGGTAGAGGTCGAGGTAGAAAGGGAGCTGGGATTCAAATCCAAGAAGGATATTGAGCATTACGGGTTGGATAAATTTGTCCTCAAGTGTAAAGAGCGAGTCTTGCGGAGTGCGGCATTGCAGACGGAACAATCCATTCGCTTGGGTTATTGGATGGATTGGAACGATCCCGATGAATTGCGCTGGCTGGCCGACAAGCTCGTTGAGGATCCTTCCCAGGTGGTCACAGTGGAGGGACCCAATGGCCCAGTGACGGATACGGTAGAGCAGATCGTGGGGCGCTTGGGCTTGCCTGAGCTAGGGCATAGCTATTTTACCTTCTCGAATGAAAACAACTATATGATCTGGACTTTTTTGAAAAAGTGCTGGGAGAAGGGCTGGCTTTACCGCGGAGTTGACGTGATGCCCTGGTGCCCCCGTTGTGCTACGGGTATCAGCCAGCATGAGATCGTCACCGATGGTTATGAAGAGATCACCCATCCGGCCGTTACTTTGCGCTTCCCCTTGCGGGGTCGCGAAAAAGAATCGTTACTAGTGTGGACCACCACCCCCTGGACGTTGACTAGCAATATTGCTGCGGCGGTGGGGCCAGAACTTACATATGCCAAAGTCCGTAATGGGGACGAGATTCTCTATCTCTCCAAGGGCACCCTCCATATGCTCGAGGGCGATTACGAGATCCTAGGGGAGCTCAAGGGCAAAGAGATGGAGGGTTGGGCCTACGATGGCCCCTTTGATGACCTGGAGCCCGCCCAGCATCCTGGAGGTTTTACAGAGCTGAAGGAGCTCATTCGAGGGGTGAGGGAGAGCGCTGTGGAGGCGCATCGGGTCATCCTTTGGGAGGACGTAGGTGAAGAAGAAGGTACAGGGATTGTGCACATCGCCACGGGGTGTGGTGCCGAGGACTTTGCCCTAGGCAAGGAATTACACTTGCCCATCATTGCTCCGTTGGATGAGGAAG
>JAGGYI010000079.1 GCA_021162655.1 Anaerolineae bacterium
ATATAAGGAACTGGCATTAAGGTGTCCCCAGCCACGAGAATCTTTTCCCCTTCGATGAAGATGCTGATTCCGTCGGGGGTGTGCCCGGGTGTATGAAAGAGGTGGAGCTGAGTTTGTCCCAGTTGGATCCCCATTCTCTCCTGAAAGGTCACGTTAGGCAAAACGAGTTTAACCTCTGCAAGAGCAGGGGTATCCTTTTTAACTCGTTCTAGCTGTTCCTGTCCAATGCGTTCCAAAAAGTCGCGGCACTGATCATGGGAGATAACTTCGGCTCCCTCGAAAAGATACGTCCCATAGACGTGATCGGCATGATGGTGGGTGTTAATGACGTAACGGGCGTTTTGCTCGGTGGTATCTTGGACGAATTCCAGAACCTCGCGGGCCTCACTAGGGAAAGGGAGGGTATCAATGACAATGGCCCCCTTTTCTGTTAGAAGGACGGTCGAAACGACTTGGGCATAGAGATCACTGATAAAGACAAAGACGTTTTCGGCAACCCGATCTATCCTCACGATCTTCCCCTCTCTATTTGCTCTGAGCCAGAGTAGCACAAGGCGATGGCCTTGTCAAGAAAAGTAGAGAAAACTTGCTATCTAGCTTTGACATTTCGTATCTGCCTTGCTATAATGAATTTTGATTATGTTATCTATGGAGACATTAGTTGAGGAAGCTCTCCTCATGGAATGAGAAGGTGCAAAGAGATGATCTTTGAGAGAATCCGTCAAAAATATCCTTCCCTGACGAAGAGCCAGAAAAGGCTGGCTGACTTTATCGCTACCTCTTATCAAGAAGCAGCTTTCATGACGGCTTCGCGTTTAGCTCGTCATTTAGCTCTAAATGAGGCCACTGTCATCCGCTTTGCCCAGCGACTTGGGTATAGCGGGTACCCCGCTCTGATTCAGGACATTCGGGCGGTCGTCCAAGAGGAGCTTGAGGCGAAGGCTAGACTACCTCAGATGGCAGCCAAAGAGCCTTTCTTTGGTATGCTAGAAACAGAAGTGGAGAATCTCCAGCGAGTCATTAGCCACATCTCCCCACAAACGGTGTTGCAAGCTCTGCAAGCGTTCGAGGAAGCTAAGCAGATCTATGTCCTGGGTCAGGGCCTGTCTTGGCCGCTGGCGGAGCTTTTTGCACTGTCTCTTATGCATATAGGGCTTTCTGCCCAAAGCTCACGATCTGATCCGGCAAGTTTGGCCGTATTGCTCAACAAGATTGAGGAAAAAACCTTGCTTGTAGCTTTCTCTGTTGCTGCTCCGGCGGTTGAGGTTGCTAATGCATTGCGTTATGCCAAGCAGAAAGGAGCTGATACTATAGCTTTTGCTTGGTCATCTACTTCACCATGTGCTCAGGTTGCCGAGATTGTCTTTATTTGTCAGGCGAGCGAGTCTTTTGCTGCGCCTTCGGTGGCCTCGGTCGCGGTGTTGCTTGATGCGTTTATCCAGCAGCTGGCGATGCGGGATGAAACAGAGACCCGAGCGCGGTTAGAAGATATTGGGCGCATGCAGGAATTCCTTCGCCAAGGGTAGTTCACATCCCTTCCTCTGAATCTGAAAGAGAAATCCCCGCGATGCCGTGTGCTCATTTAGTATATGAACCTGCAATCTCAGGTGGGCGCCTCCCGGCAACTCAGGTCCCTCAGTTAGGGGAACACAGAGCTGCACCTGGATAGCGGCTCCCTAGACACAGGTGTTGGCTCAATACCAAAAAGAGCATCACGCACATCACAGGGATTTCGCCCATAGTTTACCACACTCTTGGCCCTCTGCCAAAAGTCCCTCACAAGAATCTCCCCTGATCGGCTTGCCGGGGAATGTCCTTTTATGATAGGATTGGAATCCCTGCTCTATCTCTCAGCACAGTATCATTATGAAAGACGAAAGGATTTAGCCATGAAGGAAAAGCCTAATATCCTCTGGATCTGTACCGATCAACAGCGCTTTGACACTATCCGTGCTTTGGGGAACCCATACATCCGCACGCCAAATTTAGATCGCCTTGTGCAACAAGGAGTAGCCTTTACGCGAGCTTATGCTCAGAGCCCTATTTGCACCCCTAGTAGAGCTTCTTTCCTGACTGGGCGTTACCCAAGCAGTATTCACGTAAACCGGAATGGCAACGCTTATTTTCCTCCTAACATTCGACTTATTACGCGCATCTTGGCGGATCAAGGGTACGACTGCGGCCTAGTAGGTAAGCTTCATCTTTCCGCTGCTCATGGACGGGTGGAAGCGCGCCCTGATGATGGGTATCGCTTTTTCAAGTGGAGCCATCACCCCTACCCGGAGCCTTTTTGGCCCACAGAGAGGCACGACTATCAGAACTGGCTCCGTCAAGAAGGAATCGATTGGGATCAAGCGTATGGGGCCGAGGAATTGGATGGCTGGCCCAAAGAGGGAATCTTTCGGGTGGGCATAACGGCTCAATATCATCAGACAACATGGTGTGCTAATGAGGCTATCACTTTTATTCGTGAGGCGCGAGATAGCCCGTGGCTAATGAGTGTGAATCCCTTTGATCCTCATCCCCCTTTCGATCCTCCTCCCGGGTATCTCCGGCGCATGGATGTTGAAAAGATGCCCCTCCCACTCTTCCGGGAAGAGGAGCTGGAGAGCCAGTTAGCCTTTCGCCGAATTGATCACCAGACTGAGGCTCCGATTTCCCCGCATGATTATGAAGCTCGTCGAATGGTTGCCGCTTACTATGCTCAAATTGAGCTTATCGATGAACAGGTAGGCCGCATACTTGGCACACTGGAAGAAACAGGCCAGCTTGAAAAGACAGTGGTTATCTTTATGAGCGACCATGGTGAAATGTTGGGGGATCATGGCCTCTTGCGCAAAGGATGTCGTTTCTACGAGGGAGCGGTTCACGTACCTCTCATCGTTTCCTGGCCGGGACACTTTATCCAGGGAGTGCGCAGCGAGGCTCTTGTCGAGCTGATTGACCTTGTCCCTACCCTATTTGAGATGTTGGACATGCCCATTCCTCCAGAGCTAGAAGGCAAGTCTCTGTTACCTATTTTGACTGGCAGGGCAGATCCTTCAGTGCATCGAAAATTTGTGCACACAGAATACCACGATGCATTGAGGCGCCCCTATGCAAGCCACGCGAATATGATCTTTGATGGACGTTACAAGCTGGTTGTCTATCATGGGCACGAGATAGGAGAACTCTATGATCTTGAAAACGATCCGAATGAGTTCGTGAATCTTTGGTACGATGGTGCCGCCCAGGAGCAAAAGAATTCGTTGATGAAACTTCTTTTTGATAAAATTATGTTGCTGACAGATCCCGGCCAGCCTCGGGTTGGCTTATACTAGGAAGAAAAGGAGGCCAGAATGTTTATTGATGCTGATTGCCATATTGCAGCCAATCCAGCGGGTATTGGCATTGGGATTGATGAGTTGCTCCGTTGGATGGATCAGGTGGGAGTAGATAAGGCTATCTGTTGGCCAATGGTTTCGTATACCCGTGAGATAGCTCCGGATAACCGGGCAATCTACGAGGGAGCCAAAAGGCATCCCGATCGTATCATCAATTTTGGTGGAGTGAACCCGCTTTTGGGGATAGAAGAGGCCAAAGAGGAGTTGACTAGGTGCATAGAAGAGTATGGAGTGAAAGGAGTCAAGCTTAATGGTGCTCGGGATGGGTATTATATTGATGATCCCCACTTGAGCCTCCCTCTTATTGAAATGATCGCGCAGGCGGGAATTGTCCTTGCGCTCCATTGCGGATCTAATGATTTTGAGCGGACCCATCCTTTCCGTATTGCTAAAATATCAGAGATGTTTCCCGACCTTCCTATAATGGTTGTGCACATGGGGGGAGCTGGAAGGCCAGCCTTGCATGATGCGGTGATTGAGCTTGCACAAAAGTACCCCACTTGGTATCTCATTGACTCCGAAGCAGACTATCGTAAGGTTCTCCAGGCTGTAGAGATACTCGGAGCAGAGCGGGTTTGCTACGGAAGCGACACGCCTTTTTGCCCGATGAAATTTGAGTGGGGCATTCGCCAGGTGATCTATCAAGAGCTGAGCGATGAGGAAAGGGGCCTTGTGTTGGGAGGAAACATGGCTCGGCTACTCCACCTCCAGTGAGATTTTCTTTGTTTAAAGCTATCTCAGAGAGGGTGATAGTAAAAAATGTTATTAGCTGGCGATGTCGGAGGAACAAAGACAAACCTGGCGATCTACGCTTCCCCAGAAGAGTTGACCTCTCCACTAGTGGAGAGGACGTTCTCCAGCAAGGATTTCCCATGTCTGGAAGATCTCGTTCGCTTCTTCCTTCGAGAGACAGGCATCAAGGTTCAGTTCGCAGTTTTTGGCATTGCTGGACCGGTGCTGGGCGGCCGGGTAACAGGAACGAATCTTCCCTGGGTAGTGGAGCGGGAGCGGATCCGGACAGAGTTGGGGCTTGAGGATGTTTGGCTTTTGAACGATCTTGAAGCTGTTGCCTATGCGCTCCCTTTGCTCAAAGATCAAGACCTCTACGTGCTCAATAAGGGGGAAGAGCAGCCGCAGGGGACAAGAGCGATCGTTGCTCCCGGCACGGGTCTGGGGGAGGCCTTTGCAGTTTGGGTTGGGGACCACTATTATGCCCACCCTTCTGAAGGCGGACATACAGACTTTGCTCCAACGAACCTTCTAGAGAGCGAACTCCTGACTTATCTTTTGAAGCGATTCCCTCATGTGAGCTACGAGCGTGTTTGCTCGGGAGTGGGTATTCCTAACCTTTACGCTTTTCTCCGTGATGAGGGCTATGGAACAGAGCCCTCATGGCTTGCAGAGCAACTTGCCGAGGCTTTGGACCCGACCCCCTTTATCATCAATGCAGCATTGGAAAGAAAACCTCCCGACCCACTTTGCGAGAAAACGCTAGAACTTTTTCTTTCAATTCTGGGAGCAGAAGCTGGCAATCTTGCACTAAAAGTTCTTGCCCTGGGGGGAGTGTACCTAGGAGGTGGTATTCCTCCTCGGATCCTCCCTGCCCTAAAGAAGGGCGTTTTCATGGAGGCCTTTCAAAACAAGGGGCGCATGTCGTCACTGATGCAAAAGATTCCGGTATATGTGATCCTCAATGCGAAGGCTGCCCTTTTGGGTGTGGCTTGTTATGGGGTTTGGAAAGTGTTTGGTGATGGGGGTGGTTAAATCTCTATGCGAAATTACTATCCTGAACACCGATCCTAAATCAAAGGCCCCGGTAGCGACGCTGGGGCCTTTCGAACTTTTACTTCTTCAGGGCCTTGCCAACATCCCAAGCCTTTCCCAAACATTCGCCTAACCTATAATACTTGCCATCTGGAGTAAAAATCAGCGGGTC
>JAGGYI010000100.1 GCA_021162655.1 Anaerolineae bacterium
CCTGTGGGCATCACGTCATAGCTGGTGGTATAGTGCAGTAGCACACCCTGGCGGGCCCCCAGTTCCTTGGCATAGCCTATAGCTGCGGCGATGGCGCCGGCACCACAGGCGTTGTGCCGTGTGCTGGCTTCTGGGACGATCTCTGCAGCGCGTAGCTCTACCATCAAGTCGAGGATGCGGCGGTCGTTCTCTTTGGCCCATTGCAGGGCTGGTTCCCCCAAGCCGGCGGGGGTGATGCCGTAGCGAGGGCCATAGTGGGTGAGATCACTGCTCCCAATGGCCGGGGCTTGTCTTCCTAGTGCCCGCACCACTCGGGCGATCTCTCGGCCCAGCTCGTCGGCTCCTTGGAAGGGAGGCACCGCGATGGGCAGGATGGTCACATCGGGGAAGAGGTATTTGATAAAGGGTAGCTGCACTTCGAGGGAATGTTCCTCAGCATGCGCTCGAGGGCTGTTGATGAGATGAGGCACCTGGGCCTCAAGCAGTGCCTGGGCAAGTTCCTCGTCGATGGAGAGGGGCCCCAAGGGAGTGATCCACTGTCCAGAGCCGTACATGCTGGGCTGGTGCACTCCCCAGCTGTGTACGGCTCCAAAGAGGATGATCGTCTCGGGAGTGGCATTCTGGGCGCGCAGTGCGGCGAAAACCCGCGCTGCCGTGGGTCCGGAAAAAGTCCAGCCTGCATGGGGAACGATGCCGCCGTAAATCGTCCCTTGCACCCGAGGGGTGCCTGCCTCGCGCAGGCAGTCCTCTACCTCACGCAGGCAAGAGAGCCGATCAGCTGGGTAGAACATCCCCGCGACGATAGGGTAACGATTGGGCATCTTGCACCTCCTCTCAACCCCATAGCTTCAAGGGTTGATGACGATTTTACAACGCCGTTCCCCTTCCATAACTTTCAGTGCTTGGTGGATTTCCTCCAAGGGGAAGCGGTGTGAGATGATCTTTTCCGTATCTACCAAACCTGTCTCCATTAAGCGGATGGCTTTGCTCATAGCCAGGGGAGTGGTGCCGAAACTGGCATCCATGCGGCCCTCTAGAAAATGGGTGAGGCCGCCATCTAGGGCAAAGGTTTCATGGGTAGTGATGCCGAAAACGTTCCAGCGCGTTCCTCGGCGGCGAAGGGAGACCATCAGCTCAACAGCTTGAATGTTCCCGGCTGCCTCTAGAACGAGGTCCGGCCCATGGGGGATGATCTCATACACACGCGCTCGGGCGTCTTCGCTGGAGGGATCGATGGCATGGGTGGCCCCCAGGGCCAGAGCGCGCTCCCGGGCGTAGGGGTTGGGGTCAATGGCGATGAGCCGAGCGGCCCCAGCCGCCTTGGCAACTTGGAGGCAGAGGAGCCCGATGCTCCCCACTCCAATGATGACGACGTCCTCCCCGAGCTGCAATTCACTGTGTTGGATCACTCCCTTCCATGCTCCTGAGAGGGGTTCACAAAGGCAGGCAGCGTCGAAGGAGAGGCTCTGGGGTTTGTGAAAGAGGCAGCTCTCTTTAGTGAGCATGTACTCGGCAAATGCCCCTGGCCAGACGCCCTCTGGCCCATCGCCGCCGGTGGTAAAGGCATGTTCACAGTAATGCGTGTTCCCCAGGCGGCATTGTTCGCAAAAGCCGCAGTAGCCTGAGGGCTGGCAGATGACCTCGTCCCCCTCTTTAAAGTGCTTTACCCCTGGGCCCACTTCTACTACTATGCCGCTGGGTTCATGTCCAGGGATAAAGGGAAAGGTGACGTTTCGGCGGATCCCCTTGATCGCTTTGTAATCGGTGGCGCAGATCCCACAGGATTTGATGCGCACCACTACTGTGCCAATCTCTCTGGCTCTGGGGCGGGGCACTCGTTCCACCCGTAGATCACCGAAATCGTGAAGCACCGCCGCGCGCATTGTGTCCATCTCTTCCTCCTATAGAGCCCGATGTGCCGAGTGGGCAAAAGTGCCAGGCTGGCAAAGGCTCTTCCCCGGCAGGGAGACGGGACAGGGATGTTGTGAATCCCCCTTGGGCAGGGCCAAGTTGGGGGCCAGGGGAGCCTTTGCGCCCATAGCCGTAAGGTGTTGACTGTCGAACGAGTGAGCAGGTGATGCCCATCTCGTTGCTCGGTTGCAACGTTCCATCGCTTTGGCCCGATTACTCCAGGGGGCCATTTCCTGTTTTTCCCAATTCAGAGGGTGATCCGGCGCGGGCGAGTTTGGCACTTGGCAGCCGTGATGATGGCCGCCACTTGGCGCACTGTCTCGTCAAGCTGCCCCTCGCGGTTCACCACAATGTATTCAAACTCATCCAGCCGCTTGAGTTCCTCGAGGGCCGTTTGTAGACGGCGTTGGACCTGTTCGGTGGAATCGCCGGCGCGCCGGCGGAGCCTGGCCACTAGGACGTCTAGAGAGGGGGGAACGAGAAAGATGCTCAAAGCTTGGGGGACAAGGCGGCGAATCGTTGCTGCCCCTTGGACGTCCAAGCGCATGATGACGTCGCGCCCGCTACCCAAGGCCTCCCGAGCCTCGGCCTTGGGTACCCCTTTGTACTGGCCATAGACGCGGGCA
The DNA here is from genome assembly GCA_021162655.1 of Anaerolineae bacterium. Classification (GTDB taxonomy): domain Bacteria; phylum Chloroflexota; class Anaerolineae; order UBA1429; family UBA1429; genus JAGGYI01. The sequence goes on from JAGGYI010000100.1 coordinate 2,538, forward strand.
TACTCTAGCAATTCGTCTTTGGCGATCATGCGTTCAAACTCGGCAGTGCTGACAAAGTGATAGTCCACCCCGTCCACCTCACCGGGCCGTGGTGGGCGGTCGGTGGCGGTGACGATGAAATGGAAGGGATAGCCCAAGGCCTGCATGCGCTTGATGACGCTATCTTTGCCCACACCCGAGGGCCCCGAGATGACGACGAGCAAGGGAGTGGGATGAAGGTAGGGTTCTAATGCGGCAAAGATCTCTTTGGCATGAGCAGGCACAGCGAAGGGGTCTCTCATTGTGATAGGCAACCTCCCATGATGAAAATACGCGCAACGCCCCCCTCTCGATGTTGCGCTGCGCGTGCCCAAACGCTACTTTAAGGTAGCCCTCGCCTAGTATTTAATCAAACGCTCAACATCTAGAATAAAGATCACCGCTCCTCCGACCTGGACCTCGACGGGGTTGGGCATATAGAGTTCGCCGGGCTCCATCACCGGGGGGAGGGGATTTACGTATTGAGTACGGGTGTGGCAGTTGCGCTTGATGATATCGAGCACGTTGGGGACGTTCGCCTCGTCGGTTCCTACCAGGATCGTGGCGTTGCCTTCACGGAGAAAGCCGCCGGTAGTGCTGATCTTGGTAGAGGAGAAACCGGCATCCCGCAGAGCCGTCATCAATTGGTCGGCATCATCGCTGTGCACGACGCTGATGATCAACTTGATGTTCATTTGTCTTTGCTCCCTCTTTCAAGCTGCGCTCTAGGATACACCGAGAGACCTTTTTTGTAAAAGGCTTTCCACACGTTCGAGGATGTGCTCGTGAATCCATTGGATGGATTGGGTCGCATCGACGATCATCCAACGGCTAGGCTCCTGGCGGGCCATCTCAAGGTATCCTTCCCGCACGCGGCGGTGAAAAGCGATGTCGAGCTGGTCCATGCGGTTCCACTCGCCTTGGCCTTGTTGGCTGTCTTTGAGCTTACGCTTTAGCCCAATGGTTACCTCCAGGTCGAGGTATATGGTCAGGTCGGGGGTAAGCCCCTCGGTGACGAGCTCGGTGATCTGCTGGAGCATCTGAAGCTCTAATCCATGTCCGTAGCCTTGGTAGGCCATAGTTGAGGCGGCGTAGCGATCGGAGACAACGATCTGGCCTCGCTCCAAAGCTGGGCGGATTACCTGGGCCACGTGCTGAGCGCGAGAGGCTGAATAGAGCAGGGCCTCGGTAATGGGCAGCATTTCGGTATTTTGAGGATCGTGAAGGAGGGTGCGGATCTGCTCCCCAATGGGGGTGCCCCCCGGCTCGCGTGTGCAGACGACGGAATAGCCCCTGGCCCGCAAAGCATCGCGCAAGAGGTGAATCTGGGTCGTCTTCCCGCTCCCCTCCGGCCCCTCAAAGACGATAAAAAGGCTCACCCCTCCTCCCTCTGGGCTTGGCCCGCGGCGGCTCTAGCGGTTGCTATAGATGGTCACTCGGCGGCGGGGTTCTGCGCCAGAGCTGCGCGAAAGCAGGTTCGCTTCGCGAGCCAGCTCGTGCTGCATGCGCCGAATATAGGCTTCCTGCGGCGAAAGCTGTACCGATTGCCGTCGGCCCGAAGCAATGAGGCTGATGGCCTGCTTGGCTTCGTCGAGAGCAGAGCGGATGACGTCTACGTCGGGCTCCCGGCCTAGGCCAAAGATCTCGGCAAGGTACGATTCCATCTGAACGACGGTGTTGTTGCGCAGTACATAGACGGGGATGCCTCTGCGCTCCGCGTCAACGATGATCTGAGGGCGCTTGCGATAGTAGGTGCGCAGAGTAAAGAGAACATCCGCCTCCAAGAGATCGTTCACCAGGAGGATGGGCAGGTTCAGATGGCGGCTTGCCTGGCGCACTCGGTTTTGGTTTAGCCCATAGGGGTAGATGCGCAGCGGCGTAGTGCGTTGAGGGCGCAGGCGCAAGTTCCTCTGGATGATGAGCGCCTCGCGTTCTGGCGTGATGCTTGGGCGAGGGACCTCTTCCTCGATGGTTTCGATGGTACCATCGGGGCGGCGCACTCGAATCTCGGCGGGCAGGTTGTGCCCACGGAGGATGGCATCTACCGCTGCCGCCACGTCTTTGCGCACGGCCACCCGATCCCAATCCTGGATCTCGACGACTACGTCAAAGGTGGGGGGAGCCTTGCGTTCAAGCACCGATTTCTGGGTGCCGCGACGGCGTGCTTCCTCGTCGCTGAGGGTCACCGTTTGGATGCCCCCTACCAAATCGCAGAGGGTGGGGTTCATCATGAGGTTGTCTAGCGTGTTCCCATGGGCAGTGCCCACCAGCTGCACCCCTCGCTCTGCGATGGTGCGGGCCGCCGCTGCCTCTAGTTCGGTGCCGATCTCGTCGATGATGATGACCTCAGGCATGTGGTTCTCTACCGCTTCGATCATCACCGCGTGCTGCAGAGTGGGCGTCGGCACCTGCATACGTCGAGCTCGCCCAATGGCTGGGTGGGGAATATCCCCATCTCCGCCGATCTCGTTGGAGGTATCGACGATGACCACGCGCTTTTTCTCCGCCAGGATGCGGGCTACCTCGCGGAGCATGGTCGTCTTGCCCACGCCAGGGCGGCCAAGCAAAAGGATGCTCTGCCCCGACTCAACGATATCTCGGATAATGTCTACCGTGCCATAGACGGCTCGCCCTACGCGGCAGGTGAGCCCGATGATCTTTCCTCGGCGGTTGCGAATCGCCGAGATGCGGTGTAGGGTTCGCTCGATACCGGCGCGGTTATCATCGCCGAAATCCCCTATCCGCGAGACGACATAGTCGATCTCTTCTTGGCGGATCTCGCGGTCGGTCAGCTGCACCTCGCCATCTACATAGCGAGCCTCGCAGGGCCGACCCAGGTCCAGCACGACCTCCAAAAGGTCCTCGAAGCGGTTCAATTCGCGCAGTTTTTCGGCAATCTCCTCAGGGAGAACATTTACCAAAGCATCAATATCGTCTGTGATCTTCAGAGACATACTCGTTCCGCTGTTACCTCTTATGCTGTCAATCTATGATCTTCTGTCTGAAAGCTACTTGGGATGTGCCCTACTGATGAGCGCGCATCGATACCCCGCTCAAAGCCCGGGATGATGAGAGACTGCCTCGCTGGCACGCGCGCCATCGTATTGACTACAAAAAGAGCCTGTTTAGTATAGGGTTGAAAGCCCAGCGTGCGCAAGAGCCAGCCCAGGCCGACGTTATAATCGGGCACCGGGCAATAGAGCGGCTTGGATGCAGAACACTCGCTCAACGTCAAAATGTACTTGAGATGTGGCAACACCTCTGCCCGATATTCCGGGCGTACGACAACCTCCAACCAGTACCCCCGGCGGCCGCCAGAGAGCCGAAAGTGCGCGATGGCTTTCTTTCCCTCCATCCACACGTACTCACGCCCCTTACCAAGGCCCAAGAGCCGTCCCAGGGTTCCTGGCCGTGAGGGGGGGAATCCCTCTGCCCGTTGCACGAGGGGTGGTAGAACGCTCTGGTACAGTTCTGCCAGCGCCCAATAATCCTCACGGGTCACAGGGCGCAACCCACGGGGCTGAGCGGCCGGTTCGGGAGGGCACAGGAGGAAAAAGATCTCTTCACGCGCGACGGCCACAAAGCCCACCTGGCGAAGCACCTCTCTGATCTCTGGGTCATCTGGCGAGCGAGCATAGATTTTGCTCACTCCCTGGGAGGCTCCCAGGATGATGAGATGCTTGAGGAGCTCTTGCCAGATCGTCGGGACGCGGTGGTGATAACCCAAAGCCGGCGCGAGAAACCCCAGATCCCACCCACTACGCTTTGCACGTGGCCAAGCCTGCACAACCCCTGCCAGGTCATCCTCGGTATTTTGATGTACCCACGTTACAGGCCCTGCATAGTAGCGGGTGAAATATCCCAAAAGGGCAGAGTGGATGGGCGAGGGCGCATAAAGGAGCGCCCGCCGCAGATCAAACGATACACCTCGTGGCTGGAGTTGCTTCAGCTTGGTAACGTCTCGCAAGCCAAACGGCCGTATCACCCACCTACCTCGTCTTTGTGCCTGGCTTTCTCCTGGCCGTCAAGTTCAAAATAATTGTACTATCAATGGGACAACTTGGCAAATTATGCAAACTCCCTGCCGAGATGAGAGCAAAAAACAGGACAAGATTAAATAAAATTCGCCCTACTGCCCTTGGGGATGCTCTTGCTCATCGAGGACGCGATAGCTCGCCTCAATGATTTCCTCTTTGGCCGGGGGAGATGAAGTGGCTTGTCCTTGGCGGTACTTTTGCACGATCTCTTCTGGGCAGAGGCTGATAAAGAGCTTGAGCCCTAGGAGAAGCAC
>JAGGYI010000105.1 GCA_021162655.1 Anaerolineae bacterium
AAGAGGGTGGCATCGTTCCCTACCGCACGCCCGGAGGCCACCGGCGCTATAGCATCGAGATGCTCAACGAGTATCTAGAAAAGAGCCGGGGCTTTCGGCGCAAGGGGAACAATGGCAGCGCTCCCCAGAAAGAGACGGGCTAAAGACATCTATCGTCGGGCTCCCAGGTAGTTCGCCTCTGCCTCAAGGGGCCTCCGGAAGGAGGCTTCTTTTTTCTCTCTGGCAAGGGTGGGTGGGGTCGCCCTGCCTCTGCTATTCCCCCCAAACGGCCCCCTCGCGGCATTTGATATTATTCCTCGCGGATATACCTGTACTACAAGAAGATATTTACACTGGGAGTGCATATACTACCGCCATACCTTTGGGAAAGATGTTCGCCTTACCCCCTCATCTTTGCGCCCATCAAACTGGGCTACAGCGATGGCAGCGGCCAAGTGAACGACTGCCACCTGACCTTTTACACCTTACGCAGCCGCTACCTGGGGGCATCACAGTAGAGCTCTTTACGTAGACCATGACCTGCGCGAGGTGCCCATCCAATTGGGGATCGAGGCCGACGACAAGCTCCCTGGGCTACGCCCGCTGACGGAAACGATCCACCAAGCGGGAGCCAAGGCCATCGCCCACCTGAACCACCCTGGGCGGATGGCCAACAAGATCCCCGTCATCGCCCGCATCAGCGCCGACGAGATGATCCCCCAAGGGATCAAGCCGCCAAGTTCCCCTGATCCTCCCTATCCTGCGGCAGAGGCGAGGGCCCTTCCCCCTTTGAGGGGGAAGGGCCCTCTGCCTTAATCTCCCGCCAGCTCACCGAAATCTCTCGGTCATACTTGACTTTTACACGAAAATGCCATTAAAATCTCCCTAAACATCAAACCAAGGAAGCTTATTCGGAGAGAAAGGGAAGATGTCCATCCAAAACTATCTCGGAATCATAGCCGTCATAAGTCTCTTACTTCTAAACCCCCTTGGGGCTTTCCAAACAGCCAAGTTACCTCAAAAACTAACATGTTTAGGCACAGACATGTTGTTCCAACCTTCGTATGTCCAAGACGAACAGACTACTGGTTTCTGTGACGATTTTAATGATGAGTCCCTGAAGCCCGGGTGGACGTGGGTTGACCCCAATGGCGACTCCAGCTTTAGTTTGACAAACAGCCCTCATAGCCTCGAATTATCTACCCCAAGGGGAGGACATGACTTATTCCTGAACTTAGATGCTCCCAGAATGATCCAGCGAGTGACCGGAGACTTTGTCATCAGAACCAAAGTGGCGATGATTGCTGATTACGATTACCAAGGTGCAGGACTCCTTGTATGGCAAGACTCTAATAATTATATCAGAGCGGAACTTGGAGGAGCTCCTCGGGCTATTACAATGGCTTACCGTATCCACGGGCACTACCGGCATGTCCACTGCGGGGCATACGGCTTTACTAGTATTTTTCTCCGCATCACTCGAACAGGGAATACCTTTAGTGGTGAATACAGCACTGACGGAGTAAAGTGGAAGCCTATTTATAGTGTCAGTTACCCTGCCGAATCCTCTTTATACGTCGGCCTACACCTGATTAACCAATGGCAAAACCACCCTGCAAAAGCGTACTTTGACTACTTTGAAATTAATGATTGCTCAGGCCCCGAACCTGCTCCAGAGCCAAATCCAAAGCCACCTAGCATCTCGATAAAGGTGTATCCACCAGTTACAGCTCCCCGAGGAAGACTGCCGGTTACATGGCAAATAAAAGGAGGAAATGAAGTATCAACAACCTACCTGATGTGGGATACCAGTACACACGATTATCGTAACGACTATCGATATCACACTCCTGCTCAAGACGGCGACATCGGGATCTACAGTGATTTCATCAACGTCCCTGCTCACGCAGAAGCAATTTTTATGAAGCCTTTTGCCGTAGTAGATGGAATAACCATTTATGGAGACAGAGAGTACATCGTACCAACAAGAAAAGCCATCAACGTTGGTGGTAACCAAAGTGGGCTTGATGCAACCCATCAATATTGGGATCCCGATCGTGAGAGTGATTTTTCCCCCGTCTGGTATGAATTTAAAGACGGCACGCGAATCTCTTCTGCTGAGCCCATCAGCAATACCAGAGATCCCTGGATATATCAAAGTCAACGTCAAGGACTATCGCGCTTCATTTGTTGGCTTGGGCCAAATGTTTACGAAATGCTACTGAAAGTAGAATTTCACTTTGCCGAGCTTGAACTAGACGGCCCTAACCAGCGAGTTTTTGATATCTACCTAGAAAAAGACACCCCTAATGAAGTAGTTTTACGTAACGTTGATGTCTATGCATTAGCAGGAGGGAGAAACACCGCACTCACACTAACAACAAACGTCAAAGTAAACGTCATTCCTGGCATAGACGAGTATCTCACCATCAACTTCGAATCTCCTTCCGGAGACCAGCCGATCCTCAACGGCATAGTATTACAAGGTATAAACGCTATTAGCATGTACGACTTTTCAAGAGCAGTAGGCGCAGGCAACGATGATACATACACAGATGAGTATGGAACTCACCTTACCAGTCCCCACATCTATCTTGGCGGGAATAGACAGTATCATGGGGGCTTACGGTTCCCGGCCATACAAATACCCCCAAAAGCCACTATCCGCTATGCTCATCTTGACGTGACAGCAGCTACAGATGCTTTTATGAATACAAAACTTGCAATCTATGCCCATGCTCACGACAGCTCACCCGCCTTTAATTGCCAAGGAATAGTCCCTAACCGTCCCCGAACTGAACATTATGTTATATGGGATCTTTCTGACACAAATTGGTACCAAGATCGAGAATATCGCTCACCTGAGTTGCGCGATGTAATCCAAGAAATCGTGAATCGCCCAGGATGGCATCATAGCAATGCATTAAGTTTACTCTTAATAGCACAAGAAGGCGATGTCAGCGCTCCCCGTAAAATCTGGTCTTTTGAGGGCTCTTACAATAAGAGAGCTAAGTTAAGCGTTTACTACTCCCGACAGGAAGACATTCCAACCCCAACTCCAACGCCATTCCAAGCTCTCTTGCCCTGTATCCTAAAGTAACTCTTAATTGAGACGCAAAAAAGCCACCCTCCGGACTTGAACCGGAAACCAGACGCTTACGAAGCGCCTGCTCTGCCGATTGAGCTAGGGTGGCTTGTACGCTAGCGTTCTGCAGTATAGCATGCTCGAGGGGGATGGTCAAATCGCCGCCGGGGGATGGGCGACAGCCCCCTATAAGACGGTGCGCGCCCGCTCGATCTCGGGGCGCAGGGCCCGCTCGAACCTTATCATTGTCTCGATCAACCGCTCTTGGATCTCGGGCCAGCGCTCTTGATCGCGCACGCCACCGTCAGGTAGATCGTAGCGCACGGCGCTGGCCCGCCGCTCATCCAACCGATCCCAGCGCAAAGGAGCGCCAAAGGTCTCCTCGATCTGCTCCTTATGGGCAAAGAGGGCATCAAAGATCCGCTTGTTCTTCTCAGCCTCCCCGGTATCAATGTAAAGCTCAACCCGCGCCTCATGGGCAAGAACAACATAAATAAATTCCACTCCCCCTATTCCAGCCCCAGTGCTAAGCCAATAGCCCTTGCTGGGAGAAACTTGAGCATGCAGCGAGGTTCTTCCTTTAGCCCTCTCCAAAAGCTGCTCCCAGAACTTTAGATACAGCTTATTACGCTCCGCAAGCTCCTTCTTTTGCGCACCGATCTCCTTGCTCTCAGGGCTTGGGCCAGCAACCACCGTCAGCAAAGGCGCGGGGAGAGAATCCCCAATGCGGTAGGCTTCCAGCTTGAGAAGATAGAAGGCCGTATCAGCAGGCAGCATCTCGTTGAGCCAATGAATGGCCGCTTCATGCT
>JAGGYI010000222.1 GCA_021162655.1 Anaerolineae bacterium
CTGATAATAAAAGAGAGGCTCAGCGCATAGACCGCCACCGACCATCCATACTTTGGCAAAGGACCCAAGGCGCGCAACAAGTAGCCAAAGGCCAGCCCAAAAAGCACCCAGGCAAAAGCCATCAGGAGAACCGCCCCCCAAAAAGGCACCACGATGTCACGCAAGGGCCTCTGCTTTCCCTCACCCCAGCGATGAATCCCGACAGGAATAAGGATCAACGCCAGGAGCGCACTAGAAAGCAATGCCAGCCGCCCCCAGAGGGAAAGCTCCCCCAACAAAGGCCATCGAACGTTAGGAGGAGCTATCCCTCCTCCTACGAGGAAAGCCGTAAGCAACAGCGAAGAAAACTCTAGAGCGATGCCCATCGCTGCCACCCTGGCAGGGATCCCTCTGCGTTGCGTAAGATAAGCTTTACCTAGAAGCTGCCATCCATAGCCAGGGAGATACTTGGTTAGATTAGCCGCCGTATGAATGAAAAAGCTTTCCTTCCAACCCAAAGGATGGCCCAAACTAGCCAAGATAAGCTTCCACACCCATCCTCCCAACGCGACGCAGAGGGTCGTTAGCCCCAATGAGATGCCTAGGCTCCCCCAGCGCAGCTCCAAACTCTGCCAATCAAGGCGCCCCACATCCACTGCAAGGCGCCGCCAGATGTAGTAAACCGATCCTCCCACTAGAAAAAGTGCCAGAAGCCGCTTAAGCCAGGGCCACCAGGAGGGCTTGGGCGCTAGCCACCAGGAATGCAGCCTTTCTAAGATCCTCCTATGCTTCATGGCGTTCGCCTCGCCACAGGGCGTCTGAGGAGCAAAGGAAGCCGCTCATTCAAAGATAGGGTCACCTCGCCCACCTTGCAAACATAGAGAAAGCTGTAAGAGAGATGAAAAGGCGTAATCACGCCTAACAGAAGGTTAAGTAACTTGCGCGGATAACGCCGATACCACTGCCAATCCCTCTTGCTCCGCGGCCAGCAAAAGTTATAGCGATAGATCTTGAGAACCTGGAGACCCATCATCGTCAAAAAGTCTGCCCACTCGTGAGCCGCAGCAAAGCGCTCTACCAACTGGCGATGGTGAGGCCCTCGCCCCTTGCGCAGGACATGCCAGAGCAGATCCGCCAAATAGTAGCCATTGGGTAAAAAGATGGCAGCCAACCCCTCAGGCTTGAGCACTCTGCGTATCTCAGTTGCCTCCCGCCAAGGATCTGCGAAATGCTCCAAACTGCCCAGGCAAGTCACATAGTCAAAACTCTTATCTCTGTATGGAAGAGCTTCTCCCTCAGCCAATACCAATTGAGCTTGAGGAGCTGCTTGCCTGGCAAGCTCAAGAGCCTGCCGCGAGAAATCCAGACCAAACGCCCGCAGACCTGCCTCGGCCGCTGCCCGTAAAAGGCCCCCTTGCCCACAGGCCACATCCAGGAGCGTCGCCCCAGGGCGGGGCTCTAACTTCTGTAAACTCCAGCGGTAGAAAGATTCGCTCTCCGAGAGCCCCTCTTGCGCGAAGAGCTGGTTATATATCTCTGCCCCTCGGGCTTCTGCCATCATTCTCAACTCCTCTATGCCAGTAACTCCGAGTACAAAGCCAACGTCTCTTCCGCTGCCTTGACTGTTGAGAAACGCTTGACGCGCTCCAGACCTCGCGAAACGAGACTTTGGCGCGCTTCTCTATCATAAAGGACACGCTCAACAGCCTCCGCAAAAGCCTCCGCATCCCGTGGATCGGGCAAGAGTACCCCTGCGTCCCCCACCACCTCAGGTAGGGCTCCTACTCGCGAGGCGATAACTGGCGTGCCGCAGGCCATCGCCTCTAAAGCAACAATGCCAAAGCCCTCATGCAGTGAAGGGAAAACGAACGCATCTGCCCCATTGTAGAGAGCTACTAAATCCCCTTCAGACACGGCCCCCAAGAGCAGCACCCGCTCACGTACAGGGGATTGAGCCAAAGAGTCGAAAAAGGCCGCATCATACCCCTTGCCATAGAGGCGCCCGACCAAAGCCAATTGCCCCTTGTATCCTCGGTGCACGAGGTGCTCATAGGCCCGCAAAAGGGTTAAAAGGTTCTTTTTCCGCGAAAGGCTCCCCACATGGAGGAGAAATCTCTGCCCCAGACCATACCAAAGGCATACCTTTGCCACCTCGTCCCTTGGCAAGGGACGGAAACGCGGATCATAGGCAGGGTAGATCACCCGAATCCGCTCCCTCGGCAGCTGGTAGAAGCGGACCAAATCTTTGGCCGTCTCTTGAGAGATGGCAACAAGCCGATCCGCCTTGCGAAGCATTCGCGGCTGAAGAAAACGCCAGTAGAGAACATCCACCAAAGGATAGATCTCTGGATAGAGGAGAACGGTCAAGTCATAGACCGTCACGATGGAACGCCCTGGCAAAGCTATCCCCTTTACCCCTCGCATATAGTGGACGAGGTCCACCCTCCAACGGCGAAAAAGAAAAGGCCAAGCCAGCTGAGCCCACGAGCGAGCAAGGATCCGTTGACGCAAGGGAACGATTGCTTGGTGGACATGCTCTCCTACAGCCAACTCGGGCTCTGGACGATCAAGCAAAAGGAGGTAACGATACGAGTCCCCTTGCCGCAGCAGCGTTTTCAACACGTTCAAGGTAGCCGAGCGGCCTCCTCCTGGCTGGCTGATCCCCAGGGCATCGATGGCTATCGTGTGCATGGCTCTTCCTCGGCCGGCTTGACGAGCAACCAATTATAATTGGGGTAAAACGGGCGTAAAAGCCTAAGCAACCAACCGGGTAACCACTTTAGCCAAGGTGCTATGCGAAGCTCCTCCACACAAAAAAACTCTTCGGGAAGGCGAATCATCTCCCAAGTGAAATCTCGCCACTGAAACCCCTTCCAAAGGCGCCGCAATCCCCAATACGTCAGCGGGCGTTCCGCATAATGCTCTGCCCGCCCAAATAATCGCAAGTACGCTCCTGCCCAGCTCCTTGGCAGCCAACTAACAAAAGGCAGCTTATAATGCTCCTCAATCAGAGCCAAACGGTTGGGCCCGCTAAAGAAACAGATCCCTCCAGGAGTGAGCACCCGCCTTATCTCTTGCACCAGAACCTGGGCGTCGTCCACATGCTCATATACCTGAGCACAGATCACAATATCCACCGAGGCATCGGCCAGGGGGAGATGTAAAGCATCCCCTCGAAGGAACTGGAGCTTTGGCCCCTGCAGAACCCGCCAAGAGCCCATAAAGCGAGAGTCCTTCTCCACACCCAAGACCTGGCGGAAATGAGGTGCCAAAGCCTGGGCGATCAACCCACTGCCACAGCCCACGTCCAGACAACGCAACGCTGCAAACTTTCCAGGAGGACCAACGCGCTGCAGAATGGCCCAAATCTTGGCGGCCTTGCGCTTACGAGAAGCCTTATCCCAGAGGACCGGAGCATCGGCACCATTGCCCATTACTCCTCCTTGATCGCCACAGCAAAGAGATCATTGCAAAAGATCCAGGCAAAAGGATACACCGTCGCCAAAAAGCGGTAGACCCAACGTAGGAAGGGATTGCCCTCGCGCCGAAAGTCCTGGGTATTACGCAGATATACCCGCGCCTTTAGGCCCGCCTTTTCAAGGCTATGGCGCAGGGAGAGAAGAGTTTGCTCATTGACGTGCACCCGTCGCCATCTATCTCGCGGGTCCCGAGGCAAAGAGACCCCCCGCAAGCGCTGAAACAGGCGAAAGAAGGGATAACCATATCGATAGTACCACAAATTGGGCATGGTATGGATGATAAGTTTACCCCCCGGAGCCAAAATGCGCCGAACCTCGGCAAACATCTCGGCAAGCTCCTCTGGATAGAGATGTTCTACCAGATCAAGGGCGAAGACGAGCTCAAAACTATTCTCCATAAAAGGGAGAGCCCGAACATTGCCACGAAGCAAACCAGCCCTTGGAGGAAGAATCTGCGCCGCCAAATGCAAGGCATCAGCAGAATAGTCCACCCCTACGGCCAGGGCTCCCTCTTCAGCACAATGCCGCAGCAATTCCCCGCGCCCACAACCCAGATCGAGAACGCGTCGCCCGGCAAGCTCGCCCGCAAAGGCAAGGGCCATTCGCAGCCGTCTAGGAAGCTCTTTGCCCCCTGTTGCAAGGTACTCCTCATGTCCCTCGCACTCTTGGAGGAAATATGCAAGGTCATACGCTTCTGGTGGGATAGGTTTTTTCTCTTCAGGCATCTTTATACTCCGCCATGCAAGCATCAGCCTGAGCATAAAGCTGCAAATACTCTTGGGCAATTCCCTCCCAAGTATAACGGGTTGCCACCGTCCTGCGGGCCTCCCGGCCCAGCCGCTGCCTCAAAGAGAGATCCCCCAACAGGCGAAGCAACGCCTCACCGAGGGCTTGGGCATCTCCTGGCGGCACCAAAAGGCCATTCTTCCCCTCTTCGACCACCTCTGGGATACCCGCGACCCTACTGGCGACAAGGGCCCGAGCGCTAGCCATCGCCTCGAGCAAAACGTTCGGCAAGCCGTCCACATTCCCTTTGCGATCTACTACCGAGGGAACAACAAAAACATCACAGAGGGCATAGAAATCTGGAGTCTGCCCCCAGGGGATACGCCCTGGGAAAAGCACCCTGCGGGCGATCCCCAGCTGCTGCGCCTTTCTCTCCAACTCCTGACGCAAATCTCCCTCTCCACCGATCACGCAAAATGCCTCTGGCATTTGGGCAGCCACCCTGGCAAAAGCAGTCAAAAGAACATCAAACCCTTTCTTGTAGACCAACCTCCCCAGAGCCCCTATCACCAAAGCACCACCGGGGATGCCCCAGAGCCGTCGTAATCGCTCCCCTTTGCCAAGTGCATAGCGTGGCCCATCCACGCCATAAGGGAGTACCAAAGTCTTTCTCTCCTCCGCCCCCAAAGCTACAGCTCGCCGCCGCAGGTCCTCACTACAGGCCACGATCCGGGCCGCGCGCCGGAATGCGAGCTGAGCAACCTTGCGATAAAGGGCATTGTGCTCCAGTACGTATACGTCTGAGCCATGAAGGCTAAGCAACATAGGCACCTTCAAGCCCTCTGCAGCTAGAGCAGCGACTACCCCTCCAGGGACAGCCCAGTGCCCATGGAACACCGCAAAAGGTCTTTGCTGGTGGAGCCTCCACACACGCCAGAGAGCAGCTATTACAAAACCAGGCATCAACCAGGGCACGACCCGCTTCATGCGCACATCAGCCAAAAGCGCCTGGCCATGTCCAGCCACGTGGAGCGCATCGAAGGGAGCGTAGCGGAAGCGATACACCTCCACCCCCTGTGTATCCCAAGGAGCTACAAAAGGGTCATAGGGAGCGACCACCGCCACTTGGTGCCCCGCAGCTACCAAAGACTGAGCCAGGGAAGCGACAAAAGACCCCGCCCCATCTCCCGCATATCGAGGATAGGACGAGGTGATCATGCAGATCCTCACGATCGACTCCTACGGACAATCAAATCTGCCAAAAGGCCGATAGCTCCCAATTGGATGGCCGTAAGCACTAGCATCACAGTGGATGGTGCAAAGTGAAAACGGTAGGCAAAGATATCATATACTGCCTTGCCCATGCCCAGCAGAAGCAAAAAGAGGCTCAAAGGGAAAAAGACCCTCAAAGGGTTAAAGTACATAATCGAGCGGATGACAAGCAAAAGGTAATTATACGTATCGGCAATGGGATGAAAAGTAGAGCGCCCCACTCGTTTATGATAGCTTATAGGGATCCAGCGGACTGTATAACCGCTAGAGAGAAAAGCCATCGTGATCGTGCTCACCCAAGAGTGCGTCTCGGGAAGAAGGGGCAAGAACTCGAGAACGAGTTCCCGCTTCATCGCCCGTAAACCAGAGTTCAGATCAGGGATCTTGGTACGCGTGAGATAAGAGGCCAAAGCCCTGATAGCATCCTTTGCCAATGCGCGTAGCCAAGGCCATGTGCCCGCCTCACGATCCCGAGCTCCTATGACCATATCACATTCCGATAGTTCCTCCAGAAGCCGTGGGATAGCCGCTACCGGATAGGTACCGTCGGCATCGATCATCACCACGTACTGCCCGCGAGCCTGGCGCACCCCTGTAGTGCGCGCTGCACCAGGTCCCCGATTCTCTGAATGGGCAATCACTCTCACACGAGGATATCGTTCTGCCAAAGCCCTGGTGTTATCCGTTGATCCATCGTCGACAACGATGATCTCATACAAAGTCTTTAGAGAATCCATCACCGCAATGAGTTCCTCAAGAACCCGCGAAATCGCTTGTTCTTCATTATAAGCTGGGATGATCACGCTTACTTTTATCTCTTGCTCTTGCATCTATCTCCCCTTTTTAGAAGCGACAAGGGCAAAGTTCCTTTTGGCCGTGGACTCCCTTTTTGCATATAATCTCTAGGCATTAATATGAAAAAGGGGGGAGAGTTCATGGCCTCATTTACTCGGCTCATAGCTTTGGCGCTGGCCATCTGTATGTTATCACTCACAGGTTGCAGCTCTCAACCTACACCAACGCCCCTTCCCACTGCAACTGCAACTCCAACCCCTCAGCCCAGCGCTACACCATCCCCCACGGCTACGCCCATTCCCTCTTCAACGCCCAAACCAACAGCCACGCCCTTCCCCACAAGAAGCGAAAAAGCCCCTGGGGAGACCTTCACCAAGGTCGGCAACGTCGCTCAGCTAAAGGGAGAACATGGTATCACGGGGAAAGCTGTTGTTGCTGGCCTACAAACGATCATTATACAAGGATTCACCTTCGACGGCAAGGGTCCTCGAGCTGACATTCGGCTTGTCAAGGGCCGAGATTACCAAAATCCCGTCGCCATTCTCCTGGAACTGGAACAACATCCCTACGAAGGAGTCCTTCTCCTATTGCACATCCCTTCCTCAGTCAAGCCTGGCTCAGCAGATACCATCGCGGTTTACTGCCCCGAGACCGGCCAAGTTTATGCCAGTGGCACCTTTCACTAGTGCCCATGAGTTGAGAAAGAAGGAGGTCAAAACCGATCATGGCTTTGAATCTGCAAGCCCTATTGGCTCCTATCTATGGAGAGGATCCCCAAACCCTCCAAGAGCAAGCTACACGTTATCAACGGGGATTAGAAGCCTTTGCTCGGATCTATGGAGCTGGCCCAGTTCTCGTCTTTCGGTCTCCCGGCCGGGTGAACCTCATCGGAGAACACACCGATTACAACCATGGCTTTGTTATGCCGATGGCTCTTGACAAGGACGTGCTCATCTTCGCCCGCCCACGTGAGGACCAGCAGGTGAACATTGCAAACATCGAAGACCGATTCGGCAAGAGGCACTTTACTATCTCGGAGGAAATTCCTCCCAAACCCATTGGAGATTGGGCAAATTATCTCCAAGGGCCCGCCCAGCTTCTGGAACGCGAACACGGCCCTGGCCTCAAAGGCTTTGACGGGCTCGTTGACGGAGCACCTCCTTACGGCGTCCCCCGAGGAGCCGGCCTCTCTTCCTCCTCTGCTCTCACGGTAGCCGCAGCAGTCACTCTCGTTGGAATCAACCAACTTGCTCTCCAGGGAGCCGCTTTGGCCGAAGCCTGCGGCCGTGCCGAATGGTATGTAGGCACCAGAGGAGGCATCATGGATCAGTTCAGCGCCGTCCTCGCCAAGCATGGCCATGCTCTCTTTCTTGACTGCCGCCCCCGCGAGGGGAACGAGTACTATTTTAAACATGTCCCCATCCCAGCAGGGTATGCTGTCATCGTAGTGGATAGCGGCGTGCGCCACAAGAACACGGGGCCCCTTTTCAACCGACGGGTAGCCGAAGGACGCATCGGGGTACGCCTTCTGCAGAAAAAGTTCCCCGGCATCACCCATTTGCGCGATGTGAACGACATCCCTTGGGAAGAGCTGGAACCACTCCTCCCTGAGGTCATCCACACAGACGAGCTTCTTCGCTTGGGAATAGATCCCGAGACAATTCTCGACCAGGGGGTGAGCCCTGGGACGGACACTTTTTATGTGCGTAAGCGCTGCCGTCATGTGATCACCGAGAACCAGCGCGTCCTTCAAAGCGTCTCCGCATTAGAAGCAGGCGATATGGAAACCTTTGGCCGCCTACTTCAAGAAGCTCACGCCAGCGCCCGGGACGACTATGAGATCAGTACTCCCGAGATCGAGGTCCTTGTGGAACTGGCAAACCAAGCCCCCGGCACGGTGGGCGCACGCCTTACAGGAGCTGGCTGGGGAGGATGCATTGTCGCTGTCGTTCAGCAAGACGCCGTCGAAGCTTTTGTCCAGTCCGTCCTTCCAGAATACAATCGCCGAGTAGGCCTTCAGGCCAAGGCTTTCCCCTGCCAGTCCTCAGCAGGGGCAGGGCAAGCATTCTCTACTACCATCTGAAAAAGCGAGGTCCACTCCGTGAGCAAACCACCCAACATAGAGGAGCTCATTGCCAAGGCCCAACGACATTTCCAAGAGCTCCATTGATCTGAGACAGTAACGCTCGTCGTAGGCGAGCACTATTTACCTTCTCTCTATCCCTCTCTGGTGCGCATCAGCACTCCTTTCGCCGGAGGGGTAGGAGGAAGTGAGCAAGAGATGTGCGGCGTCCTCAGTGGGGGGATTCTCCTCCTCGGAGCCCTTTGGGGACGCACCTCCAGCCAGGAGGACGATTCCCTCGTCTACCGCCTGGCTTCTCGCTTCCGCGACCGATTCATCGCCCTTGCGGGGAGCTCCCAATGCCGGGCCATCCGCCAAAGACTCCCAGAGAGCCCCAAACGCTGTCAGCCCATCGTCTCGGGAGGGATCCGCATTCTTGTAGAGCTCATTGAAGAAACTCTTGCCCAAGGGTTGCTCCCCACCCAAACAAATGCAAAGGAGCAAACACGATGAACACGCAACCTCGCCTGGATAAACTACGCGAGCTTATGGGCACGCAAAACTTGGGGGCCTTGCTCATCAGCCAGCCAGAGAACCGCCGCTACATCAGTGGCTTCACAGGCTCAGCGGGGATATTGATCGTCACCACTGAGCAAGCTCTCCTCGCCACAGACTTTCGCTATTATGAGCAAGCCCCCAAACAGGCACCCGCCTTTTCCCTCGTCAAGGTGAGCGCATCCCTCGTCAAAACATTGGCCTCCGAGATTCCCTCCCTGGGAGTGAAGCGAGTGGGTTTTGAAAGCCATCATGTCACGGTGGAAACGTTCGAAAAATGGAAGGAAGCCCTTCCGGACATCGAGTGGGTCCCCACCAGCGGCTTGGTAGAAAAACTCCGCCAGGTAAAGGACGCTGCCGAGCTTGAAGCGATCAAGCAAGCAGTGCGCATTGCCGACGAAGCTATGGAGCACATCATGGAGTGGATCCGCCCAGGGGTAACGGAAAAAGAGATCGCCTGGGAACTAGAGGTCTACATGCGTACCCATGGGGCTGAAAAGCTCTCCTTTACCACCATCGTCGCCTCTGGGCCAAACAGCTCTATGCCCCATGCTGTAACCTCGGACCGCCCAGTCCAAGAGGGGGACCCCCTCGTCATTGATATGGGCGCCGTCTATGAGGGGTACTGTTCTGACCTCACTCGTTCCTTCTGCCTGGGGCACGCTTCTGAGGAGTACCTGCACATCTGGAACACCGTCCTCCAAGCTCAACTGACAGCTGAACAGGGCATTCACGGAGGAATGCCCGCCAATGAGGCCGACGCCCTCGCTCGTCAGCTTATCGACAAAGCCGGCTATGAAGGCAAGTTCGGCCATGGGTTAGGCCACGGCGTTGGTCTGGCCATTCATGAGGCCCCTCGGGTGGCTCAAACAGCCAAAGGGGCCCTTCCGACGGGCTCGGTAGTTACGATAGAACCGGGGATTTACCTTCCCGGCCAGGGAGGGGTACGCCTGGAAGATATGGTCGTCCTCACAGAGGACGGCTGCCGAGTGCTCACTCGCTCCCCCAAGGTCCCCGTTATCAAGGCGAGATAGCCTCCTCCAAGCTTTTGGCCTTCCAGCCCGCACTTGGAGCATTCCCCTTTTGGCCGAGTTGGCGACCCCTCCAAGTGCGGGTATAATTACCATTGTGGGCAGGCCAAAGGCAGGAAAAACAAAATGAAAACAGGGACAGCGAATCTTCCCCTTCACTATGGGGCTGCTCCTCGTTGGCTGTTCGAGCGCATGGTGCGCCTAGCCCGTGAGATTGCCATTATCATGGTCGAGGAGTATGGCACACAGGGCTTCCTGCAACGCCTGGCCGATCCCTTCTGGTTCCAAGCCTTTGGCTGCGTGCTCGGGTTCGACTGGCACTCGAGCGGGCTCACCACGACAACCTGCGGAGCATTAAAAGAAGGCCTACGGCCCGTCGCCCGGGAATTGGGGCTTTTTGTCGCCGGAGGCAAAGGGAAAACCTCTCGCCGAACCCCTCAAGAGATCGAAGCTTTTGCCCCCTTTCTCCAAATTTCTCCCGAGCCACTCGTTTATGCGAGCAAGATGGCAGCCAAAGTGGATAACACTGCCGTGCAGGACGGCTACCAGCTCTATCATCACGTGCTGGTCTTTGATCGGGATGGGCACTGGGCCGTAATCCAACAGGGGATGAATCCTCTTAACCGCTATGCCAGACGGTATCACTGGCTTGGAGATACACTAGAGGATTTCTGTTGCGAACCCCACAGCGCCGTCTGCTGTGACATCCGGCAACCCACCTTGAACATGGTTGCCCTAGAAAGCGACCAGGCCCGTCAAGCAACCACCGAGGTAGCCAAGCTCCCACCAGAAAAAGTCCTTCAAGAGGTAGAACACCTCAGAGAGCTAGAGCTCCCTGCCAGGCATGCTGTACAACTCCAGGATATCTCTACCCGCTACCTCAAGCGCGTTCTTTTGCAAACCTATGAACGGCAGCCCGAAAACTTTGAGACACTCCTTGGCCTGCGCGGAGTAGGCCCCGCAACTATCAGGGCACTGAGCCTCGTCGCCGAGTTGATGTATGGAGCGGAGCCTAGCTTTCGCGATCCCGCTCGTTTCAGCTTCGCCCATGGAGGCAAAGATGGCACACCCTATCCCGTGAACCGGGCAAACTATGATCGCACCATCTACTTGCTACGCACAGCAATAGCACGGGCAAAGATAGGCCAACGAGACCGGCTGGAGGCTCTCAAACGCTTAGCTAGACTAGAGGAGGACTCGAACCATGCCACGCACCCAATGGGAAGTAAAACTCGAAGCCCTGCGCCGCGATAACCGCTCCGGGGCGGAAGAGATCCTTGCCAAGGCACTAGATCTACTCATCGAGGCCATTGCCGAGTCCTCCCCTAGCGGGGTGCTCAGCTACAAAGAATGGCTATTGCGCATCAGCCGGCAGATCGTCGCAGCTCAGCCCTCCATGGGGGTACTCTTCCGATTAGTCAACGACATGCTCTGGGCCTGCGATGGGGTGATGAACAGCACCGAGATGCGCCAAAAAGCCCTGGACTTTCTCCAAGATTATCAGCAACAGCAAGAGACCACCCTCCAGGCGGTGATAGACCAAGCTGCCCAATACCTCGCCAACTTTGCCAGCCTGATGACCTACTCGCGCAGCTCCACAGTGGCGCGCGTCTTTACCACAATGGCTGAGCGCAACATCAAACCTCGCATCTATTGCAGTGAAGGACGCCCCATGTTGGAGGGACAAACCCTCGCCAGCGAGCTGAGCTGGGCAGGGCTCGATGTCATCCTAGGCATCGACATGGCTCTCTTTGGATGGCTTGGTGAAGTCAGAGCCCTAGTCATCGGAGCAGACAGCATCGGCAGCGCGGGCTTGGTGAACAAAGTAGGGACAGCCGCTCTAATGCATGCTGCCATGGAGCAAGAGATCCCTCGGATCGTCGTCTGCAGTTCCCTAAAGTTCTTACCCGAGGACTATCTCGTCGGGCAGAGCCTGCGCAGTGGAGCCCCCGAGGAAATCATGCCTGTTAGCAGCGAGAACATTACCGTGCGCAACGTCTACTTTGACGTAACCCCTCTGGAGCTCGTCTCCGTCGTAATCAATGAAAAAGGACCTCTCGAGTACGAAGAGCTCTTACAAGAGCTCGCGCAGATTCGCACTTATCCTGGGCTACGAGGAAGGTAACCGTTGAACACCTCAGCCGAGATCATTGTCATAGGAAATGAGATCCTCAATGGCGACGTACTGGACACAAATAGCCATTGGCTCTGCAAGCAACTAACTGGGTTAGGAGCTCTGGTCCTCCGGGTTTGTCAAGTTCGCGATCACCTTCCAGCCATCACTGAGGCACTCCGATCTGCCTTGAAGCAAAGTTCCCTCATCATCACCACAGGGGGGCTAGGGCCAACAGATGACGACCTTACCTTAGAGGCCGTCGCCCAAGCCTTGGAGCGCGAGCTCGAACTGAACCCCCAGGCCTTCTCTTGGGTGCAGGAGAAATATCAAGAATTCGCCCAGAAGGGATACGTTGCCTCTGCAGAGATGACCCCAGAACGGACAAAGATGGCTCGCCTCCCCCATGGCGCCATACCTTTACCCAACAGAGTGGGGGCCGCCCCTGGCGTGCTTCTTCGCGAGGGAAAGCAAATCATTGTCTGCCTGCCAGGAGTGCCGGCAGAACTGAAGGACATCTTTCAAGGAGCATTGCTCCCCACTCTTCAAGCCCTCTTTGGAGCGGGAGCCTTTGCGGAATGGCGAGCTAGGGTAGCTTGTGGGGATGAATCCGCCCTGGCACCCCTTTTGCGCAAGGCGGTAGAAGCTCACCCCAGAGTGTACATTAAATCTCGGGCCAAGCGTTTTGGGCCAGACGTCACTTTCATCATCACTCTCGCCGCTCGAGGGCAAACACGAGAGGAAGCTTTTACCCTCTTGGAAGACGCTTGGCAAACCCTCTCCCAAGTACTACATCGTGCAGGCATCGCAATTCTCGCCCTAGAACGATAGAGGGCTGTCTTTGCTTCACGGAGGTTCAATGGATGTAGGAACTGTTCAGCGGGTAGATATTGAACAAAAGATGCGCTCCGCCTACCTGAGCTATGCGATGAGCGTAATTACAGCGCGGGCCCTGCCCGATGTACGCGACGGTCTTAAACCTGTACAACGGCGCATCCTCTATGCCATGTACGACATGGGTCTGCGCCACGACCAGC
The DNA here is from genome assembly GCA_021162655.1 of Anaerolineae bacterium. Classification (GTDB taxonomy): domain Bacteria; phylum Chloroflexota; class Anaerolineae; order UBA1429; family UBA1429; genus JAGGYI01. The sequence goes on from JAGGYI010000222.1 coordinate 13,050, forward strand.
CCACTCGAAAAAGCGCCCGCATCGTGGGAGAGGTGCTGGGGAAATACCATCCCCACGGAGATTCCGCCGTGTATGATGCAATGGTGCGCATGGCCCAGGATTTCTCAATGCGCTACGTCTTGGTCGATGGACAGGGGAACTTTGGGTCCGTGGATGGAGATAGCGCCGCTGCCATGCGCTACACCGAGGCCCGTCTCTCCGCGATAGGCGAAGAGCTCTTGATAGATATCGAGAAGGATACTGTCGATTTTATCGACAACTTTGACGGCTCGCTTCAGGAGCCTCGGGTGCTTCCTGCCAAATTCCCCAACTTGCTGGTGAACGGGGTAGGAGGCATTGCCGTTGGGATGGCGACCAACATCCCCCCACACAATTTGGGAGAGATAGCTGATGCTATCGCCTATCTCGTCGACCATTATAACAAGGCCGAAGATGTAAGCCTGGACGAGCTGATGCGCTTCATCCAAGGGCCAGATTTCCCCACTGGGGGCATCATCCTTGGTACTGAGGGCATCCGCCAGGCTTATGCCACGGGCAAGGGCCGGGTGATCGTTCGCGCCCAAATGCACATCGAGGAGCTGCGCGGGGGGCACAGCGCCATCATCGTCACCGAGCTTCCCTATCAAGTGAACAAGGCCGGGCTCATCGAACGCATCGCCAAGCTCGTGCGTGAGGATCGTCTCCAGGGCATTAGCGACCTGCGAGACGAATCAGACCGCACAGGCATGCGCATCGTCATCGAGCTAAAGCGCAGCGTCTCACCCAGTTCTGTACTCGGGCAACTTCTCAAGTACACCCAGCTGCAAACGACTTTTGGGGTCAACATGCTCGCCCTCGTCGATGGAGAGCCGCGAGTTCTTTCCCTCAAACGCGCCTTGCTCCATTACATCGACCATCGCTATGAAGTTCTTACTCGCCGCACCCGCCACGAACTCGAGCGAGCAAAGGCTAGAGCCCACATCCTTGAGGGCCTTCTTTTGGCGCTCGACCATTTAGACGAGGTGATCGCTACTATTCGCCGCTCACGTACAGCCGAGACAGCACGCAGGAACCTGCAAGCAAAATTCAAATTAAGTGAGCGCCAGGCCCAAGCTATTCTCGATATGCAGCTGCGTCGCCTAGCCGCCCTAGAACGCCGCAAGATCGAGCAGGAATACAAAGAGGTCCTGGCCCGCATCGAGTACCTCGAGAGCCTCCTGGCTAGCAAAAAGAAGGTCCTCGCCCTTATCAAAGAGGACGTCCTCGAACTGAAAAAAGCTTATGGCGATGCCCGCCGCACACGCATCACGGAAACAGGACCTTCTGACGAGATCAGCCCCGAAGACCTTTTACCCAAGGAGGATGTTGTCATCCTTCTCACCAGAGAGGGAACAGTACGTCGTCTTCCAGCCTCGGAACTCCGAGCGGGGCAAAAGCGCATCCCCGGCCTTTCTGCCCGGGAACGCGATGTGCCTCTTGCTCTTTTGGTAGCCAACGCTCAGGAAAAGGTCGCCTTTTTCACCAACCGTGGAAGGGCCTTTTCCCTTCCTGCCCACCAACTCCCAGACACCGCTCAGCAAAAGCGTGGCCTTCCCATCGACCAACTCGCTCGTTTAGGGCCAGCGGAACAAGTAATCAGTGCCTTCCCCCTACCAGCAGCCCCAGAAAACGAGGAGCTTTTTATCACCCTGGGCACCCAGCAGGGCAAAGTGAAGCGTCTATCCCTTTCAGAGCTGAACTCCCTAACCCGTAGCCCCCTTGCCATCATCGGGCTAGCCGAAGGCGACAGCCTCCTCTGGGCCGGCATCAGCCGCCCTGGAGAGGAGCTCATCATGGTAACAGAGCAAGGCAAAGCCATCCGCTTCCAGCTTGATACAGTGCGTCCTCAAGGGAGAACTGCCAGTGGAGTACGTGGCATCACTCTAAAGGAGGGAGATGCCGTAGCAGGGATCGATCTTGTCCGCGAGAAAGGGGAACTGGTACTTGTTACCGCCCAAGGCTTTGCCAAAAGAACCCAGCTTAAAGAATATAACCCCCAAGGCCGAGGGGGACAAGGTGCCCTGACAATAGATAGCAAAAAAGCTCCTCTCACTGGCCCTATTGTGGCTGCTCTCGTGGCCCTTCCAGAGGAAGAAGTGATCCTCACCACCCGCAAAGGGACAACGCTCCGCCTTCCCGCACGAGGGATCCCCCGACTGGCGCGTGATAGCTGGGGCCGCCTGGTCACCAGGACACGCAAGGGAGCCCTCCTCCAAATTGAGGAAGGAGATGCGGTGGACGGGCTCGTCCTTGTAAGAACCCAGATGCCCGACATTTCAGAGCAAGCGCCCTCGAAGCGAGGCTCCAAAACCAAAAGCAGCACTTCCAAACGTCGGAAAAGGGCAAGCTCGGCAAAAAAAGCCCCCCAAAGCAAGCAAAAACCTGCTGCCTCCCCTACGCCAGAGGAGACACCCTCTGAGGAAACAGAGACCTCCACAGCCCAAAAGAAATCTCGAGTGCGCCGCACCCGTCGCACCACTGTGACTAGACCTCCCAAGCGCACGCGCACAACTTAGCCACAGACCCAAGGAAGGAGAGAATTCGACCTATGCAGCAAAAGATCATTCGCTACATCGTCATGCTACGGTGGGGAGGTATCCTCCTCCTCATCGCGTTGGTGGGTATAGTTGGTTATGAGCTTTATGACTTTTACCAAGACAAAGTAGGCTTTACTCCCACCAAAGCCATCGAAACCTATTTTGACGCCCTCGCTCAAGGAGACTATGAAAAAGTTTATGAGCTCACCAACAAAGATTACCTTACAGATATCTATGGCCGTCCTATTACCAAAGGTGAATTCTTTGACCAGCTCAAGGGGCTCACCGGAGGGCACCACCTGCCTTTTCAAGACGTCGAGGTCACTCGTGTCTTTCGAAAACGAGGTATCCATTATTACGAAGTCAAGCTACATTCCACCGTTGGCGGAATAAGAGGAACGAGCCGCCTGCTTGTCGAAGTACGCCGCAAGGGAAAAACTTGGGTGATCACCTATCCCTTCGCCATCGTTCTATAGCCGCGGGCAAGCGCCGAGGAGAAGGAGAAGCCGGCGATGGATTTGAAAATGCTCGTCTCGCGTGGGCGTGGGCCTATGCTTGAATTCATGCCCGAACCAGATGCTTCTTCTCTGGCCGAACTTATTGTTGCTTTCGCCAATGGCGTTGGAGGAACCATCCTCATCGGCTTGGATGAGAAAGGGCGCGTGCACTCCGATGCAGCCGAGGACCTAGAGCCCATCTTAGCTCGCGCTCTTCGGATGTGCGAGCCTCCTTTCAGAGCCATCGACCTCCCCGAGTGGCATTCCGAAGAAACCCCCTGGGGCGAGATCGTGACCATTGTTGTCAAACCCACTCCTTACCAAGTCAGCGTCGAGGGAAAAGAAGTCTATGTCCGCTCCGGCACGATGAACATTCGCCTCAGCCCCGAGCAGCTCCCTCGAGATCGCTACCTACGGGGGGTCTTTAGCTTCGAGGAAGAAGCCCTCCCCGGGGCCACCTGGGATGACTTTGATGAGGAGATCCTTCAAGAGTACGAACGCAAACGCATCGAGCGTGGTCCCAGCGGCGAGACGCTCACCCGCACAGAGCTTCTCCGAGATGCGGGGGCCATCGATCCCGCTGGCACCCCAACGGTAGCGGGGATCCTTCTCTTTGGTAAACGCCCCCAACAATTCCTTCCCCAAACAGGGGTTGTCATCGTTCGTTTCAAGGGGACAAGCATTCACCAGGCGGCAGGTTCTGAGAGATATATCCGCCGTGTAGAGCTCAACGGCCCAGCCGCTCGGCTTATTGAAAGGGCCTGGGAAGTCCTTTTTGAGGAGATCCACGGCCAAGCCTACCTAGAGGGATTAGAGCGCCAAGAAACTTTCGAATATCCTCCCGAGGCCGTACGAGAGGCAATGGTCAACGCCATCTGCCACCGCGATTATGCCATCAGCGGCCAGCGCATCGAGATCCGTCTCTTTGATGACCGTCTCGAGATCATGTCTCCCGGAGGGCTCCCCGGGCACATTACCCTGGAGAACATCCTTGACGAGCATTACTCTCGCAATCCCCGTTTAGTACGGGGCCTTTACTACTGGGGCTATATCGAAGAACTCGGCCAGGGGATCGATATCATCTACGAAGCCATGCAGCGAGATAACCATCCCCCGCCCGAGTTCCGGGCGACAGAGACAAGCTTTACCGTCATTCTACGCAACGCCATCGATGAAATAGAGCTTCTCTATGGCGAGATCCTCAATCCCAGGCAGATGCGAGCTTTGCGCTTCCTTCAGGCTCATGATCGCATCACAAACAGTCAGTACAGGGAACTTTGCCCCGAAGTTTCCGCCGAGACTGTGCGCCTTGACCTCAAGGATCTCGTGCAAAAGGGAATCCTCCTCAAAATAGGTGAGAAACGAGGTACGTATTACGTGCTCAAGTGATCCCAAAGGAGTTCCATGTCTAGATTGCGCTACCTCCTTGTAGGGCTGTGCATTCTGCTCTGCTGTGGAGCATGCAAGGGGAAAGCAACGCCCACTCCTCCTCCCATGCCTACCCCTTTGCCCACAGCCACCCCTCTCCCTGAACAAACCTTGGCAGACTCGCGCTTTGCCATCTATTACGGAGGAACGCTCATCGCCACCGAAGAGATTCAGGCAAGCCGTTCCAATGATCAGATTATCGTTTACAGCGAGCTCCGCGGCTTTATCGACTATCCCTTTGTCGAGCGACGTACCCTGGTGCTTTCAAGCTTGTTAAACCCTGTACGCTACGACCTTGAACGCAGCGCTCTGGGGGCTCGTTCCACCTGGGTAGCTAGCCGCACAGGAGAGGAAATCGCTTGCCTAAACAACAACCTGGATTGGCCGGCTCCTGTGCTTGCGGGAGGTATCAAACCCATTCCCCAAATCATGCTAGAAAGTTCCCCCTCCGCTTTACCTTTTGCGCTTCTTGCATTGCGCTACCAAGAGGGCCCCGCTCCTCTCCAGCTGCACTGCCTGGACGTGCTCGAAGACCTTCCCCAAAGCCGTCCGATGACCATTACTTTGAACATGGAACGCACTGGAGAGATTATTGGCACGGTAGCTCTGGAAGGTCAGATCAAGAACAGCCGCACTCCCACCTTTACCCTCTGGATACATCCCAGTACCCATCTTCTCTATAGCGTCGAGATTCCCATCTATCATTTCGGGCTCTGGGAACAGCGCTCTCACTCCTCTTTGCGTAAACCGGCATCACTGGAAATCCGCCGTGTGAGCAAGCTCCCACCTTTGCCCGCGCCTACTCCAGCTCCGAAACAAAGGGTTCCCTTGAACTTTAGCAGCACAGACGGCACTTCTCTCTATGGTGAGCTGATCCTCCCAGAGGGGAAGGGCCCCTTCCCCTGCTTCCTTGCCCTGGGGCCTGGTGGTGTGCGCCCCCGTTGGGATCCAGGAGAATCCTTTGCCCAGCGAGGATGGGCCTTCTTTAGCTATGACCAGCGGGGCCTGGGACAGAGCAAAGGCGCTTTTACCCGTGGAGCTTTACGTACCCTCGCTCAGGATGTCCTTGCCGCTGCGGAGGTGCTCAGCCAACGCCCTGAGATAGACCCCCAACGGCTGGTCTTCCTGGGGCTTGGTGAAGGAGGTCAGATAGGCGCCCTGGCACTCCCTTCAAGTCCTTTTGCAGCAGCAGCCCTGGGAGCCTGCGCCTATGATGGCCCCCTCTTTCCTGGCTTGGTCGAGAAGCGCATTGACCAGACTTTGGCCCCCTTTTATCGATGGGACGAAAAAGCCCTAGCTCGCTACCGCACCCTCAGTGTACAGCGCTGGCAGGAATGGCTCTTCCAGGGGAAGGAACACGTTTCGCTCATGCGTCGCAGGGCTTCCCTCCAAGCTCTACACGAGCAGGCGGAAATCGACCTCTTTTCCTCACTCTCTCACACATCCATACCCATCCTCCTTCTCCACGGGAAGCAAGATCATTGGACTCCCCGCGAAGGAGCACAGGCCCTCTATGCCCATCTGCAGGAAACAGGGCAAAAGAATGTCTCTCTAGTCATCTTCGAGGGGCTGGGGAAAGACCTCGGGATCGAGGAAAATAACGGAGCGCTGCCGCCAGAGGTAGAAAAAGCCCTTTTCAGCTGGTTGAAGCAGCTTGTTCAATAGTGCGCCCTCGCTAAAGAACCCACTTCTCCCAGGAGCCCTTTGCAGCAAGCTTCCGGGCGAGGAAAGCACTTACTTTCTCAAAAGAGGGCTTTGTGGCGGCATAAAAGAGATGGGTGAAACAGGAGCAATCAGAAGCACCAAAAGGCATCAAAGAGGGCTGGAAGCCAGGGATCTGCCCCAGTAATTGGGCTACGGCGCATTCCAGCCTCGCCTTTCCAGAAAGGCACCAAACCTCCTGGAGAGATGCTTTTCGTAAAAGATAATCGATGTGCCAACGCAGTTTTTTCTCCTGCCGCAGGTGACGTGCCAGCCTTCCACGCAATCCCCCTAATGCACTCCCCACATAGAGGTAAAAGCCCGCCCCAAAGTGCTGCTCGCCTAGAGCCCCTATGTTGATGGAGGCATCCTGGGGAAGCCAGATAACTAGGATATACGTACCGGGCCCTCTACAACCTTTCATCAAGCCCCCTGAATAGGGCGCCAACGGCGCCCGTCGCGAGCGATGAATGCTCCCAACCTAGAAGCCTCAGAACAACGGGCTCTGAAAAGGCTTTTAGGGCGTCTTCACTCATTCTCGCGCCAGAACATTAACACGCTCCTCGGCCACCCATTTGGCAATGGGCTCAGCCCAGCCCACCACAGACTCTTGAAATGCCCCTTCCAGGGGAGCAAAGGTCCCTTTCTCAACGAGGTGGCACAAGCGTGCCAGGGCCTCATCTTCTGCAAGAAGTACATCGCCTTGGGGATAATACTCAACCCTCACGCCAACCTCGCGCACTCGGGAGGCCGTCACCCATTCGCGCAAGGCGCGGACCCCATCCTCTCCCAACCCCATAGGAAGGAAATACAGCGCTACGGCCCCCTCCCTAACCAACTGAGCAAACTCTTTGGCCAGCTGGGGCCCCTCCCAGAAGGAAAAGGCCCGCACCCATGTCTCCTCCCCTAACTCCCTTTGCAGAGGGGCAATGGCGTCTTCCAAAGCACTCCAGAAAGGCGCGCGCTCCCCCGTTGCTTCATAAGCCGCTCGCAAGCGTGCATACAACCGCGGACGCACAAACCAGTGGGGTAGCGGGCCCTTTTGCTCCAAGCGAGCCAAAATCCGCCGCCACTCCTCCGGTCCAGAATAGGAAAGAGGCTCTGCACCTACAATGAACAAAACAGCCTTCCAGCTGGAGGCAGAAGGATCTCGCTCAGGCAAAGCTGGAGGAAGAAAAACCCCCTCCTTGCCCACCTGCTTCGCATTGGCTGCGTAGGCCACCAGGGCACTAAAGAAAAAAACTCCACTCCCCACCTTTGCAGCCGATGGGGAGACTCTGCCCAAAAGCACAAGAACTGCTCCTCCTCCCAACACACTGAGGAGGAGCCAGTTCCGCTGCCTGAGCTTATCTTTTGGGGAAACCACCCAGTAATTCACCAGGGTCCAGCCAAAAGCAATCCCTGCCGCTAAGAGAAAAACCCTATTCCAAACGATGGCATACAAAATGCCCTATCCTTACTTTCTGAGGTTCAACAGAAAGCTCAGTGCTACGCTAACCAGCCCTGCGATGAGCATACGAATACCTGAACGGAAGACATTCTCCTTGGCCACTTTGGCCAAAAAGGCCCCCAACACAAAGAGCATCACCAAGGCAATGGCCAAGGAAGCGATATAACTGATAGTAATGTCTCCCCATAGATGGGTAAAGAAAAAAGGCAAAACAACAAGGATCCCTGCCACGAGAGGGGAGAGCCCATCGATCAACGAAACGACAATAACTGCAAAGCGAGCCGCCCGGGCCTGAGTTGTTTTGCTCATATCGCGCAGCATAGCCTGCTCGAGTTCGTGCATATCATGCTTGCGCTCCGCGGCCTCGGTCACATAGGCTCCCCAAAAGCCAGAGACGCCCATTGCCACGCAAGTCGCCATCCCCGTATAGAGGACGATTCGGGAATCCTTGATACCTCCAATAAAGCCGCCCATCAGCACGCCAATCATTGTAAGAATGCCATCAAAGGCATTCATTGCAAAATAGCGGCGCCCAATTTCATCGATTTTCGAGATCCGTCGGTACTCTTCCAGTTTCGATAACATGGCTAATCTAGGAACCATTTCCTCTTACCTCGCCTCTAGTTGAGATTTCCCCATGAAAAACAAGGGCTCACGGTTCCGACCATCCTGGAAGGTGCCCACCATTGGCAGGCACAAACTACCAAGGCATTGGCCGAACCTATTGAGGCCCTTACGCCTTCAACCATTAGGATGCTTTAGTGGAAATCTCAGTACTAGAGACGAAAAGCGGGGAAAACTGCAGGAACGAGGCCAACGTTGTATAGAAGCTTTTCTATAGCTACGTTGGTCTCCGGGGGTACTTGAGGGATCAGAGGATTCTGATTCAAACATTTCGAAGATCACTCTCCTTTCTTTACCCAAACTTTTTTATATTATAGCGCATATAAGCGCAAAAGCCAAGAATTTTGGAACGTCAAAAAGATCATTTTTTCTGTCGCCCACGAGGCCCGCGAAGGATCCCCGAGCCGGCCACTAGATCTAGCATCTCCATTGTAATGGCATGTTGCCGCGCCGTGTGGTAACTTAACGTCAATTCTTCGATGACTCGGTTCAGGTTATTGCTCGCCGCATCCATCGCTCGGAAACGCGCTGCCTGCTCGCTCGCCGCCGATTCCATCACCAGCTGAAAGAGACGCCCGAAAACCCAATCCTCTACCGTGCGCTCAAAGAGCGCCTGCGCATTCGTCTCAATAACGGGCTGGGGCCAAATGCTCCCCCGGCTGGGCAAGATGGAAGCATCGATGGGCAACCAGCGCCGAGAGACAGGTGGCAAAAGCCCGCCAGGCTTGTAAGGAGAATAGACAACGAAAACCGCCTCCAACTCGCGGCTCAACAGAGCCTCCACCAAAACCCTTCCAATCTCTTGGACCATTGCAAAAGAGGCTACCCGCGTAACGGGAAGGGATTGAGCCAGGAAAAGATCATATCCCCGAGCGCGAAAATAGCTCTCAGCTCGACGTCCCAAAGTGCCTACCAGTACTTGTTCCGATTGGAGCTGCTGCTGCCTGATGAGGCGCTCTGCCCCCTCCAAGACAACGTCATTGAAAGCCCCGCAAAGTCCCCTCTCAGAAGCAATAACAAGCATGAGCACGCGGCGCATCTCCGGACGCCCTTGGCATACCAAAGGATGGGTCAGCTGCCTGGCCGAAAGATGAGGCAATAGAGCCGCCAACACCTCTGAAAGATGTTCAACATACTGCGCGCATGCATTCAGACGCTTGAGCGCAAGCCTCCACCCTCCCGCGGCAATGGTTCGCAGGGAAGTGATAATAGGCTCAACACTGCGAATATTCTCCAGCCGCTCACGAATGCGTTCAATATCTTCCATGGTACGCTCTCATTGAAAACTCTCGGTGAACTCTTGAACCAACTGTTCAAGATCCCGGGCTAGGCGTTCATCAAGGTCCTTCTCCTCCTCAATTCGGCGGATAACTGCGCGATATTCCCGCTGAGCGAACTGCCAAAGTCGCCGCTCATACTCGGCAACGCGCTCCAAAGGAATCTCGTCAAGGTACCCCTGGCCCGCTGCATAAAGGATAAGGATCTGCTGCGCCAAAGAGAGGGGAGAATAAGCGGGCTGTTTCAAAGCCTCTCGCAGGTGAAGCCCTCGAGTGATCTGCTGACGCGTCGCCCGATCCAATTCACCTCCAAAGCGGGCAAAGTGGGCTACCTCCTCGTACTGCGCCAAAGTCAACTTGAGCTGGCTACTGATCTTGCGCATGATGGGCGTCTGAGCTGCTCCACCGACACGAGAGACCGAAAGCCCCACATCAATGGCTGGCTTGACATTCTGGTTAAAGAGCTCCGGTGTCAGATAGATCTGACCATCGGTAATAGAAATCAAGTTCGTCGGAATATAGGCTGTAATATTGCCACGCCTCGTCTCTACGATGGGCAAAGCCGTGATACTGCCCCCGCCCTTCTCATCGCTGAGGCGACACGCCCGCTCTAAAAGCCGAGCATGAAGGTAAAAGATATCGCCAGGATAAGCCTCACGGCCAGGAGGACGACGCAGCAACAAAGAAAGCTCTCGGTAGGCGTCCGCATGCTTGCTCAAGTCGTCATAAACGATCAACACATCGTGGCCACGGTCGAGAAAGGCCTCCGCAATTGTACAGCCAACATACGGGGCAAGATAGAGCAATGCCGGAGGATCATCAGGAGAGGCCATCACCACCACAGTGTGCTCCATTGCCCCCGCTTCTTCCAACGTACGGATCGCCTGAAGAGTCGTAGAACGGCGTTGGCCGATGCTCACATAGATACAGAGGACACCCTGCCCTTTCTGATTAATAATTGTATCGAGAGCAATGCTTGTCTTTCCCGTCTGGCGATCGCCAATGATGAGCTCTCGCTGCCCTCGGCCAATGGGCACGATAGCGTCGATCGCTTTAATGCCCGTGTGCAGAGGCTCGCTGACGGCCTGGCGATCCACGATCCCGGGAGCCTCCCGCTCAATGAAGCGGCGTTCATCAACATAAAGCCGCCCCTTGCCATCCACGGGCACTCCAAGGGGGTTAATCACCCTGCCCAACAACCGCTCCCCCACAGGAACCCTGATGCGCTCCCCAGTGGGCCATACGACATCCCCTCCCTGAATGCCCTCATCGGACCCCAAAAGGATGCAATCGATCCAATCAGGCTCCAGGTTCATCACCAGGCCCATCACATCTCCAGGGAAGCGCAACAATTCATCGGTCGTCGCCTGGGGAAGGCCCCAAACGGAGGCTACTCCATCCCCTACCTGGCGCACCGTACCCACATCGGTGATCGCTATCGTCGAACGAATGGCCCGACTCTGATGCACCAAAGAATCGAGCAACTCGTGAAGAGACTCATCCGGATGATACAGCAAGGCACGCACGAAGGGTTGGGGGAGCTCCTCCGCCCCCACCGCTCGGTTCGTCCGCGAGAAGGGCGTCCGCGCAACAAGGGTCGTCCCTGCGGAGGCCTCCTCATTCCCCTCCAGCGCGTTTGGATCCCGTGGAAAATCACTCATCAGCTTTCAGCTCCCATCCGAGATGCCAAATCCTGGTACACTTGCTCACGAATCCGATTCAACTGCTGACGGATACTGTTATCGAGAAGCTTGTCTGCCAAGCGCACCTGAATACCTGCAATGAGGGAAGGATCAACAGTCACTTGAAGCTCAACCCGCCGGTTAATCAATGAGGAGAGCGTATCTGTCAATGTTTTAGTCTGTTCCGCCGTCAAAGGGACAGGGGTCGTAACAAAAGCTATCGGTACACGGTCAGCCATGGCACGGCGGTACTGCTCCACTTCCTCCTGAGGCATCTGATAGATGTTCGCGCAAAAGTTGGTAACCAAATCATCATGGGTGCGCCGCGTAGTAACCGATTGGACCACATTCCCCGAAAGAGCCAAAATGGTATCGAGAATCTCGTCGTAATGTTGTGCCACGATTTCATCGCGCTGACGGCGCAAAGTTACCCGCATGTCCTCAGTGAGATGGTCAAGCCGCACACGCACCTCTTCGAGGAGCTCCGCGCCTTTTTGCTGAGCTTCAAGCTGGGCAGCGTGGATGATCTCCTCGGCTTGCTTTTCGATTTCATGCATCCGGCTCTCCCACTCGGCCTTGAGCCGAGCAGCCTCCGCTTCCTGATCTCGAGCCCGCTGCAGAGTTTCCGCAATAACCCTACCGCGCTCCCCCAGCTTGGCCCTCAGCGGCCTAAACAGCAGGTAATAAAGGATGACAACAAGCGCAACAAAGTTGACCATCTGAAAGAGCAACGTGGTCCAATCGATTTGCAGTAGCATTCACCTTCCCCCTAGAAGCCAAAGATACTACGGAAGGGATTGGCAAAAAGCAAAATCAAGCAGATCAAAAGAACATAGATAGCCGTCGACTCGAGGATCGCCAGAACAACAAAAAGGATCCCTCGGATCCTATCCGCAACACTAGGCTGCCGAGCCATGTTGTCAAAAGCCTTCACGACAGCCCGCCCTTCCATGAGAGCAGCGGTGATAGTCCCCAAGACGATTGCTGCCCCCACCACAATAGTCGTCACTATAGAGAACTTGAGCACCTGATCTGGTTGCATAGACATGGATACCCACCTCTCCTTTCTTTATCTATTCTCTGCTGAGGAACCTGCTCCTTCCCCTACAGCAGATTCCTCAGTCTCTTCCCCCATTGCTTCGACGATGAAAACCAGAGTCAACACGGTAAAAACTAGGGACTGAAGCACACCTGTGATGATACCCATAAAGTTCATCGGCAGAGGCCCCAAAAGGGGCAAGAGCATGAACATCACTTTCCCTATGATCTCACTAGCGAGGATGTTCCCAAAAAGACGCAATGCCATCGAAAGCATACGGCTTACCTGTCCCAAGAGATTCAAAGGCAGCATGATAACCATAGGCTCGATGAAGCTATGCAGATATCCCCTGACTCCTCGCTTTTTGATTCCATAGAACTGACAGGAACCCCAAGAGACAAGGGAGAGGGCCGCAGGGGTATTAATATCCCGCGTAGGAGCCTGGAACATAGGCAAAAGCCCCAGGAGATTCGAGATAGTAATAAAACCCATCATCGTGGTCAGATAAGGGACAAGCTCCGGCAAGGGACGTCCCCCCAAATCCATGACCAGGTTCTCCATGTACTCCAGACCATACTCCATGGCCAGCTGCCAGGGACGAGGCTCCCACACTCGGTAGCGTTTGCTAGCCCAAAGGGCAAAGAGAACGATCACCCCGATGACGATCCACGTTTGAAAGACGGTATCGCGAATCGCCAATCCCCCAATGGTGAACAAAGTCTTGGGAAAGACGCTCTCAACACCCACGCCATTATCCTCGCTTATCCGCCCCGGAGGTCTCTGCAGCACCTACCAGGCGGTGATAAACCCACCAACGCCCCACCAAAGAGCCGAAAAGCAGGCCTAGACACGCCTCCAGACCCGCCCTCGCCGCCACGAAAAGTACGGGAGAAAAAACAAGAAGCCGTAAGGGAAAGCCTTTAACGATCCTCCTGCTTGCTTCATGAGCAGGCAGATGAGCCACCCGTTCAATGGAATGGCGCAACCACAAGAGATGTCCATAGGCTACAAGAAAACCAACTAGAAACCACAAAGCCCCCCATCCCCAGGTGGACATCTCACTCCTTCTGCAACTCTTCTACCTCTTGTTCAGATAGCGTCTCGAAAAGCGCCTTTTCCAACTCAGCAGCCAGTTCTTCTTTATCTCCTTGCTGCTCAGGCAAGGCTTGCTGCCCCCAGGCGCTCAACAGAATCGCGCAACGTTCGATACCAATGCGCAATACACCTCGACGCACTGCCACCTCACGGACGCCTTCCCCCGTATCATAACGCACCACCCCCTCACCCAATGCAGCCACAAGAGGGGCGTGCCCCGGCCAAACCCCGAGAAGTCCATCCTCCAAGGGTACCTCTACCCACAGCACTTGGCCTTCGTAGAGCACCTCCTCAGGGGTCAGGATGTAAAGATTCACATAGTCAACCGCAGGAGTCGGCTCCGTCATAGCGTCTTGGCCTTCTCCACTGCCTCATCGATCGTCCCCACCATGTAAAAAGCCTGTTCA
>JAGGYI010000098.1 GCA_021162655.1 Anaerolineae bacterium
ATGATGGCCGCCGTGCGGGCGAGAGCTTGATGGATGAGGGTGCTGACATCATCATGCCGGTGGCGGGCCCCGTGGGCTTGGGTACAGCCGAGGTGGTCAAGGAGCGGGGCGGCATGCTCATCGGGGTTGATACGGATATGGTGATCAGCGCTCCCGAGTACAAGGACGTCATCCTCACCTCGGTGATGAAGAACATGGATGTGGCCGTCTTTGAGGCCATCAAGCAGGTGGTGGATGGGACGTTCAAAGGGGGCACCTATGTCGGTACCCTGGCGAACAATGGCGTTGGCTTGGCTCCCTTCCACGAGTTCGATGATGATGTTCCTCAGTCGCTAAAGGATGAGCTCAAAGAGCTGCGCAAGCAGGTCATCGCCGGCAAGGTCTGGACAGGCTGGGGAGAGAAGCCCAAGGGTGAGGAAGATACTTCTTCGATCATTGGCGAGAAGGTCACCATCACCTTCTGGCATCCCCAAGCTCCGGAGAGCTTCCGCGGCAAGCTGCTAGAAGAGATCATCAAAGAGTTCGAAGCCAAGTATCCCGAGATCACGGTGGAATCCGTCTACCAGGGGAACTATACGGACCTCTATAAAAAGCTCCTGGCTGCTATCGCTGCGGGCACGCCGCCCGATTGCGCGGTTTCTTACCCTTCGATGATCTCCGAGTACCTCAAGGCTGATGCAGTGGTAGAGTTGGATCAATATATCAACGATCCGGAGATCGGGCTCACTGCCGAGGATCTGGCGGATATCTTCCCCGGTTATCTGGCCGAGTGCCGCTTCCCCCAGTATGGCAACAAATACTATGCCTTCCCCTTCACCAAGAGTGCGGTGGGTATGTGGTACAACATGGATCTGATTCGAGCGGCCGGCTACGATCATCCGCCGCGCACTTGGGAAGAGTTCGAAAAGATGTGCATCGACATCACCAAGAAGACGGGCAAGAAAGGGTATGCCTACTATGAGTCGGCCTCGACCTTTGATGCTTGGCTCTATAGCCGTGGCGCTACGCAGCTGAACGAGGATCAGACCAAGGCTATCTTCAATGGTCCGGAGGCGGTGGAGGCCTTGGAGATGATGGTGCGGCTCATTGAGGCAGGTGCAGCATACAAGCCTGAGGGCCGTTATGCTGACCAAGCCGAGTTCGCCAAGGGGAACGTGGCTTTTACGATGGCGTCTACTTCGGGAACGTACTATTACAAAAAGGCCATCGAAGAGAGTGGCAACGTGGTCAAGGATTGGGGGCAGACGATCATCCCTCAGTCTGACCCAGAGCATCCCAAGACCGTTCTCTATGGTGGCAGTTTCTGCATCTTTAAGACCACACCGGCCAAGCAGAAGGCGGCTTGGCTCTTTGTCAAGTTCTTTACCGATACAGAACAGACGGCCAAGTGGGGCTCCAAGTCTGGCTATATGCCTGTGCGGGCCTCGGCAGCGGCTCTCCTCGAAGATTACTTTGCCTCGAACCCCATTGCCAAGCAACAGTTCGAGGAGATCATCCCCTATGCCTATCCAGAACCAGGTGTGCGGGGTGAGCAGGAGATCCGCGATTACATCCAAGATGCCATGGTTGCCGTCTTTGAGGGGTTGGCCACTCCTAAGGAGGCCCTTGATGAGGCGGTCAGGAAGGCGAATGAAGCTCTAGCTCGAGGGCGCGAGTGAACGCCCCAAGATGTTGGGCGAAATTTGTTGTTGATGCCAGGAGGGACCACAAGCGTTGGTCCCTCCTGTGCTCAGGCGAAAGGTGAGAGAGCATGAAGAGCGGGCCAAACAAGCAATCTCCCCCTGTCTTGGAGCTTCGAGGGATTACCAAGGTTTTCCCTGGGGTAGTCGCCAACGATCGGGTGGATCTGGAGCTCTATGAAGGGGAGGTTTTGGCTCTTTTGGGTGAGAATGGGGCGGGCAAGACAACATTGATGAACGTTCTCTATGGCCTTTATACCCCCGACGAAGGACAGATCCTCATCCGTGGGCAAGAAGTGGAGATCCATAGTCCCAGCGATGCGATTGCCCAGGGCATTGGGATGGTTCACCAACATTTTATGTTGGTGCCGCCATTGACGGTGGCTGAAAACGTCATGTTGGGCACCGAGCCAAAGCGCTGGGGTTTTTTCCTGGATCGACAACGTGTGGCGGCGCGTATTCAAGAGATCTCGAGGACGTATGGGTTGGAAGTAGATCCCCATGCCGTGGTGGAAACTCTGCCCGTTGGGGTGCAACAGCGGGTGGAGATCATCAAAGTGCTCTACCGCAATGCAGATATCCTCATCCTCGATGAGCCTACGGCCGTTCTCACCCCTCAGGAGGTGGCGGAGCTTTTCAAGATCATTCGCACTTTGGTAGCTCGGGGTAAATCGGTGATCTTTATCACCCATAAACTAAAGGAAGTGCTGGCCCTGGCCGATCGGATTATGGTCCTGCGCCAGGGACGGGTAGTGGGGGTCACTACCCCGGATGAGGCAGACGAGAGCTCTTTGGCAGCGTTGATGGTAGGACGGGAGGTCTCTCTGACGGTGACCAAGCCCCCGGCTCGGCCAAAGGAAGTCGTTTTGAACGTGGAGGATCTGCACGTTCTTGATGATCGTCGGAACCTGGCAGTGCAGGGCGTGAGCTTTCAGGTACGTGCGAGAGAGATCGTCGGCGTGGCGGGGGTGCAGGGGAACGGACAGACAGAGCTGGTGGAGGCTCTTACGGGCCTGCGTCCTATCCTCTCTGGGCGAGTGCAGATCGTGGGTGAGGAGGCGACGGGAGCCTCTCCTCGGTATATTACCGAGCGCGGTGTGGCCCACATTCCGGAGGATCGCCGACGGGATGGCCTTGTGCTCAGCTTCTCTGTGGCAGATAACCTTGTACTGAACACCTACTATTTGCCCCCCTACGCGCGGGGGATTTTCCTCCAAGAAAAGGTAATCCTCAGCGTGGCCGAACGATTGGTGCAAGAGTTCGATGTGCGTACGCCCGGAGTGCAGGTGCCGGTGGCCAATCTCTCTGGGGGCAACCAGCAGAAGGTGATTGTTGCCCGAGAGTTCAATCGGCCTATCAAGTTGCTCATTGCCTCTCAACCTACGCGAGGGTTGGATGTAGGTTCAATTGAATACATTCACCGGCGCATTGTCGAGAAGCGCGATGAGGGAGCGGGGGTGCTTCTTGTTTCCTCCGAGTTGGATGAGATCATGGAGCTCTCTGACCGTATCATCGTCATGTATCGAGGCCGAGTCATGGCTATTGTCCCTGCGGAGAAGGTTTCTCGTGAACAATTGGGCTTGCTGATGGCTGGAGTGGAGCTTTCGCCAGAGGCTTTGGGCAGCTGAGGAGAAGGGTATGACAACGGAAAGAAGCGCGGGCGATCAGAGCGGTGTACCAGCAAGGGGCGTTTCCTTGGGAGAGCTTTTTGCACCCAAGGAGGGAAAGGTCCAAGCATTGCTAGTGCCCGTTTTGGCCATTCTGACTGCCCTTCTGGTGGGCGCGGTGATCATCGTCCTCTCGGATATGGAGGTGATCCATGCCTTCACGCGGATACCCAGGCGGGTTGCTGTGCCCTTTACCGATCCAGAGACGCAGATCTCCCTTGAGGAGGCCCTCTGGCACCATCCTCCAGAAGTTATTATCGGGGATTTGGTGGAGGTGGATGGTCGTGATTTGAGGGTGGTCAAGGAGGTGCGGGATCCGGAAACCGAGATCTCTTTAGAAGAAGCCCGCAAGCTTTATCCTCAGCTGGGGCCTGGGGTCACCATTCACTTGAACTTTTTCCAAAAGCCGATGGTGGGCCTGAAGGCTGCCTGGAAGTCGGTGAGCACAGCTTATTTTGCCCTTTTCGAGGGCTCTATAGGGAACCCTGCGCAGATGATGGCAGCTGTGCGGGCTTGGCTGGGAGGAGATCCTTCCCTTCTCCCGCAGGCTTTTTATCCACTGACGGAGAGCCTCGTCACGGCGACCCCCTATATTTTAGTGGGGCTAGCGGTGGCCCTTGGTTTCCGGGCAGGGCTTTTTAATATCGGGGCAGAGGGGCAGTATTTCATAGGAGGGCTCACCTCAGTTTTTGTCGCCTATAGTATCAAGG
>JAGGYI010000009.1 GCA_021162655.1 Anaerolineae bacterium
CAGAGTAGTGATAGAGGCGCAAGGTAGCGGACAAGGGAGTTGCCCCTGCAATTGGTGGGGTGGGCACGGGAAATCGAAGTAAGGTGCGCCACTCTCCTTGGTAATCACCCCAGCGAGTGCGCTCCCCCGTGCCTAGATAGTAGTGCTCTCCATAGTTGGCTTCTGGTCTGATCGAGGTTAGTAAGGCGTCTGCCTCAGGTTCTAGTATTGTCTGATCTCCTGGGCCACCCGAAGTTTCCACTTGGGCTCGAATTATAGGGTAGCCCAGCTCGTTGGGCTGGTTCCAAAAAGCATAGTGCTCCTTCCAAGGAGCGGTACCCTCGCGGTAATAGCAGATGTTCTGGGGGATGTTTTCAGAAAGGTCAAAAACAAGGGAAGGGGTGTCCCCTTCGCTTCCTGAAAGATATTCGACAGCGGCGAAAAAGGCTTGCGCGGAGGGAATGAGAACCTCTGTGGGGAAAACAAGAGAGACCCAAGCGGGAGAGTTTCCTAGGGTTATCGTAAGGGGCCTTGTCGAGCCCAAGAGGGCTCCGGGGCTCCCCTCAGATAGCGCGTAGATGTGCCCGCGGAGAACCACTGTACGGGATGCTGACTCTGGGAGCGCCATTATGTAACATTCTATTTGCTGAACTTGCAGGGGATATTGCAGGATAGAGGCTTGAAGCACCACGCCTGCCTGGTCTCCTTGCTTCCATGATTTGAGGCCTCCGTAAGGAATGCCGCTGTCCACTTGGAGGGTTGTGGTGTGTTCGGATGGTTCATCCGCGAGGAGGGCTTTGTAAGGGATAGGCCCCTCTGCGAGAGCAGGTACAAAAGCCATTGCCATTACACAAGTCAGAAAAAATGCGATCCAGAAGCCTAGCCGCCGCGGCTTGCTCTGCATGGTGCCGTCCTCCTGCAAAGTTATAGAGAATCATAGCGCATAGAGGAGGTTTTGTCTAATAAAATAAAAAGAGGCAGCTCAGTGGCTTTGCCCTGAGCTGCCTCTCCCCCCTTGTATCCCGATCATTCCTCCGTAGGAGGATGTTCGGGCAAGACCACTATGTGCGAGGCGTTGATGGGGCAAGAGAGGTCTGGCTTCCCTAGCACGAGGAGCGTGTCGCCCACCTGGATGTCTTCTAAGGAGGCGTTTTCTTTGCCGCGTACGGCGAAGCGGGTGTCTTCATTCACGTGGATGGTCACTTCACCTTGGGGAAGGCTGAGGACAAGAGTTTCTCCTTGGATAGATTTGACTTGACCTCGAAGACCTTCCGAGCCCACTGCGCGACGCACTGCGCGAAGGAGCTTGATTTCCGCATGGATTCTCCTCATCTGCTCCTTGGAGACAACGGCTACGGATCTGGCGATGTGTTCCTCCCCTGGCAATAGGTGCACTACTGCTAGCTGGCCAGGCTCCAGGTCTGCCAGAGAGGGTTCCGAGACGTCGGGAATGTGGAAGACGGTCTCCTCGTTCACTTGAATGGTGAGTTCTTCCTCTCCTACCTGCATAGAGAAGGAGGATTCCGCCACATTCAGCACTTTGCCGCGGACGCTCTTCTCTAGACGACGAGCACGGCGGAGAACTTGGATCAACTTCGCATAGGGCCGATTCTCTCGTTCCTTGGGAGCAGTGATCAATGTGGCTTGCATCTGCCCTGCAACGATGACTTGGCCTTTGACGAGGACGCCTTTACCTTCCCTGAGGTCCTCGAGAGAGGGATTCTCTACTCCGGGGATTTTGATCTTTGTCTCGTTGGTGACCGTTACTGTCCAAAGCCCTTCGGGAGTTTGTACTTGGAAGCTGTCTTCCCCTATCTCTTTGATTTTCCCTATCAGAAAGACGCCTCCTTGAGGCCTACGGGCGGGTGGGTCGTCTGCCAGGACGAATGGTGCAGCGACGAGTGTCCCCAAGAGCAATAGGGCCAGAATGATCAGCGGGTATTTCCATTTCATCGTCCTTACCTCCTATGTCTTTGGAATTTTGTTTCCTGCACTTTGATTATGAAGGGAGGTTATTGCCGGACGATGACGAGAATGTAACAAGAATGTAAAAAAGGGATGCCTGAAGGCATCCCTGAGACTGGCAGGAACCAAGGAGTAGAGGGCTTTAATGGCGCCGGTGCCAAAGAGCGAACCCCAGCCCAGCTAGCCCTGCTGCAAGAAGCGCAAGAGAACCTGCTTCCGGAACCTCCGGCGCCGGAGTTGGTGTGGGAGAGGGAGGCGGTAGGGTGGGGGATACTGTGGGAGTAAGTGTGGGCAAACAATGAGGAATTAGGACGGTCCCCTGAGCTGTAAATGGATCGGTGTTAGCAAAGGTCACTTGCACACGTATCTCGCAACTGGTCTCTGGTTGTACATCTGCGACGAGCTGCCAATTTGCCGAGCCTGTCGCTCCGGGGATGATATCTTGGAGTGCTTTGGATGCGATCTCTCCAGGTGCTAGGTGAATCCCTGCTGGAAGCTGGATGGTTGCCTGTCCATTCATCAGAGTTTCCGTCCCCGTATTCGAGACCCAAGCTGTTACGGTGAACTGGAGATTGGAGCAGGTGAGCTTGGCAGGCATATCGAGCCAAATGTTTCCTCCTCCAGATCCTCCCAGGCCATAGCCAAATTGATAGGATCTGGTTTCCCCAGGGGCCAGGGAGATGGGATTCCACCAACAGGCTATGGTGCTATCCCCAATCTTTGCTCCTGGGGTGATTGTGTAATCCCAAGGAGAATTCATAATACCCTGCCCCTCCCCGCGAGAAGCGTCCCATGTGGCTAGAGCAAAGCGATCTGGTGGAGTCATGCCAAAGCCTTTGAGAATGCCTTGGGCACGCAAACTGTCTTGGGCGTACTCGGGGGATTCAAATGCTTTAAAGTAAGAGGGGATATCTTCTCCGTAAAAGTCGCGCTCTGTGGTCACTTGGCCCACCCCCGGTAGGAAGAAGGGAGCAAAGTCATTGTCTCCAACCATGATGTCCAACATGCAACGAAGCCCCACTTGGACCGCAGAGCTTCCCTCATTGCTCAATGTGTAGTGAAAGAGGGCAAGGTCCTCGCGATTTGTATAGGGATTAAGTACGAGGGTGACGCGTTGAGTGATCACAACGTCCTCCAGACGCCAGCGTACGACAAGAGCTCCTTCCTCAACCGCGGGATCAGAGAGGCGTGGCTGGCGGTAAAGGGCATAGTCTCGTGTTTCGCCGTTTTTGATGATCCGAATGGAAGAATAGCCCGTTGTGCTGCCGTCGGGGAATCCCCAGAGTAGGGGCTTGTTCTCATCTCCTATGATGTTGGGATCCCCACCTGTGGTCCCAAGAACGATGGAACCTTCCGGAACGGCTACGGCTTTAAGGTAGGCATTTTCAATGGAGGCAGCTTGGATACCTTTGAGATAGATTCCCTTGGTGGTGGGTTGGTCTGCAGCGACAGGCAAGAGATAGAACAGGCTGAGTAGGGAAATAAGCCCGAGCAAGTTTTTCAACCATTTTAATTTGAGCATCTCGTCTCTCCTTTAAAAAGGTATGCCATAAGTGGCTTCCCTCGGCTTTTCTCTTGACTCTTTCTTCATATTATGTTATGCTATAGAAAAGCCTAAGGTGGAGGATCTGGTTTCATCGCTCCAAATCTTTATAGCCTTTCGCGGCCCGAGCCAGCATCCCCATCGTAACGCTACCAAAGTAGCGGAGGAGTAGGAGGTGAGAGCAATGCGGAAGATGAGCGCTTGGGTCATTTCTTTTGGGTTGCTGGTTGCGCTAGCCCTCATCTGTGCGAGTGCAAAGCGCTGCATCGGGCTTTCTCTGCCTGTTGCTGTTTTGCTTGGTTTGGGAACGAATGCTTGCATTCTTCTCTGGGAACACCGGGAAAAGATGGAACAGATTCTTAGCTCGGGTAGTCAGGAAAGCTAATCGGGCTTGCAAAGGGGGAGAAGACTTTACTTAGAAGTCTTCTCCCTTTTTCTTTCCCCAAGAGCTAAAAGCCCTATACCAAAGGCGACAAGGCTCCACCAGCCATAAACGGCATTCCACCCCTGCCAATCTTGTAAAGCACCCACTAAAGCTACACTCAGCCCGCCACCGACGTAAGAGGCAAAGTCGAACGTCCCTGCTGCCGAGGAAACGGCCCCTCTTGGCCCCAGGCTTAGCGGAAGCGAGGTCATGAGCAGGGCATTCATTCCGTGGCTGCCGAAAGCTGCCCCAGTGAGCATGAGGAGGGCTACCCTTTTCCAACCTAAAAGGCCAGTCCAGTACAATCCCAGAACGCTGAAAACAATCAATAAAGCCAGCCCTCCTACCACAGGCCATTCGCGCCCTCTGAGACGGTGGACCAATCCTCCTGCAGTTACAGCTCCTAGTGCTCCTGCAATAGGAATGATGACGGCTACCGCAGCTGCCATGGTGACATCCATGCCTTGTTTTTCTATGAGATATGTTGGCCCCCAAAGCGTCAAGCCATCTTTGATCATTCCTGAGAGGAAACACGTTCCTGCTCCCCAGCGGAAGAGAGGAGTGCGCAGCAGAGTCAGCAGAGCTTGCTGGAGGCGCAACCGAGAGCGCCTGTCATGGCGTTGCCGAGTTTCTCCTCTAAAGATTTGTTCGGGGGAATCTCTGACTCCCCAATACCAGATGGCCGTCCAGAGGAGCAGGATGCCTCCGGGGATCCAGAAGGCAAATCGCCATCCGGCAGAAGCGATCAACCATCCCCCAAGTGCCCAAGCGAGCGTATTGCCCGCCACGTAGCAGGGCGCAAAGAGAGCAGTAATTTTGCCTTTTTGCTCTGGGGGAAACCAGCGGGAAAGGGTTTTAATCATTGGTCCCCAGCCAGTTGCTTGGGGCCATCCATTGAGCCCCCAGAGGAGAATCATGGCCCAGAGCGTTCCTTGCCACCCAAAGAGCAAATTTAGCAAGCCCGAGAGGGCTAGGCCTATGGCGATGAATTTACGAGCAGAAAAGAGATCCCCTAGTTGTCCGTTGATAAACTGGGCTATTGCATAAACCCAATAGAAAGCACTCCCGATAAGGCCTACTGAGGCTTTGCTCCAGTGAAACTGCGTGCGGATCTCGGGTATTGCCACAGCCAAATTGACTCGTCCCAGATAATAGAGGGCGTAGGTTACCCAGCAAATCAAGAATATCCGCCGTCGCCAGTAGCGCCAAAGCAGAGGGTCTGTCTCTTGAAGGTATTCGTCCATTTCAATTTTCCTCGCCTAAGCTCCAGCAACCCGGGGCATTCTGCTTGGCTCACGTTTCATCTCTGCTTGTACCATCTTGTGAAGGAGATGCATCTTAAGCTCCAAATATGCTGGGTCATCCCATAGGTTGTGTAGCTCTTGAGGGTCCTGTTCTAGGTCAAAGAGCTCACCATAGTTTTGTTCTCGGTATACTGTGATTTTGTAACGCTCGTTGACGTAGGAACGCAGGACCATGCTAGTGAGCTCCATGCGGTTCTCAATGATAACGTGGTCCCGCGCAGAGGCTTTTTCTCCACGCCACACGTCTAGTTGGTTCACCCCTTGCATGAGGCCAGGGATAGGGATTCCAGCGGCTGCGAGGAAGGTGGGGGCAAAATCCACCTGTGATTGTAGGGCATGGCTTACCTGGCCTTCTGGGATCACTCCCGGCCAACGAGCGAGCATGGGGATACGCAGAAGGTCTTCATAGTGGAAAGGTCCTTTATCGACCAGACCATGTTGCCCTAAAAAGTGCCCATGGTCCGTCGTAAAGATGACCAAAGTGTTCTCTGCCTGGCCCAGACGGTCCAGAGCCTCGAGGATCCTGCCAATCTGGTCATCTACAAAGCTGATCATCCCGTAATAGGCGGCCATATAGCGGCGTACGTCCCAAGGGTCTAAACGGTGGGAGTGAAAGAGGCCATGTACGCCAAAGGTCTCCCTAAAGGCGGAAAAATCCGGGTCTTCTTCTTGGGTTTTGGCGATGTGGGGAGAGAGTTTTTCTCCAGGAGCGAGTGTCCCTGGTTCCATATCCTCTGGATCGTACATAGAGGCCCAAGGCTCAGAGACAAGATAGGGAGGATGTGGATCTAGAAAACTCGCCCAGAGGAAAAAGGGTTGTCCCTTTCGGACACATTCCTCTATGTTCGCAATAGTTCGCTCTCCTGTCCAAGTGTTGTAATGGAAGCGAGCAGGGAGATCCCAGGAGGTTTTGAGGCGTTCCCAGTAAAAATGCCGCTGACGCCTCTGCGGGGATGGCTTTGGTGGCCAAGGCTGAAAGTAGTCTCGCCAGTTCTCTAGGCCGTGTTCTTCCATCCAGATGGCATAGTGTTGCCCTGCATGAGATTCGTCAGCATGGTTGCGAGCGACCTCGATGTGATCGAAACCGTACCAAGGCCCGTGAAAATTCCTCCAAAAATTCAGGTCGCGTAAAACAGGTTGGCACTCTAAAGAGGGGCTCGCAATCGTGGATGCAAGAGGTTGAAAGTGCGCTTTACCGATCAGGATAGTGCGGTAACCGTTTTGGCGCAGAATATCCGTGACGGTTGGAATGTCCTCTGGTAGTTTAACTCCGATGGTCCAGCAATGATGCCAAGCAGGATAGAGCCCGGTAAGAATGCTGGATCGGGCGGGGGAGCAAACGGGGTTGGCACAGTAGGCGCGCTCAAAACGTACCCCTTCTCGGGCTAGGCGGTCTAGTGCTGGTGTTTTGATTTTGGGGTTTATTACTCCCAAAGTATTCCAATGTTGCTGATCTGTTGTGATGAGCAGGATGTTTGGCCTAGACACTTTTTTCCTCCCGAACTTTTTCTTGTGCTTGCAAAAAGGATACATGGTTTAGGTGCCCATTCGATGGGGAATGGGGTATGGTGGAAGGCCTCGGGGGTCTTCGTCGAACGGGACCACGTCGGACGTGTGAATGTACCAGTCCAAAAGTCGGGATTCCAGTTCCTCTTGGATGGACCTGTAGGTCGCCTCTCCATAGACGTTTACCAACTCGCGTGGGTCCGTTCGTAGGTCGTAAAGTTCATGTTGGCCATTGGAGCGGCGAACAAGTTTGTATTCCAACGTTCGGATCATTGTCGCTCGGCAGACGCTTTCGGGGTGTTCTTGTTGTTGCAGTCCTTTGGGCCAGTAAATGTGAGCCGGGGTTCGGGGAATATCGTATTTATCCCAACGCCCTTCGAAGCAATGGGGCTCATGGAGGTCATAACCCCCTTCGCAAAAGACGGCACGCTTTGGATCCCCTGGGGCGCCCTTGAGCTGAGGAACCAGGGAGCGAGCAAAGTGAGTGTGGCGCGCTTGGATTCCAGCAAGTTCGAGAACGGTGGCCATGACGTCGAAAAGTTCCACGGGCTCGTGTACTACATGTCCTGCCTTATTCCCTGGCATGCGGATGATTAGAGGAACCCGGGTCATGGTATCGTCCAGAGCACCGGGCCATTTTTCGACTAGGCCGTAGTCGCCTGCCCAATCTCCGTGGTCTGAGGAGACGATGATTGTAGTTTCTTCAGCGAGGCCGGTCTCATCAAGGGCATTGAGAAGCTCTCCTAGCATCCAGTCGACGTAGCTATTCATGCCGAGGTAGACAGCCTGGATCTTGCGGAGAAGCTGTTCTGGTAGCTGGTCCAGCCGGCGGTATTGACGGATAAGCTGGTGAAAGTTTGGCCGTCCTTTCCCTTCAGCCGGGCGAAGAGGGGGGAGATCATCGGGATCGTACATGTCATGGAAGGGTTGGGGAGCAGCATAAGGTGGGTGGGGCATCGAGAGGGGAAAGTAGAGGAAAAAGGGTTTTTCTCCCTTGTAAGAGCGGAGGAACTCGATGCCATCCTGAACAATGCGCATGTCGCGAGTTTCATAAAGGCCACCAGAAAAAGGCTCAAAAAGAAAGCTGTAATAGGCTGGGTCATCTAGAGAATAAGGGTTAGGGCCCATATGGGAGCCTTCTGAGGCGTCCCAATGGTCTACTGCCAAAGGAAAGTAGTTGATGGCGTAGAGATCGTTTTTCCCATGCCACTCGATATGGTACCCGGCCTCTTTGAGGTAACGAAAGAGACTTGGTTCGTGGGGTCGAAGCAAGTGCCAGAGGGTGCGATGCCCCGCTACGTGGGGATACCACCCTGTCATCAGGCTGCAACGCGAGGGGGAACAAACGGGATGTTGGACATGGCACTGATCGAAACGCACCCCTTCGGCAGCCAGACGGTCGTAATTGGGCATCTTTACCAGAGGATGCCCATAGCAAGAGACGCTCTCCGCCCGCATCTCGTCCGGAAAGAAAAAGATAAAGTTCATTTCCACATCTCATCGTCGATTCTCAAGATAAACCCTCCTCGGCCAGCAATAAAGCAACATGTGCTGGCCAAGGGGGTTTAGGGGAAGAGGCTCTTGAGTTAGTAAGAAAG
>JAGGYI010000243.1 GCA_021162655.1 Anaerolineae bacterium
GCCTTGCATCTTCATAATCTTCAACGATCAGGACAATGGGTGGCTTAATAGAGGGAATGAGACAGCTCAACGAAATGTTCTCTTCCCTCTTTCTAACCTGGAGCTGAGAGCCATAGATACCGAGCAATTTCTGGCAAAGGTCAAGCTCGGACTGTTTTAGAATATTCTGATCCAAAGGCTTTGACGAACATGCACCTTTTACGAGGCAGCAAACGCTACTGCCTTGGCGCTGAACTTCCAGATGTAGGGTTTCCTCAATACCGATCCGCACAGCCCCCACCAACATATTGAGTATGATCTGGTGAAAAACAGCGGGATCGCCATACAAAACGAGAGGAGAAGAGGGCCAAGTGATAGAGAAACCAAGTCCTTCCTGGCTGGCAAAGCGAGCGAAAATTTGCTGCACACTTTGTAGAACGGTTCTGATATCTATGGGCTCACAAACAGAACGCTCTAGATAGGTTGCCCCGAGCGAATCTTCTTTGGTTGTCAGGTTAGCTTTCCCACGCCTTATTGCCTCTCGCCAGAGGCTTTCAATAAGGGCTTCCATAGCTTGATGTTGATAGCGATAGAGGCTAGCCACGCTGATGCCCAGCTCTTCGCAGAGCGCGTAGGGACTTTCCAGATGGAGGTAACGGCGTTGCAAGATCCGGTAGGCCATCCACTCTGGTCGCTCTGGCGGCACGATAGGGTCAGGGCGAAGGCTCTCGATCTTTTTGCGCAGTAGGTCCTGAAGCTCTTCGCTTGTTGCCCCTGGGTCGAGCAACTCAATCAAAGGCGAGGTTTGAAGGAAAGCGGGATCGTGAAAGTGAGCAAGAGCCTCTCGCACGTAACGCGCCAAATTTTCATAGGTGAAAACCACCCTAGGCTCCTTATACGTCACCGTTCATCCTGAGAGAAAATCGAGAAATTTTCAAGAAACCAAGCCCGAAAATTCCTTTATACTAGTTTATAAAAGGGTTGTACTCTTTGTCAATAGTCTTTTTGTTTACAAAGGAGGTTGTTTAGCAGACGAACGGAACGACAACGACAGGGTAGCGGTTTTTTTAGGGTTTTGGGTGAGGTGTAGGAGGAGGATATCATGAGATCTCTGTCTCGGCGAGAGTTGTTACGTAGCGGGATCATGGGGGCTATGGGTTTGTTCCTGGCGTCTTGCAAACCCAAGACTGTTGAGGTAACGCGAGTTGTGGAAAAAGTCGTCAAAGAGACGGTCGTTGTCAAAGAGGCAGCCAAGGTCATCGTCCTTCGGCACATGCTTCGGGCGGGAGATCTTGGCTCCCGTTACGATCGCGCGCTCATCGAGTTTTCCGACACTCATCCTAATATGAAGTACAAGCTAGAGCCGATCCCTGGGGGCGATCCTGAATATGTGCCCAAAGTGATGGCAATGCACGCCGCAGGGACCATCGGGGATAGTTGTTGGACTTCTATCGGCTCCGTGAACCACTATCAGTATGCTGATATGGGCATCACTACGCCGCTGGATGACCTCATCGAGAGTGCCAATTTCGACAAAAGTGCTTACTATGAAAACGCCTGGCCTTCTGCCAGCTACAATGGCAAGATTTATGGACTGCCTGAAACCATACACCCCGGTACGGCAATGCTCGTCTACAATAAAACCCTTTTCGAAAAGGAGGGAGTGCCCGAGCCGAACGAGAATTGGACTCTCGATGATCTCCTAGAGACGGCCAAGCTTTTCACTCGGGATACAGATAAAGACGGCAAGGTGGATATGTGGGGCTTTCTCCCCTCGACAGGGCGCCTGATCGTGATGCTTATTCGCTGTTTCTCTGGGTACGAGTACGACATGATTAACCCCGAGGGCACAAAAGCGATGGTCAACCAGCCAAAGACCAAAGAGGCCCTTCGCTGGGTCGCCGATCTCTACCAGAAATACAAGGTTTGCCCCACTCCCGAGGCTCTGGAATCGGGCTTCAATCAGCTCTTCATTGCCGGCAGAGTGGCCATGTTCCAGACGGGTTGCTGGGGCGGGCCAGGGGTGAGCAATACCATGCGGGCCAAGAAGGAATGGCCCATAGAGTGGTGGGTGACTGAGCTGCCCAAGGGGCCTTCGAAGGTCCTGGGCTCCCACTCGGAACTGGACTGCCAATGCATCACGAGCCAGTGCAAACACAAGCGCGAGGCTTTCGACTTTATCGTTTACCTGGTCGACAAAGAGGGTTCTGTCCTGCGAGGACTTCCCTATGGCTGTCCTGGTGCCCGCAAAGACCAGTGGGACGACCCAAGGCTGCAGGGCACGCGTTTCACCAAAGACGATAAAGCCCTGTTCAAGATCTATGACTCAATTTATCGAAAAGCCGGACCTTACTATTACCCTGCCAATCTCCAAGGGCAACAAGCCTTCCAGGTCTACAAGCAGGGCTTGGATCCCTTGTGGTTGGGGAAAGCCGAGCCGACGGACGCCTTCTTCGATGATGTGAATAAGCAACTCCAGACGGTTCTGGATATGCCCAAAGCGGGGGCGTCCAAGTAGTGTCGAATAGTCGGCCTGGAGGGCTCAAAATGAAGACCCTTCAGGCCGTCCTAGAGCTAGCCCCAACCACGATAAATAAAGGCATAATCCTTTTGGTAAA
>JAGGYI010000305.1 GCA_021162655.1 Anaerolineae bacterium
CGCCTTGTGCTCAAGGTGGCCGGTGGTTGGCATGGGGCCAACCCCCTGGCCCTCAAGGGGGTGCACCGCAGCGAGCAAGGCTATGCCCAGGTGGATTCGGCGGGCGTGCCCACGACGACCGATGAGGAGATCCTCGTCACCCGCTTTAACGATGTCGAGCGGCTGGAGGAGGTCTTTAAGCGCTATGGCGACCAGCTGGCCTGCTTTATCTTTGAGCCCGCCCCCAGTGGAGCTGGTTTCATCCTGGCGACGCCCGAGTTCATGCGGACCGCCCGTGAGCTGACGACCAAATACGGGGCCTTGCTCATCCTCGATGAGGTGATCACTGGCTTTCGCTATTGCGCCTCGGGCGTGCAAAAGCTCTATGGCGTGCAGGCTGATCTCACCACCTTTGGCAAGATCGTCGGCGGGGGCATGCCCCTCTCGGCGGTGGTGGGCCGGGCCGATGTGCTCGACCTGGCCAGCGAGAGGGCCCACCCGCGGGTCTGGTTCAATGGAGGGACCTTCTCGGCCCATCCGCTGGCCCTCCTGGCCGGCAAGACCCTTTTGGATTACCTCATTGCCCATGAGGGAGAGATCTACCCCGCTTTGGCCGCCAAGGGGGATCGCCTGCGCCGGGGCATCGAACGCGTCTTTGGCGATCGGGGCATCCTAGTGCGCTGTACGGGGGAGGGGAATGCCTGCGTACCGGGGAGCTCGCTGGCGGGAGTCCAGTTCCCCCACCGGGAGGGGTTCGTCCCCACCTGCGCCGAAGAGATCACCGATCCCTCCCTGGTCGATGTCTCTCTGCGCGAGCGGGCCCTCAAGTTGGGGCTGCTTCTCCATGGGGTGAACGTCGCCCATGGGTTGGGGGCCATCTCTATCCGCCACAGCGACGAGGATTTGGAGCGCGTTTTGGAGGCCTATGATGCCTTTGCCCAGCGCCTGCGTGCCGGTGCCTGAGGCAAGGGGTGAGGAGGAGCGTTGAGATGAGCGACGAGAGAACGGACCAAGAGGCAAAGGAGGAAGCTCGCGCCTCCGAGGCTAGGCGTGAGATCTGGCTCAGCATTGGGGCCTTTTTCCTCTATCTCATTTTGGGGTTCGCCCTGATGATGTGGCTGAATGCCCGCCGCGAGGCCGCCATGATCCCCACGGCGCCCGTGGCGCAAAAGCCCATCGCGCTGACCATCCTGCACACCAATGACACCTGGGGATACCTTGAGCCCTGTGGTTGAAGCACCCCTCTCGGCGGAGTGGCTCGGCGGGCCACGGTCATCAAGCAGGAGCGCTCTCAGGCGGATTACCTCCTCCTTTTGGATGCAGGCAACGCCTGGTTGAACGACCGCAACCCCGCCAAGCTCAGCCGAGGGAAGAGCAGCGTGGAGGTGATGAACAAGCTGGGCTACGATGCCATGGCCTTGGGCTTGCAAGATCTCATCCTCAAGCCCGAGGAGGTGGCCCAGCGCATCAAAGAGGCTCGCTTCAGTGTGCTCTCGGCCAATGCCTACTGGAAGGGCGGCGTAGAGCTGGTGGGGCTGCCCTATGTCATCTTTGAGATGGGTGGGCACCGCGTGGGCGTCCTCGGGCTCACCGCCCAGGGTGTGCGTGAGGGCTTTGAGATCGTCTCTCCCACAGAGGCGGCCCGCGCCTGGCTACCCAAGCTCCAGTGCGAGGCGGATATCGTCGTCGTGCTCTCGAACGCTGGGCCCGAGGTGGACCGCGAGCTCCTTCGCCGCTTCCAGGGGATTGACATCCTCATCAGCGGAGCGGGGCAGCGCTTGCTTCAGCCGGAGGCGGTCCCCTCAGGGGCGCTCCTCTTTTCGGCCGACGTCTCTCGGCCGGGCTTTGCTGGGGAACGCGTTGGGGTGGCCCAGCTCTCCTTTGACCGCGAGGGCAAGTTAATCGGCTACAGTTGGCGGCGGGTGGTCATCACGCCCGAGTTTGCCGCCGACCCCGAGATCAAGGCCTGGGTGGAGAGCGTCAAGGGCAAGGTGGATTGGTAGCCTGGGGGCTCAGTAGGCGTTGCGATCGCCCTTGAAGAGGTTGATGATGGTGCGCAGGATGATCTTGAGGTCAAAGAGGAGCGACCAGTTCTCGATATAGTAGAGGTCGTACTTGGTGCGCTCAACGATGGAGGTGTTCCCCCGCAGGCCGTTGACCTGCGCCCAGCCGGTGAGCCCGGCTTTTTCTTTGTGCCGCTCCATGTAGCGGGGCACCACCTGCTTGAACTGTTCCACAAAGATGGGCCGCTCTGGTCGAGGCCCCACCAAGCTCATCTCCCCCAAGAGCACGTTGATGAACTGGGGCAGCTCGTCGAGGGAGGTGCGCCGCAGAAAGGCCCCGATGCGCGTGCGGCGAGGATCGTTGGGCGTGGCCCAGACGGGCCCGGTCTCTTTTTCCGCATCCACCCGCATGGAGCGAAACTTGAGCATGGGGAAGGGCTTGCCATCCAGCCCTACGCGGATTTGGGAGTAAAAGACGGGTCCCTTGGATTCCAGCTTGATGAGCAGGGCGATGAGCAGCATAAGAGGGGAGAGAAAGATCAACGCCGCCCCGCTGACGACGATATCCATGGCCCGCTTGAGGACCAGCTTCCAGCCGCGCAGGGCCACATCGCGCACGGTGAGGAGGGGCAGCCCGTCCAGATCGCTGATGCTCAGTTCCGAGGCGATGATCTGAAAGAGGTCCGGGAAGATGCGCACCGTCGCCCGCTCGCTCTCGCAGGCAGAGATGAGGT
This sequence comes from Anaerolineae bacterium, assembly GCA_021162655.1. Classification (GTDB taxonomy): domain Bacteria; phylum Chloroflexota; class Anaerolineae; order UBA1429; family UBA1429; genus JAGGYI01. The sequence goes on from JAGGYI010000305.1 coordinate 2,717, forward strand.
CGAGCAGTTCGGCGTGGTTCGCCTCGGGCAGGGCGATGATGACCTCCTGCACGTCGTGCTCGCGGATGATCCGCTCGATCTCGCTGCGGGGGCCCAGGATGGGCACTCCCGCCACCTCTCCGCCGTTGCCCTCGCCATTGACAAAGCCCACCACCCGGTAGCCCAGCTGGGGGGATTGCCGCGTCTTTTGCAGGATCATCCGCGCTACATCCCCCGTGCCCACGATGAGGAGCCTCTCGGGGTGCTTGCGGCGGACGTGCCGCTTCACCCAACTGCTAAAGACGCGCCCCACCATCACCAGGAGCACGGTCAGCGCCCAGCTGTAGATGACCATCCCACGGGTAAAGTCGCGGTCGCTGCGGTAGGCCAGGTAGCTCAGCGCGGTGGCCACCAGCGTGGCGATAGAGACGGCCGAGAGGATGTTGTAAAAGAGGTCGATGCGTGAGCGCTCCCCTTTGGGGTGATAGAGGCGGAAGAAGAAAAAGGTCGTCAACAGGCTGAGCACCTGGATGATGAGCTGGGCGATATAGTTGCGGAACGGGCCCAGCCGCAGGGGTGTGGGGAAGGGGATAGAGGCCCGCAGGAGATAGGCAAAGTAAAAGGCCGCGATGGCCATGAGGGCGTCCACGGCCACCGTGAGCACTGTCAATAGCTTTTTCGCTCTCTGCGACATGGTCTCTGCCCTCCTCTACGCCGAGGCTACACGCTTGCGCCTTGGGGGACGCAGCCGGTCGAGCAGCAGGGCGATGCTGCGCAGGAGGACGATGCCCAGGTCGATCGCCCAATTGATGAGAAAGAAGGTCTGGGCGCGATAGTGCTTGTCGTGAAAGATCTTCATCGCATCGTAAAAGGCACGGATGGCCCGCCGGCTGGCCTTGCGGCTGGCCGCGCCCTTGCGGTGGAGCACCGTCACCGCGGGGTTATAGACCACCCGCCAGCCGTGTTCCTTGATGCGATAGCAGAGGTCCAGGTCCTCCCCGTACATGAAAAAGGCTTCGTCGAGCAGGCCGGCCTGCTCGAGGGCCTCGGAGCGCATGAGCATAAAGGCCCCCACCACCGCGTCGACATCCGCCTGCTCGTTCTCGTCAAGGTAGGTGAGGTTGTAGCGCCCAAAGCGCCGGCTTTTGGGAAAGAGCTTGGCCAGCCCACTCAGCCGATAGAAAGAGACCGCCGGCGTGGGAAAGCTCCGCCGGCAGGCTTTGTCGAGGGAGCCGTCCTCACGCACCAGCTTGGGGCCCACCACCCCCACGTCGGGGTGGGCATCCATAAAGGCGACCATCTCGGCCAGCGCTTCGGGGGGCAGCACCGTATCGGGGTTGAGGAGCAGGGCATAGCGCGGGAGCTCCTCCAAGGGCCTCCCCTGGGCATAGCCCAAGAGGCGCAGGCCGATGTTGTTGGCATAGGCATAGCCGCCGTTATAGTCGTTCACCACCAGGTGTTGCACCCAGGGGTGCTTCTCGCGGACCATCTCGGCGCTGCCGTCGGAGGAGGAATTATCCACTACCACCACCTCGTAGTGAAGCGGTCCCCTACTCTGCCGGATGGAACTGAGGCAACGATGCAGGTCGTCGCGTGTGTTATAGTTCACGATGATGATGGCTAGGTCCATGCGCTCCCCCATTTCTGGACGTTCTCCTCTCCTAGTGGGTTCCTCAGCGCCACTGGCGCTTGGGCCAGGGTTGCTGGGGGGCGTGCCGCCAGCGCCAGTAGACGCCCACGGGGTAGCCCAGCATCTTGGCCAGGTCTCCCGTCCAGCGGATGACGGGCACAAGCCCCAGGGCAGTGAGCCGCTCCCCCCAACTGAGCCCCTCTAACCAGGGGCGCAGGCGCCGCAGAGGGGTGCGCAGCATGCCCACAAGCCCCAGCGCCAGCAGGGCCCACCACCCTGGGTGATGCACCAGCGCCAGGGCCAGGAGCAGGGGTCCTACACCCAGGTAGGTGCCATAGCGCACGAGGTGCCGGTAGCGCCAGAGATCGGCCTTGCCATCGCCTCGCGCGTAGCGATAGTACTGCCGGAAAAAGGCCCCCAACGTGGGCCGCGGACGAAAGTGTACCACGGCTTGGGGGGCAAAGGCAAAACGGTAACCTGCATCGCGCAGGGCAAAGTCAAAGACCAGGTCCTCGCAATAGTCCAGCCACTCGGGGTAGCCCCCCACTGCTTCCCAGGCCTCTTTGCGCAGGGCCAGCGAGCGCGAGGAGGGGTAAAAGGTGGCTGGATCGATCTCCTCCAGGGCGGGGAGGGTAGTGGCACCCAGCACCCGCTCAAAGAGCGAGTGTGGATCGGGCACGAAAAAGCCGGCCACCACGTCTGGTGGGTCCTCGGTGGCAAAAGGGGCTAGGAGCTGCTCCAGCCAGTCCCTTTCTAGGCGCACCCCTGCGTCGGTGACGGCGATGAGCGGCCCTTGGGCGGCGGCGATGGCCGCGTTGCGCCCCTGAGAGATGTTCGCCCCCGGCCGCCGCAGGGCACGCAGGGGAAAGGGTGCCCCCTGCGCAAAGGCCTCTATCAGCTCAAAGGTGCCGTCGCTGGAGCCGCCGTCGACGATGACCACCTCGTCGGGAGGGCGCGTCTGTTGGCAGAGGGAGTCCAAAAGCCTGCCGATGGATTCCCTCTCGTTGAGCACGGTGGCCACGACCGAAACCCGCATCCCAGGGCGCCTCCTCCTTTTTCTCTCCCTATTATACCGTTGCCCAGGGTGAGGGCCAATTGGGGGCGCGGTGTTGGAGCACTTGGTTGACATGGCCCCTCTTGTTTTTAGTTTTCTCAGGTTGCTGTCGTGTTTGGCCTGCCTTCGCCTCAGTATCTCGGACGAGTTTTGAGAGGGGCGTTTGAGAGCGGGGGCCAGCATATGCACTCGGGAGCGCTGTGGGCGTTTAGTCGGCGAGGGGCTTGACAAGAGGTTCAAAATATGTTATTTTTAGGTAAGCCTAAAATAAAAGCCCCTTATATTTAAGGAATGTCTAAACAAATGAATGGGTCAACCCTCAGCGAAAGTGTGCAGATGTACCTTGTTACTATCATCAGGCTACAGACGGACGAGCAGCCGGTGTCTCTATCTCAGCTTGCTCGAAGGCTCTCTATTTCGCCGGTTTCGGTCAATGAGATGTGCCGCCGCTTGCAGGAGCAAGGTCTAGCCATTTATCGACCTTATAAAGGGGTTCTGCTTACAGCGGAGGGAAAGCGCCAGGCTTGTCAGATTTTGCGCCGTCACCGGCTCTGGGAAGTCTTTTTGGTAGAGAGGCTGGGCTTTGAGCCTTCCCAAGCCCATGAGGCTGCTTGTCGATTAGAGCACGCCACTCCCGAGCTACTGGTGGAACGATTAGATGCCTTCCTCGGTTACCCTCAGGTGAACCCTTTTGGCCAGCCCGTTCCTCGTCCTCAAGGAGAGGAGTCTATTCCCCCCTCGGTTTCTCTTTTGGAATTCCCTGTGGGGCGGCGTGCCTATTTTGTTCGTTATGAGGGGGATGAGGCGGCGCGTGCTTTTTTACAGGAGGAAGGGTTGAGTCCAGGAAGCACTTTTGAGGTGGTCGCAGTGGGCCAGGAGAACCTGCTGCTGAAGAAAGGTTCCCACTTTGTGGCGCTGGCTCGTGGGTTAGCCCAGGGAATCAAGGTGAGGGCAGCGATCGGCAAGGGTGAGAATGGAGAGGAGACAATGAACAAGATGCAGGAGACGATGAACGAGACGCAAGGAGCCGAGACCGTAACTCGAGTGTCCTTGGATAAGCTTGGCCTCGGCCAGAAGGGAGTTGTTGTGCATGTATCTGGACAGGGCTTTGTCCGTCAACGGACCATGGATATGGGGATCGTTCCAGGAACGGTGGTCAAGGTGGTCAAAGTGGCGCCCTTGGGAGACCCTATCGAGTTTGAGGTCAAGGGGTACAACCTTAGCCTACGTAGAAGCGAGGCGGAGAACATCATGGTTGAGCTGCTAGAGGAAGAAAGATGATGCCGCTCAGCATGGTTGCTTCTGGAGAGACCGTCAGACTCATTGCGGTGCGAGGGGGCCGGGGAATCTGCTTTCGCCTTGCTGAGCTGGGCCTAGTCCCGGGGGCTACCTTCCAGGTGATCCAAGGGAGTGGGCAGGGGCCCCTTATCCTCGCTTTTGGAGAAACCCGTTTGGCTTTGGGACGTGGTATGGCTCACAAAATCTATGTTGAATCATTCATGAGAGGAGGACAAGAATGCCAAAACAATTGACGGTTGCTTTGGCAGGGAACCCCAATGCTGGCAAGAGCACGATCTTTAATGCTCTCACCGGGGCACGTCAGCATGTGGGGAACTGGCCGGGGAAAACCGTGGAAAAGAAGGAGGGGCTCTGCAGATATGGGGATTATGAAATCAACGTGGTGGACCTTCCTGGGACCTATAGTCTAAGCGCTTATTCTTTGGAGGAGGTTATCGCGCGGGATTACCTTCTTGAGGCAAAACCCGATGTTGTTATCGACGTAATAGATGCAGCTAACCTAGAGCGTAACCTTTATTTAGCCATACAGATCTTGGAGCTGGAGAGCCCCTTGGTGATTGCTCTAAACATGAGTGACATCGCCGCTGCCCGGGGATTACGTATTAATATCGCCAAGCTCTCTGAAGGGCTAGGGCGTGTTCCTGTGGTGCCCACCGTTGCTACAAAGAAACAAGGGATCGATGAGTTGATTCGTCAGCTCATCTCGGTGGCGGAGCTCCGTTATTCAGAGGAGAAGAGCTATAGAAGGGGGAAAAAGGATGGCTGAGCAAACGCAGATACGCATAGATTATGGGCGTGATATAGAGCGAGAGATCGCTCATCTGCAGGAGAGCATCGCGCAACATACCTCCCTGGTTTCACGATATCCCTCTCGTTGGTTGGCTTTGTCCCTTCTGATGGGAGATGAGGAGATCCATTCACGGGTCAAAGAGCTAGTCGGAGAGAAGAACGAAATTCTCCAACAGGTCCAAGAGAGTGTCGAACGACTCCGGGGCATCTATGGAGAGGAGCTTGAGATCGTCATCGCGGATCGGCGCTATGGTTTTATCAACGGTTTGGTAAGAGAAGTGGTGGAACGAGCACCTGGGGAGCGCCGGACTTTATCAGATAAGCTGGATAGGATCGTCACCCATCGAGTATTGGGCATCCCTATTTTCCTTGTGGCCATGTGGCTTGTTTTCAAGATGACCACAGAAATCCCTGGTCCTTATATGGATTGGCTCGATAGCCTCATTAGTGGCCCCGTTGCCCGCTGGCTAGTCACGCTCTTGCGCTTTATGGGGCTAGGGGGGAGCTGGGTTGAATCGTTGCTAGTAGATGGAGTGCTCGCCGGTGTTGGCGGGGTGCTCGTCTTCACGCCTGTCCTGTTCTCGCTTTATTTTTTCTTGGCCCTCTTGGAGGACTCGGGCTACATGGCGCGCGCTGCTTTTGTGATGGACCGCCTCATGCGCGCGCTGGGGCTTCATGGCAAGTCGTTTTTGCCAATGCTCCTGGGCTTTGGCTGTACAGTGCCCGCCATTTACGCCACCCGAACGTTGGAAAACCAAAAGGATAGGGTGCTTACAGGATTGCTCGCCCCTATGATGAGCTGTGGCGCCCGCCTACCGGTCTATACCGTTTTTGCGGTGGCTTTCATGGGAAGGTACGCAGGACGTTTCATTTTTGCCCTTTACCTTCTGGGGATCATATGGGCTATCCTCACTGGCTTGCTCTTGCGGCGCACTCTCTTCAAGGCTGAAAGGGCTGCACCTTTTATCTTGGAGCTACCACCTTATCGGCTCCCCACATTGAGAGGAATCCTTATCCACATCTGGGAGCGCAGTTCGTTATTTTTCAAAAAGGCTTCGACGATCATTGTGGCTGTTTCCATCGTGCTTTGGCTCCTTCTGAATCTCCCTTGGGGGGTGGGAGATCCGCAAGACAGCCTCTTTGGCAAAGCAAGCTCAGCTGTAGCTCCCCTCCTTGCTCCGGCAGGATTCGGCAGGTGGGAAGCTACAGGTGCTCTAATGACCGGCTTTCTTGCCAAGGAGGTTGTGGTGGGTACCTTGAGCCAAGTTTACCTTGGCGAAGAATCCGAGCCCCCTGAGGCATCTTCCTCTATCCTGCAAGACTTGCAGGAGATCGGCGTAGGCTTTTGGGAGGCCACTATTGAGACGTGCAGAGAGCTCATAAATCTCATCCCGGGCGTCCATCTAGGAGGGGAGGGCGATGAACAGGAAGGCGAGGATACCGCCTTGGTGCAGGCTCTGCGCCGAGATTTTACCCCTTTGGAAGCAGCGGCTTTTTGTGTTTTTGTTCTGCTTTATGTCCCCTGTGCGGTCACAGTAGCAGCGCAGCGCCAAGAGTATGGTACGAGATGGGCCCTCTTCAGTGTGCTCTACCAAGTCCTCCTGGCGTGGATCATGTCCGTCCTCGTCTACCAGGGAGGAAAGCTGCTCCATCTGGGGTAGGGGTTCCCTTGGCATAAAGGGGGCTAAGGCGTAGGCTGAGAGGGAGTTTCCCTGTGCGGTGAGATGGGTATTCCTTATCCTCCATCTCCCCGCCAGCTTGGGAGGTTCCCTCTCTTTTTTTTTGTCTTCTCAGGTGCCAAACAGCAGAATTTCTGCTGCGTGAGCCACTGCCCTTTCTCTTTGCTAGGTTTATTCCTGAGCTAATCTCCCCTCTTTCAAGAGCTTTGGGCCTTGCCTTCTCTTCTCTCTCAAAAGATAGCTTGACTTTCCCCCAAAAGGGTGTACCCTAGCCTGGGGTTGTGAACCCAATAACTAATCATGAGGGAGAAAGGGGCATGAGTCCAAGTACGAGTACTGTGGCAACAAGCCAGGTTCCTACCTTTGAGAGCTTGGGCGTGCGGCCGTTGATTAACTGTATGGGTACCTACACGATCATCACGGGATCGCGGGTCCTCAAGCAGGTGGCCGAGGCGATGGTCGAGGCGACGAACCACTATGTCCATCTCGACGAGCTGATGGAAAAGGTGGGCGAGCGCCTGGCCGAGCTCACCGGCGCCGAGTGGGGTTATATCACCAGTGGTTGCGCAGCAGCCCTTGCCCAGCTGACGGCTGCCTGCGTCGCAGGGGGCAACCCCGAGCTGATGGCTCGCCTGCCCGATACCTCGGGGATGAAGGACGAGGTCATCATCCAGCGGGGGCACCGCAACACCTACGATTGGGCCATCCGCATGACGGGCGTCCGCATGGTGGAGGTGGTCACCCGGGCGGACCTGGAGGCCGCCTATAGTGAGGAGCGCACGGCGATGATCGCCATCGTGGGCGATCTGGATGCCCACAGCACCATCCCCATTCCTGAGATGATCGCCTTTGCCCGTGAAAAGGGCGTTCCCTGCATCGTCGATGCGGCGGCCCAGCGTCCTGATGTGCCCAACCGTTATTTAGAGATGGGCGCCGACGCCGTGGCCTATAGCGGGGGCAAATGCCTCCGTGGGCCGCAATCCGCCGGGCTGGTCCTGGGGCGCAAGGACCTGCTGCAGGCGGCCTTTTTGAACGGGGCGCCGCACCATGCCCTGGGCCGCCCGATGAAGGCGGGCAAGGAGGAGATCATGGGGCTTTTGGCGGCGGTGGAGGCCTGGATCCTTGGGCGCGACCACGAGGCCGAATGGCGCATGTGGGAGGGCTTTCTTGAGCGCATCCGCCAGGCGGTGGCCGATCTTCCCTCGGTGCAGACGCGCATCGACCAGCCGGGGATCGCCAACGTGGCCCCGACGCTGGTCATCACTTGGGATCCGGCCGTGCTCCACTGCACCCCGGCCCAGATCCACGAGGAGCTCTTTTATGGCGAGCCACGCATTGCCATGCATCTCCTTCGCGATGGTCTGCGCGTGATGCCCTACATGATGGAAAAGGGCGACGACGAGATCGTCGCTCGCCGCCTGCGCGAGCTGCTCAGCAAGGAGCGCCCGCCCCTGGCCGAGGAGCCTCAGCTTCCGCCGGTCGATGTGGCAGGGAGCTGGAA
>JAGGYI010000183.1 GCA_021162655.1 Anaerolineae bacterium
CAGGCTTATAAGGAACACAGCTCGGAGGATTGGCCTTGGTTTGAAGACAAACTCACATATTGCAATGCCAGATTACCCCACGCCCTCTTGCTTTCCGGCCGTTGGATGTTCCGAGAAGAAATGGTAAAAGCCGCCCTTAAATCTCTACAATGGCTGGCCTCCATCCAGCGCTCCGAGGAAGGGTTCTTTATGCCCATCGGATCCAACGGCCTCTACCCCAAAGGAGGTGAAAGGGCGTACTTTGATCAACAGCCCATTGAAGCGTATGCCATGGTCTCCGCTTGCCTCGAAGCCTACTATATCACTGAAGACGAAACCTGGTACCAAGAGGCCCGGCGCGCCTTCGAATGGTTCCTGGGGCGAAATCACCTGCGCATCCCCCTCTACGATATGACAACAGGAGGGTGCCGCGATGGGCTTCATCCCGATCGAGCTAATGAAAATCAAGGAGCCGAATCCACTTTGGCCTTTTTGCTCTCGCATCTCGAAATGCGCTTAGCTGAACAGATCATTAAGGTTCCGGAGGCTGCCTATGAGAAAGCCGTCTAGTCAACATGAGATCCTTTTACATCGCCATCCTCATAATCCCATCCTCACCGCGGCGGATTGGCCCTACCCTGTGAACACCGTTTTCAACGCTGGGGCCACTCTGTTGCCAGATGGCACTACCCTACTTCTTTGCCGAGTGGAGGATCGACGCGGGATATCTCACCTCTGCGTTGCGCGCTCCAAAAATGGGGTGGACGGGTGGCAAATAGATCCCGAGCCTACCCTCATGCCAGACCCTGTGAACTACCCAGAAGAAATCTGGGGGATAGAAGACCCTCGTATCACGTATGTTGAGGAACTCGGGAAATATGTCATCACCTACACATCGTATTCCCGAGGAGGACCAGGCGTCTCTCTGGCCTTGACGGAAGACTTTCGGCACTTTGAACGTTATGGTGTAATCATGCCCCCAGAGGATAAAGATGCCGCTCTTCTCCCCCACCGCATTGGGGACTTTTGGGCACTTATTCACCGCCCCATCACTCCTTTGGGTGCCCACATCTGGATCTCGTATTCGCCTGACCTACGCCACTGGGGAAGTCACAAGATGATCCTTGAGGCCCGTCGAGGTGCCTGGTGGGATGCGAACAAAATAGGACTCTCTCCTCCACCTATAGAGACTCCTGAGGGATGGCTAGTTCTCTACCATGGAGTCAAACAGACGCCCTCTGGAGCTATTTACAGGGTAGGATTGGCCCTCTTTGATTTGCAGACACCCGAGCGGTGTCTTTTGCGCAGCGACAGCTGGATCTTTGGACCAGAGGAACTTTATGAACGGGATGGCGATGTCGATGATGTCGTTTTTCCTTGCGGATACACCATCGGCCCCGACGGAGATACCCTAAACCTTTACTACGGTGCCGCGGATACCTGCATTGCTCTCGCCACTGGGAGCATCTCTGCTCTGCTTGACTGGTTGAAGGAAAACGGGCGCCCCTCAGGATGGGAAAACATGTAAAGACGGTTGCTGCGAGGGGTTTGCAACCCCTCGCAGCAGTTACCGCCTGGAATACTTGCCAATGAGCTGGCCCCTTCCCAAAACATGCCCTTCCATCGCAGCAAGAACCTTGGCTTTCGTTGCCCCGGGGGCTAGGCCCAAAGGCTTATCGAGAGCGTACAGCTTGAAAAAGTAGCGATGTGTTCCTCCAGGCGGGCAAGGCCCTCCATAGCCAAGTTTTCGAAAGTCATTACGCCCCTGCTTTGCCCCATTCTCCAAGGCTTCTTTGGGAGGTATCCCTTCGGGGAGTTCCCGAACATCTGGAGGAAGATCATAGAGCACCCAGTGGACCCACGTCTTACCTGGAGCATCAGGGTCATCACAGATGAGCACCAAAGCTCTGGTCCCTGCAGGCAAGTCTCCCCATCGCAAGGGAGGGGAGACGTTCTCTCCATCGCAAGTATAGCGGGCAGGAATCACTCCACCATCCCGAAAAGCTGGGCTTGTCAGGGAAATCTGCATCCCTTCGTCTTTAACTTGCTCCTCTCGACAGCCTACGCAAAGCAGAACCACGGCCAAGAACAAAAGGTAAAGGATCCTCCATTTGCCCATTTTCACCACTCCCAAGTTTCCACTCATCCTTATTCCCACTGTGTTCCGGGGCCTTGCAGCTCCTGAAGCTTCGGCCCAAGCTTCCACTCTTATTTCCAATATATCATCCCAGCCAACCAGAGAAAAGCCCCTTCTCACCATTGCAGGTGAGCAAAAACCATGCTATCATCCCGAAGGATCGCCTTTCCCTGGGAGGTAGCCATGTTCGATGTGCTTGTAGCAGGACACCTTTGCGTAGATATAATCCCCCAAATTCCTCCAGAATCAGCTTCTTCCAGCAACTTTCTCGCCCCCGGCCGGCTCACCGAAGTAGGAGCAGCAATCATCTCTACCGGAGGCGCTGTTTCCAACACAGGCCTGGCTCTCTATAAGCTCGGCCTGCATATAGGCCTGGTCGCCCGCCTAGGGGATGACTATATTGGGGATTTGACGAAAACCATCATCCAGGAGTGGGATCCCTCTCTAACAGAGCATCTTTTCATTGCCAAGGGAGAACCTAGTTCTTACACCATTGTCATCAATCCTCCGGGGATAGACCGCACCTTTCTCCACTGTCCAGGAACTAACAACACTTTTGGCCCTGAAGACATCCCTTCTCACTTGTTGGAGGATACCCGTATCCTGCACTTTGGCTACCCTCCCCTGATGCGACGCATGTTCGCGGATGACGGACAAGAACTGACCCTCATCTTTCAACGAGCCAAAGCCCTTGGCGCGACAACTTCTCTAGACATGGCCATGCCAGACCCCACACAGCCCAGTGGGCAAGCAGATTGGCCAGCCATCCTGCGCAGAGTCCTTCCTTATGTGGACTTTTTCCTTCCAAGCGTTGAGGAATTGCTCTATATGCTGCACAAAGAGCGCTACGCAGAGCTGGCTGAACAAGTTGGTCCCGATAAAATGATCGATGCCCTCTCTCCCGAGGAGATCCATTCCCTTGCCCAGGAGGTCCTTGGCATGGGGACCAAGGTTCTAATTTGTAAATTGGGGCATCGGGGTCTCTACTTGCGCAGTGGCCACTCTCTAAACAACATGGGGCGAATAGATCTTCAAACTCCTTCCACTTGGGAGGATCGAGAACTTTGGGCTCCCTGCTTTAAAACCCAGGTAGTAGGAACAGTGGGCGCTGGGGATGCTACCATTGCCGGCTTTCTCGCCGGGCTACTGCGTGGGCAATCCC
>JAGGYI010000153.1 GCA_021162655.1 Anaerolineae bacterium
AAAGATCGGGCGAAGGGGAGACGCCGCGCAGGAGGCAATCGATAAAGTGGGCGCTCTCTCCATAAAAACCGCTGACCACCTCGGGAGGGCCCTCCTCTCCGCGCACGTTGAGCGTTTCCTTCCCCTGGTCAAAGTACCGGAGATAACCCGGGTAGAGGGAGAGCCAGGCGATCGTTCCATCGACCATCACGGTACGTTCCCCGGCGTGGCCGGTGTAGCGCTCGCTTTGGATGCCCGTCTGGGGAAGCATCTCCATCAGGCTATGGGAGCCATTGGCGTGCTCTAGGATCACCAGCGCCCCATTGTGAGCTCTGGGGTAGGTATGCACCTCCTCCACCTCGCTGCCGTTGAGGAAGCAGAGGGTATCGAGCCCGTGGAGCCCTGTGCCGTAGGCAAAGCCTGGTTCGGTGCGCCGGTAGCGGTAGAACTGGCAAGAGACCGCCGAGACCTCCCCGGCTTCTTGGAGGAGCTCCTTCATGCGGCGCAAGAGTGGGGCAAAGCGCCGGTTAAAGGCCACCTGGTGGGGCGTGCCGTGCTTGTTGGCCAGTTCCCAGAGCTCGCGGGCCTCCTGGCTGTTCTTGCCGGGGGGTTTCTCCATCAGGGTGGGGATACCGTGGCTCAGGGTAAAGCCAGCCACCTCGCGCATCTGCGGGATGGGAACCAACACCCAGACGGCGTCCAAGGCTTCGGCCTCGAGCATCTTGCGATAATCCGTATAGACGCGGGCAAAGCCAAAGCGCTCGGCTGCCTGCTGGGCTCGCTGTTTGTTGAGGTCGCAGAGGGCGCATCGTCTGATGGGCAGCCCGCCTTCGGCCAGCTTTTGCAGGCTGGGCAGGTGGTAGTTCTGGGCGATGTGCCCCGTGCCGATGACCCCAATGCAAAGTTCTTTCATCTGTCCTCCTCATTCAGGGCTTGTGCAATAGGGGCAGTCCGTTGCCCCTTCAGGCAGGGGGCGCCCACATTGCGGGCAGGTGTTTGCGGGGACCTCTTCGCCCAGGCGTCGGCGAAGCTGGAGGATCCTCTTTCTGAGGGCGACGATGGCTTTGGCCTGGTCCTGGCGCTTTTGCACCTGCTGCTGGTGCTTTTTAAAGGCCAGCTCGGTGGCGGCCGAGGCAAGCTGACGCCAGAGGCGGGTTTGCTCCCAGCCTGCGACGCCGAGGGTCTTCCAGATGTGGCGCAGGCGTTGGCGTTTGCTGAGCAACAGCACCAGGATGGCGGGGTTGAGCACGCCTCCCTCTACTTCCTCGGGGAGGTAGAGCGCCAGCCAGCGTCTCTCCCTTCGCCATGAGAGCAGGATGATGCCCAGAACCACTAAAACGCCCAGCCAGTTGGTGAGGATGCTCAGAAAGCAGGTGATCCCCCCACTGACAAAAAGGTTGTGCAGGGCGTGGGCAAAGATGGCCACCCCTAGGCCCCCAAGGATGAGGACCAAGCGCAGGAGGAACTGCCGTTGGCTTCGGGCCAGGCCAAAGCCCACCCCAGTGAACGAGGTGAACATTGAGTGGTTGAGCCCAAAGAGCACCGTACGGCCCAGCGCCATTGAAAGCCAGCCAAGGATGCTGCGATCTTGCTGGGCGGAGAAGAGGTAAAAGATGTTCTCCGTCATGGCAAAGCCAAAGCCAATGATCGCGCCATAGATGATGCCATCAAGGACATCGTCGAACTCGCTAAAGGCCAGGACAAAGACCCCCAGGAGGGCCAGAGCTTTGAGGGATTCTTCGATGATGGGAGCGCCGATGACGGTATCGACAAGGGGCCCGCCGCCCAAGAGGGAAAAAAAGGATTCGATGACCGCCGCGGCGATCGTTGCGGGCACGGCCCCCCAGAAAAAGGCGATGGCCAGTAGTTTGATGGGCTCCTTTTCGTAGCGGTCGAGGCGCCAGAGCAGGAGCACATAGAGGATGGTGGGGATTACGCTGGCAAGTATGGAGAGGATTCCAAAGAGAAGGTCTGCAAGCATCGCGGCTCCGTTTCGCGGTTTCCTAGCGCATGGAGGGGATGAGCTCCTTGGCTACCTTGGCGTACATGCTCCCCACATGGACAAGGGGAGAGGAGAGGCGGCCACCCAGCCGAGCCCGGCGAAGGCTCTGGAGGAAGCTGGTCGCATCCTCAAAGGGAGGCATCTCCACATAGGCCCGGCCGATCTCAAACCCCTGATGGGCATCGCTCCCTGCCCCTTGGGGCAGGTCGTAGCGTTGGGCCAGCTCGCGGGCGAGCTGGTTATCGAGGGGGAAGGTCACCCGGGCGTTCAGTACCTCGATGGCGTCTACTTGGGAGATGATCCTGAGCAGTGCCTCTCGCCCGACGGCCGAATGGCGGACGCGGTCCAAGGGATGGGGCACATAGACGATGCCCCCTTGTTTGTGGATGAGCTCGGCCGTCTCGCGGAGCGAGAGATTGGGTGGGATGGGCTCCTGGAGAAAGAGGCCGATGAGTTCTCCCTGGCGGGTGCGGATCTCTTCGCCGATGATGATGGGGATGGGGGAACGCTGGGCAAGCCGCAGGGCCCCCTCGATGGTGTTGTGGTCGGTGATGGCCAGGGCGTCTAGCCCGCGCCGCCTGGCCCAGCGCAGGACGTCTTCCAGCGTCGTCAGCGAATCATTGGAGAACCTGGTGTGGATGTGGAGATCGACTTTCACGGTGCCTGCCCTCGCTCTCTGGCAAGTATACTTGGAACGGGGTTCCCTGTCGAGCAAGAGAAAAGGCAGCCCTCTGGGGGCTGCCTTGATGTGAGCGGTCTGCTCAGCCGGCCCGCTCTTGGGCCTTTTGGCGGCGTTTCTCCGCCTCCTCTTTGATCTTTTCGACCAGATGGGCGGGGACGATGTCGTAATGGGAGAATTCCATCGTGTACATCCCTCGGCCCTGGGTCATCGAGCGGAGGTCTGTGGCGTAGCGCTGGATCTCGGCGAGGGGGACAAGGGCAGTGATGATACCATTCCCTCGCTCTTGGCGCATGCCCAGCACCTGGGCTCGGCGGGTGTTGAGATCGCCGAGGATATCGCCCATAAAGCTCTCGGGCACGGTGACGGTGATCTTGTAGATGGGCTCCAAGAGCACTGGCCCTGCCTCAGGGATGGCCTTGCGGAAGGCCAAATGAGCGGCCAGCTTGAAGGAGAGCTCTGACGAATCCACCGGGTGGTAGGAGCCATCATAGAGCACACAGCGAAAGTCCACCGTCGGGAAGCCTGCTACCACGCCCGTCATCATGATCTCGCGGATGCCCTTTTCCACCGCAGGGATGTACTGCTTGGGCACGGCCCCGCCAAAGATCTCGCTCTTGAACTCAAAGCCGGCTCCGCGCTCCAGGGGCTCAAAGCGGCAGTAAACATCGCCGAACTGGCCACGGCCACCGGTCTGCTTTTTGTGCCGCCCCTGGGCCGAGGCCACCTTGGTGATCGTCTCTCGATAGGGGATGGTGGGGAGATCCGTCTCGACCTCCACGCCGAACTTTTTCGCCAGGCGCTGCGTGGCGATCTGAATGTGCGATTCTCCCA
>JAGGYI010000182.1 GCA_021162655.1 Anaerolineae bacterium
CACGTTCGAGAGCGTTTTTGCCGATGAGATAGTGGGCAAACATGGGCAAAGTGCTCAGTTGGGCACTGGTGGTGACGTGTTCCCCAGTGATCCCGATGTTTGTGTGTATTTGGAGAACGACGCTCTTAAGTGTAAAAGTGCTGCCGGGCTCGTAGACAAGGTTGAAACCATTATAATCAGTGCCGATGTCCTGTAGGGTGTACTCGAATTCGGTGAGTTCCAATGCCGTGATGATCGGTTTCTCTGTCATGCGCGGTCCCTCCCCTTGGAAGTAAATAAGAATTTCCCAGCACACAGCATAGTGGAGGAGAGAAAGTTCCGTCAAGCACGCAAGCGCCTGTGGCGCTGGGTGTTGCTCACTGATCTTGCCATCGGAGGAAGGAATATCTATGATAATAAAGTTCAGCGGCCAAGGAGGTGGTTCATGCGGCCTGGTGTGTTGATTATTTGGTTCCTGGCAGTGGCCATTGAGATTCTTTTTCCTTTGAGCGTCATTTTTTGGTTTCAGCGAAGGTATAGGGTGCAGTGGCGGGCCTTTCTCTATGGGGCGCTTGTCTTTGTCATCTTTCAGATGTTCACCCGCATCCCTGTGGTAGGCTTGGTGAATCGCGCCCTTTGGCCCAAGGTAGCAGGTGTCACCTTGCTCCAGGTAGTCTATTTCTTTGGCCTGGCCCTGACAGCAGGGCTCTGCGAATCGATAGGGCGTTGGGTAGGGTATCGTTGGTTTTTCCGAGGACGTCTCGCCTATTCTTGGGCAAATGGCGTGGCCTATGGTCTTGGTCATGGTGGAACCGAGTCCGCTCTTTTGGTAGGGCTGGGGCAATTGGCGACGATTTTCCAAGCAGTACAGCTCACTGCTCAAACCCCCCAGGATATTCAGAAGCTCTACTCTCCTGAGTTAGCCAAGCAACTGCTCGCCTTACGTGAACAGTTTCTCAGCATGTCCTGGGAGCAGCCCCTCCTGGGAGCAGTGGAAAGGTTGTTGACTTTGTCTTTCCATGTGGGTATGTCTCTGTTAGTTTTGCAGGTCTTTGTCCGAGGTAAGGCACGCTGGCTTTGGTTGGCCGTTCTTTTACACACATTGGTAGATTTCAGTGCACCAGCTATGCTCCACTTGGGCAAGGTGCCTGCATGGGGTGTAGAGTTGTATCTAACGTTCTGGGCAGCTTTGGGGATCTGGTTAGCTTGGCGTTTTCGTCCTCAAGTAGGAGAGGAATTGTCTTCTTGAGAGGAGGGGAGAAAGATCTCCCAACCGCGCTCTCGGGCATGGTTGGCGAGGAGCTCATCGGGGTAGACAGCTACGGGATGTCCCACTAATTCAAGGATGGGGATGTCGGTGTAGCTATCGGCGTAGGCATAGCTTTCGGCCCAATTGATTTCTCTACCCTGGAGGCGGGCAAGGAGGCGTTGGCGTTTGCCTTCTCCCTGGCAGATAGGGAGTTCGCAGGCTCCTATGTAGCGCCCGTGGCGAATGATAAGAGGAGTGCCTACGGTCTCGGCGACGCCCAGCTGATGCCCTACTTCGACTAGAAGGGGAGCAAATGTACCCGAGAGAAGAATCGTATAATGCCCCTTGGTTTGATGTTCGCGGAGTTTTTCCAGCACGTCGTGGCGAAGCCTGGGGAGGATGTACTCTTGAGTGATCCAGCGAAAGGCCTCTTGGGCTCGAGAGGAAGACCAACCACGAAGGGCCCAGGCCATATCCCGAACCCATAGTTCGCGCATTTTCTCCTCAGAGAGAAGCCCACTACGCCAGAGGGGCCAAAGAGCCAAGTGTGTACCGATGAAAGCATAGAGGTAGAAGCGGTTTGTTCTGTGTAGTCTGTGGTGTTCAGCCAGAGCCTGCAACATGTGCCCTGTATAAAGGGTCCCGTCGAGGTCAAAGAGAGCAACGATCACAACGCTTCCTCCCAGGCCGGGCTTTTCCTCCATCATATAGGTGAGAAGAAGGGATGTCAAAAACATAGAAAAAACCCGGCTGGCTTAGCCAGCCGGGCTGTTTGCTAGCGAATCACCTCCACGCCTCCCATATAGGGACGGAGCACCTCAGGCACAACGATGCTTCCATCCTTTTGTTGGTATGTTTCCATGATCGCGATCATCGTTCTGGGGAGAGCCAGCCCCGAGCCATTGAGGGTGTGGACAAATTGAGGCCGGCCACCTCCTGCAGGGCGATAGCGGATGTTTGCTCGGCGAGCTTGAAAGTCCTTAAAGTTGCTGCAGGAAGAGACTTCTAGCCATTCTTGGCAGCCAGGAGCCCAAACCTCTATGTCGTATTTGACCGCTGCCGAAAAGCTGAGGTCTCCTGTGCACATCTGCACGATGCGGTAGGTAAGACCTAGCCGTCGGCAGATATCCTCGGCGTCGTGGATTAGGCTCATGAGCTCATCCATAGAGGTCTCGGGCTTGACGAATTTGACGAGTTCTACCTTGTCGAATTGGTGTCCGCGTTTGATCCCTCGGGTATCCTTGCCGGCGGACATTTTTTCTCGGCGAAAGCAGGCTGTGTAGGCTGTGTGGTAGATAGGTAGCTTTTCCTCTGGAATGATCTCCTCCCGATACATGTTTGTTACTGGGACTTCGGCCGTAGGAACAAGCCAGAGATCATCCTCGCTGTCAAAGTAAAGGTTATCCGCAAATTTAGGGAGCTGAGCCGTGCCGTAGAGGCATTCGCGTCGTACAAGGAAGGGAGGATACACTTCTGTATAGCCGTGGAATTGAATGTGAACATCAAGCATCCAATTGATGACGGCTCGCTGGAGTTTAGCTCCTAGGCCTTTGAGGATGTAAAATCGGGAGCCAGAGATTTTGACGCCTCGGTCGAAATCGATGATGTCTAGAGTTTCCCCCAATTCCCAGTGGGGGAGGGGTTCGAAATCAAAGGAGGGAAGCTCTCCTTCCTGACGCACGACAACATTGTGGCTCTCATCGGGCCCGATGGGCACGCTGGGATCTGGAAGGTTGGGCACCTCGAGAAGACGTTGACGGAGGCGTTCCTCCACTGGTCCCAGTTCGGTTTCTAGTGCTTTGATGCGTTCGCCTACCTGACGCATCTCGGCGATGCGCCTTTGCTTTTCCTCAGGGTCTTTGATCCTGGGGATCTCTTTGGAGACCCGGTTGCGTTGCGCTCGCAGGGACTCTACTTCTCGAAGGATCTCACGGCGATGGGCGTCTAGCTCCAAAATCTCATCTATGGGAGCTGTGGTGTTGAGAGCTTCCATTGCCTTTTTCACTTCATCAGGATGTTCGCGAATGTAGGCTAGATCGATCATTTCTCTTCCTCCTTCGCACTGCTCTAGAAAGAAAACGCCTCTCGTATGTAGGACGAGAGGCCAAGTTCTCGTGGTGCCACCTACTTTTGCCCAAGCCTCGCGGCTCAGACCTCGGGGACGCCTGAGGGTCCACGCCCGATAACGGGGGCCCCGGTATCGCTTAGCGGCGAAAAAGCCTTTTCGCGAACAGCTCGGGAGAGGATTTCGCTCAGGCAAAGCTCACCACCTTCCCAGCAACGGTGGCTCTCTGAAGAGCTCAACCTGGCTACTTTTCTCCGTCATTGCCATTCTCTATAAGGTTGCTCGCATTATACCATGCCCTGGGGTCAGTGTCAACGCCTTGGCTTCTTGACGTGATTCAGGAAAGGGATATAAAAGAATGTACCTCTGTAGAGGAGGCAAGTCGTGGCGGAGAGCGCACAGTTGAACATTGTCTTCATTCTTACTGATGATCAGGGAGTTTGGGCAGCGGGCTGTTATGGCAACCCAGAGATCCGCACTCCGAATATTGACCGTCTGGCCCAGGAGGGGATGCTCTTTCGCAATTTTTTCGTGGCTACGCCGGTGTGTTCGCCAAGCAGGGCTACTTTTCTCACAGGGCGCATTCCTTCGCAGCATGGGGTACACGATTGGATTCGGGAGGGTAATGTCTGGCCGAATGTAGCCCAATATATTGAACGTGAGGTTTGCTATACTGATGTGCTAGCCCGCTATGGCTGGGTTTGTGGACTCTGTGGAAAGTGGCATTTAGGTGCTAGTCAGATCCCTCAGCACGGGTTTGCCCATTGGTATGTTCACCAGCGGGGTGGAGGCCCTTACTATAATGCTCCGATGATTCGCGATGGCAAGCTGATCAATGAACCAGGTTATATCACCGACAAAATCACTGATGATGCTCTCGAGTTCCTTGAGGCACATGCCCATACTCCGCAACCTTTTTACTTGAGTGTGCATTACACCGCACCTCATAGCCCCTGGGATTGCCATCCGCAAGAGATTGTGGATTCTTATGACGATTGTCCTTTCGAGTCCTGTCCTCAAGAGCCACGACATCCTTGGGCCATCTCTTTAACTGACCGGTGCCTGGGGAACCGTGAGATGCTCAAAGGGTATTTTGCAGCAGTGACAGCTATGGATATGAATGTGGGGCGCATCCTCGACAAGCTTGAAGAGTTGGGGATGCGGGAGAATACTCTTATTATCTTTGCCAGCGACAATGGTTTTAGCTGCGGGCATCATGGCTTTTGGGGCAAGGGGAATGGCACGAACCCCCGTAATATGTATGAGAATTCTATCAAGGTACCTTTTATTGCCAGCCATCCTGGGCATATTCCTGCTGGTGTGGTACAGGAAGCTATGGTCTCGGCTTACGATTTTATGCCCACTTTGCTCGAGTACGTGGGGTTGCCAGTGCCTCAGGGACGCAACATTGTGGGGCAGAGTTTCCTCCCCATTTTGCTTGGCCAAACCGACAGTGGAAGAGATCATGTGGTTATCTATGACGAGTATGGGAATACCCGCATGATCCGTACTAAACGATGGAAATACGTTCATCGTTATCCTGATGGTCCAAACGAGCTCTGGGATCTGGAAAATGACCCTGATGAGCGGCGTAACCTTGTGGATGATCCCGCTTACCAAGGGCTTATCCGCGAGTTACGGGGGGAAATGGAGGCCTGGTTTGCTCGCTATGTGGACCCAGAGGTTGATGGCCTCAAGCAGGATGTGACGGGCGAAGGGCAATTGCGCCCCGTTTTCCGCGAGTGGGCGGATGATACTCCAGCGTACTTTGGCGAGGAATGATCTCCTCGATAGAGAAAAAGGGGAGCCTTTGGGGCTCCCTTTTTTTGTGTAGGTTTATTCTAGGTTTCGCGGGGGACGATTTTTGGGTCGAGGCATGGCGAGCATTCCTCCATTGAGGTTGCCGGCGATGGCCACGAGGGCCAGCATCAGCAACATTGGGTTGAGCCCTCGTATAGATGCCAGTACAAGAGGAGCTACTGCTCCCAGGCTGGAGATGAGGGCGTGTTTCAGGGGGACATCGTCAGCGATCTTGCCAATGATAAAGCCGGCGAGAACACAGGCAAGAAACATCGCGAGAACCATCAGAGGCGCTCCATAGCGGAGATAGAAATCGGCTGTGGCCTTGTTGACGGCGAGAAAAGCGCCTGCAAACGAGAGGGCTGTGCTGATGAGATAATTTAACCCCAAGCCGCCCAAGAGCGTCCACCAATTGATTCCCCGAAAGTTAAAGAGATCATCAAACATTTTCCGCCGTCCTTTCCCCGTCTGTTTCCAAGTATATCCACAGATGACCCGAGAAGCCACCTTGAAAAGAAAAGGCCCCGCAGCTTACTGCGAGGCCCCTCCTCAGGCGCGCCCGGGGCGACTCGAACGCCCAACTAACGGTTTCGTAGACCGGCCCTCTATCCACTTGAGGTACGGGCGCTCCTCCTAAAGCGATTATATTGTAGCACAGTCAGCCCTTTGGGGCAAGTTCTTGCCCCACAAAAGAACCCCGGAGTGAAATACACCGAGGTTAAAGGCGGGGAGGCAGGGATTCGAACCCTGGGTAGGGGTATTAGCCCTACAACCACTTAGCAGGCGGCCCCGATCGTCCACTCCGGCACCTCCCCGTGAAAAACTAGGTTGTTAAGGCGGAGGGAGAGGGATTCGAACCCCCGGATCTTTCGATCAACGGTTTTCAAGACCGCCGCAATCGTCCACTCTGCCATCCCTCCACACTGGAAAGGCCAAAGCCCTTCCACGCGCCAAGTATAGCAAAGAGAACTCAAGTTGTCAATCTGACATAGGGCAATATCTTTTGCTGCCAGTCCAAACTATCTAATGTAGAGGGCTGGGTTTCGCCCTGTTGCTCTTTTGGTTCCTCTGACGTACCAGATCTAACCACCGAAGAAGCTGCCCTGTTACCTCGATGGCAAAGCGCGCATCTTGGTCCGAAGGATGCCTAGCCCGGTGAACAATATCGTTACGTAGATCGTTTAGCTCGTTAAATGCGCGCCAAAGAGGGTGATTATCGCGTTTGAGGCTGAACCCCGTATAGGTGCGTAGAAGCACTTCTAGCTTGGAGGTCAAGCTTCGC
>JAGGYI010000110.1 GCA_021162655.1 Anaerolineae bacterium
CATCTGCCTGAAGAATATATTTGTGGGCCCAGTTAAAGGCTCTTGCCAAGTCCGCCTGCAAACACTCCCGCAGAGCGCTGGCGATTACCACCCAACCCCCTTCTGTGCCATGGGCAGCTATCTCCTCGAGAAAAGCCTCGGAAATGGACACCTTCTCATGGGGAATGGCTTGCCCCAAAAGCTCAAGGAGGGGGAAAGGGGTACGCTCAGCGAGAATAGGGGCAAGCCTGGAATAAGCCTTTTTCACCTGCCCCTCTTGCAAAAGAGCTCTCAGTTGAGCTCCTAACGCAAGTACCTCCTTCTTGCCCATCCTCTGCTCCCCAGAATCTATCTGATTACTCCTCCGCGTTGTAACAGACCCCCGTCATCTCTCCAACGAACTCCGGAAGGCCTATATGACCCAGCATCTGACGAATGGCATGAGCCTCCCCTAGATGGAACCAATAATGATAGATGTTCCGCAAGAGCAACGTCCCCACATCCTCAGGAAGCGGCTGCCCCTGCCACTGCAGGTGGGTATGCAACATCTCGGAGGTTAATGTGTCAAGATAGCGATCGGCCACTCGGGTAATCGCTTGCCAAAGGCCCCACATTTCCTCCCAAGGCGGAATACTAGCCGGTTGGCCACTTCCAACTAGCTTGGCAAGATCCGAGGCAATATTTTGTCCCTGCGCAGCCTGAACCCAGAAAAAATGTTCTTGGTTAGCTAAATGGCCGACGATCCAACTGAGACAGTTCAGCGAATCTAGACGACGACGGGTATCTCCCAATGGCACGCCTTCAAAACAACGGGCGAACTCTCGACGGGCAAAGCGTAGCTGTGTGACCAAAGGATGTGGCATCGTTCCTCCTTTCTAAAGGAGCCCACCCACGCTAGGGCATAGGGGACACCTCTCCCCTACCCAAGCTATGGTGCCAGATGAAAGGTGTAATGTAGGCTACCCCTCAGTGGCCCGACGGCCCCCTGCTTCAACAATAAGAGCATGCCCTAGTTTACGGTAAATCACCCACCAGGACAACCCCTCGAACCATCCCATAAAACAAAAGGCCCCCGTTGGGGCCCCTTAAGCTTTGCCAACACACAATCTTCTGCCCCTAAAAGAGGCAGAGGGATCACTCGAGGTAAACAAACTCCCCCTTACTCTAAAGCCACGGTATTTGAACCCGAAAGACTTCAGAGCCTAAAATCAAACAAATGCGGGGCTATGGAGCAATACGTCTTTCTACCAGCGATCGCGCAGACGCCGCCCCGCCAACACCCAGAGGAGATTATCTTCGGTGAAAACTTGACCGCACGAGCGACAACGAAAAACCTGCTTGCCACTCCAAGTCTTGCCCAAGCGGACGATATTCCGTTGATAATCTGTCTGTCGCTTACGAAAGTCAGGGCAATCCTCGTTTGGACAAAACAGGCGAGAACGGGGTATCTTGCGCATCTTGCCCCCTTGTACTGGGGCTACTCAAAAACAGAAAAAAAAAGCAGCTCCTAACTAAAACACTAAATTCTATCTGGCCTTCAGCCTATTAACTTCAGCTTAACACACCAAATGAGGGATGTCAATACTCTGATGTGTTAAAAAAGCGTTGACTTTGGCCAGCCCAGGCTAGGCAGTCGATTGCCAAAGAGATAAAATGAACCCAGCAAATTCCAGGAGGTGCTACGATGCACGAGTACCATTACGACAAGCTCACTTGGCCTGAGATCAAAAAGGCCACTGCCGAGGACAGAGTCATCATTCTCCCTGTAGGCTCTACCGAGCAACACGGCCCTCATCTTCCCCTAGACGTGGATAACTTTCTCTGCCAGGCCATCTGCGAGGGAGCAGCTCAGCGCGTCCCTGAGGATGTGCTCCTCATGCCACCGATGAACTATGGCTTTAACTGGCACCATATCGACTTTCCCGGCACCATCGGCATCGGATGGGAGCCCTACATCCATTTTCTCCTTGATATCGTCAAAAGCGTCGCCTACCACGGCTTCAAAAAGGTGCTTATCATCAATGGACACGGATCTAACCGTCAACTGATCGAGATCGTCGCCCGCCAAGCCACCATGGACCATCCTATCATCTGTGCAGCTTGCAACTACTTCGCCTTAGGAGCTCAAGCCGTCGCAGAGACAAGAGAATCCCCCAAAGGTTGGGTAGCTCATGCTGACGAGTTCGAGACTTCTCTTTACCTCTACCTTCGCCCTGAGGGAGTGCGCCGAGACCTAGTTCAAGCCGAAAACAACATGCTCCCCTCCAACTTTTGGTGGCAAGATCTCATAGAGCCCGCTCCTCTGGGGATGATGGAATGGTGGAGCAGTTTCTCACACACAGGAGTGCTAGGCGATCCCACAAAAGCCAGCGCCGAGAAGGGACGCATTCTTTACGAGGCCTGTGTAGAGGGTTTGGTTGCGCTGATCCGCGAATTCAAGGCAAGGCCTTTGCGCCCCCGGGAGGACCATCACTGAATTAAATAAAAGCGGGGGCACCCATCCCTGGATGCCCCCGAGAGCTCCTCGCCTTCTAGGTGCCCGCAATAATGGAGGAAAGATCCTCCTCCACCGTGGTAGTGGGCCGGAGGTCAAACTTTTCCATCAACACCTTTCTTACATTTGGGGAGATAAACGCGGGCAATGTGGGCCCCAGACGGATGCGCTTAATCCCCAGCGAAAGCAGGGCGAGGAGCACGAGAACTGCTTTCTGCTCGTACCAGGCGATGTCGTATTCGATGGGCAGATCGTTGAGATCCTCAATGCCCAGAGCCTCGGCCAACTTTTGCGCAACGACAATCAGCGAATAGGAATCGTTACACTGGCCAGCATCGAGCACACGCGGAATGCCTCCGATAGTGCCTAGATCCAACTTGTTATAACGGTACTTGGCACAGCCTGCTGTAAGGATGATCGAATCGGGCGGTAGCCCCAGAGCAATATCAGTAAAGTACTGGCGCGACTTGTGTCGCCCATCGCAACCAGCCATAACCACAAAGCGCTTGATATCTCCGCGTTGAATGGCTTCAATCACTTTATCCGCTACACTGAGCACAGCAGCATGGGCAAAGCCAATAGTAAGTTTTCCCTTTTCCAATTCCTCAGGGCCTCTACCCAGTTCGAGTGCCTTGGCAATAACAGGGCCAAAATCCTTGGGTTGCCCGTCTTTGCGGTCGGGAATATGGGGAACATCCGGCCAACCCACCACTCCTGTTGTAAAGAGACGATCGATATAGCTTTGTCGTGGAGGCACCAAACAGTTTGTCGTCATGAGGATGGCCCCACCAAAACGCTCAAACTCCGCCGGTTGCCGCCACCACGCACCACCATAGTTGCCCACAAGGTGGGGATACTTTTTCAAGCCCGGATAAGCATTGGCTGGGAGCATCTCCCCATGGGTATAAACATTGATCCCCTTCCCTTCCGTTTGTTGGAGAAGCTCTTCAAGATCTCGCAAGTCATGCCCACTCACTAGAATAGCTGGGCCCTCCCGCACACCTATATCCACTTGGCTAGGCTCGGGATTACCATAAGTTGAAGTATTGGCCTCATCAAGGAGAGCCATTGCCTGGATGCCCATCTCCCCACACCTGAGCACCATGCCCACCATTTCATCAGCTGTAGCCTCGCGCCGCGTCGTGCTCGCCAGCCCCTCCTGAAGAAAAGCGAAAAGCTCGGAGCGGGTATAGCCCAACACAGCAGCATGCGAAAGGTAAGCAGCCATCCCCTTGAGCCCATAGGTGAGCATCTCACGGAGCGAGCGAATGTCCTCGTCTAGGGTAGGATCAGACATAATGCCCGCAGTGCGCCCCTTGGCAATGAGCTCATCTAGCTCCATTGTTCGAGGAACCCAACTGGCCATCTCGGGGAGCTCCTCGGCAAAAGGTTGCCCATACTTGGCTTCATAGGCTTGTAAAAAGCGCGCCTTTAGCCGTTCACGCAGAGCCAAAGCCTGAGCAATAAACTCGCGAAAGCGCTCCGCATCAAAGTTGACGTTCGTGATGGTTGCAAAGAGGGCCTCGGCAACGAAAAGGTCCACCTCTGGATCGCTCACTCCCAGCTCTCTAGCCCACACACCGTAAAGGGAGATACCCTTGAGTAAGTAAATCAAGAGATCCTGAAGAACTGCAACGTCGTCAGGTTTGCCACATACTCCACGAATAGTGCACCCGGTGCCCTTAGCTGTCTCCTGGCACTGATAGCAAAACATCTTCATCCGGCTCTTCCTTTCTAGTCATTCTGTGTCACTGTCCTACCCCTATTCTAACGCAAAAGCACCCTTCAGGATGTGACCAAAGTTCCATCCTTGCAACCGAACACTACCAAAGAGACATAATTGACATTCCCTGCCCTCCGTGCCATAATCCTAAAAAACCAGTAGAGAGATTCGGGGCAGAGGAAACTTCCTCGCCCCCTTTTTCGCCCTCAGTATACCAATAAAGGGAGGAGTTGTCTTGCTCGAAAGGTTGCGTCAGGAGGTTTATGAGGGGAATCTTCTTCTCCCCCGTACCGGGCTTGTCAGTTGGACGAGCGGCAACGTCAGCGGGCGCGATCCTGAAACAGGCTACATTGTCATCAAGCCCAGCGGGGTACGCTATGAAACACTCACCCCCAAAGACCTCGTTATCGTTGACCTTGACGGAAAGATCATCGAAGGTGACCTCAAGCCCTCCGTTGATACAGCAACCCACCTTTATATTTACCGCCACCGCCCAGATGTGTACGGGGTAGTTCACACGCACTCTCCCTATGCCACTGCCTTTGCCGCCGTGGGTAAACCTATTCCAGTCTATCTTACTGCCATCGCCGATGAGTTCGGAGGGCCCATACCTGTAGGAGAGTATGCCAGGATTGGTGGCGAAGAGATTGGCCAGGAAATTCTTCGCTCCATCGGGGATAGCCCTGCAATTTTGATGAAAAACCATGGGGTCTTTGCCATTGGTCCTACAGTGATGGCTGCCGTCAAAGCCGCGGTAATGACGGAAGACGTAGCCCGCACGGTTTATTATGCCCTCCAACTTGGCCAACCAGTAGAGCTCCCACCAGAAGAGGTCGCCAGGGCCCACCGACGCTATATGGAAAAATATGGCCAGCAGGGAGGCTGACCCCATGGCAGAGAAACCATCCGTCTGGCCAGCCCAACCCAGAGAAACGGTCCAAGTTCGCCTGCCTGATGGACGCACCTTTGAAGGCCCCGTCCAGACGCCCCTATACGCTTTCATTACGGCGGCCTATCCACAAAGCAGGCCACCCATCATGGCTGCCCTAGTCGACGGCGAGCTCGAAGAGCTCACCCTGCCCATCTCACGGGATGTAGAGGTGATACCCATCGACACCTCCACAAACGATGGGATGCGCATTTACCAACGCTCCCTCTCTTTTGTCTTGGTGGTGGCAGTGCGCGAACTTTTTCCCCAAGCTCGGGTAATCATCGACCACTCTGTCACCATGGGGGGATATTTCTGCCAAATCGAAGGGCGTCCTCCCTTCACTGCTCAAGAGCTTGGCGCCATCGAGCAACGAATGCGAGAGATCATTAGAGCCAATGAACCGATTACCAAAGAACACATTCCCACTGAGGAAGCCATTGCGCTCTTTGCATCCCAAGGATACGAAGACAAAGTTCGCCTCCTTCGTCATCATGAAGAAAAAGAAGTTTCGATCTACTCCCTTCGGGGTGTGCGTGACTATTTCTACGGTTATATGGCTCCCAGCACAGGGGAGCTCCGCTGGTTCCATTTGGAGATGCATCCCCCTGGTTTCATCCTACGCCTTCCCAGCCGACACAATCCCACCACACTGCCACCATCCAAGGATTATCCAAAACTGATGCACGTCTTCAGAGAATATCGGCGCTGGCTGAACATCCTTGGCATCTCGGACATTGGTGCGCTGAACGAGGCTGTAGCAACCGGAGGCATCCGAAAGGCCATCCTCGTCTCCGAAGCTCTGCATGAGAAGCACATTGCTGACATCGCGGAGGCCATCGTCCAAAGCGGCCAAGTGCGTCTAGTGCTCATCGCTGGGCCATCTTCCTCAGGCAAAACTACTTTTGCTCGTCGGCTAGCCATCCAACTGATGGCCAATGGATTGCGTCCCTTCGCTCTGGGGTTAGATGACTATTTCGTCGATCGAGAACTTACCCCACGTGATGAGAATGGGGAATACGACTTTGAGGCCCTTGAAGCCCTCAACCTACCTCTTTTCAACGAACAGATCCAAGCTCTGATGGCAGGCGAGAAGGTGCGTCTCCCCCGCTACAACTTTAAAGCCGGGAAGAGCGAACCTGGCCCTGAGGTGCGCCTCCCCAAAGACACGATCATCATCGTCGAAGGCATCCATGGGTTAAATCCCAAGCTTGTCCCTGCCGTGCCGACAGAGGCGGTTTTCCGTATCTATGTCTCAGCTCTCACTCAGCTGAATATCGATCACCACAACAGAGTGCCCACCACTGATACCCGCCTCCTACGGCGCATCGTTCGCGACGCCCAGTACCGAGGTTATTCTGCCCGCGAAACCATCGAACGCTGGGAGAGCGTACGCCGGGGAGAGGAGCGAAACATCTTCCCCTACCAGGAGAATGCTGACGTTATGTTCAACTCGGCCCTCGTTTACGAGCTGGCCGTGCTTAAACCCTTCGCCGAACCCCTTCTCTTGCGAGTGCCCCGAGGAACGATGGAATCCCTCGAAGCACGAAGGTTATTGGCTTTTCTCCGCTGGGTACGCCCCTGTCCCCCGGATCTCGTTCCCGATAACTCGCTGCTCCGGGAATTCATCGGCGGTTCCATCTTGCGCGACTTTACCTTTTAATCAAAAGAGGGCACGCGGAAGCGTGCCCTCGGATCGCTTTAAGTTAAATCAACGTCTAGGAAGCCCTCGGCTCCCTCCTTCGCGATGAACCCTGGGAGTAGATATACGCTCCCACTGGAGGTCTACTACCGCCTGGCCTCCCTGTTCCAAATAGGCGAACACTATTTCATGCTTACCAGCAGGAAGAACTGCCTCAGCAGTCCACTCGACTACTCTCTGGGGATCGCTCCAGTGATCCAAGAGAAGCTTGCCATCCACCCAGAGCCTTACCCCGCCATCCGCACGCACACGGAAACGATAGGGCCCTTCTTCAAAAACCTGCTCGCGCACCCAACGAATGCTGAAATCATCCTTAGGAAGCCCCTCGGGCGCTCCCTTGCCCCAATCGAAGCACACGCTATCGTCATTGCGCACTATGAAGGGATTGCTCTCTTCTATGTCGGAGCCAAGATAGTATTCCCCCCGCCAAGCAGTGAACTGGGCGGCATAGTCCGCATCGGCTACAGCCGCCTCACCCTCGGTAGAAAGCTCAATAGCCTGAGGCTGAGGTGAGGAAACCGGCCCCACACTGCTCGCAGTGAGCGCTACATAGACCCCGTCTTCAGCAAACCCTACCAAATCTGCCCGGCCATCGCCGCTTACATCTCCCACCATCCGAGGGGTTGCCTCCTGGGTAGACCAACGCGATGAAGCCGTCGCGAAATCGCTTGTCAGTTTAACCTTGGGCAAAAAGCGCGTCCCTGTCGAATAGGAAACATAAACCCCATCTTGGCCAAACCCCACAACATCCGCCAAACCATCGCCATTCACGTCAGCCATGAAGCGAGGATATTCATTCTGGCTCGTCCAACCACTCTCATAGCAAAAATCCTTCAACCAAGAAACAGCCCGATTAAAGCTTCGCCCCGTTGAAAGGGCCACGGCAACATTCCGATGGCCGAAACCAATAATATCTGCTCGCCCATCGCCATTTACGTCAGCAAGCATCCGCGGATAGCGATCCTGACTCACCCAACCGCCATTGAGGACACTAAATGTGGGCGTCCAACTGCGCGGACTGGCAAAGCCGCGTCCTGTGGAAAGTGCCACAGCTACATTCCTATACCCAAAGCCAACAATATCCGCCCGTCCATCTCCATTCACGTCGGCAAGCATCCGCGGATAGCGATCTTGACTCGTCCAGCCACCGTAATAAACGCTAAATTTGGGGGTCCAACTACGTGGACTAGCAAAACCGCGCCCCGTGGAAAGAGCCACCGACACGTTTTTATAACCAAACCCTACCATATCATCACGTCCATCGCCATTTACATCAGCAAGCATCCGTGGATAGCGATCTTGACTTGTCCAGCCACCATAGCGTACAGAAAACTTGCTCGTCCAGCCACGATAATCTGCCAGATCTGTTCCCTCGGAGACAGCAGCATTAGTACTGCCATATCCACAGCCTACCACATCTGTTCGCCCATCTCCTGTCACGTCCCCCAACATCCGTGGGTAGCGGTCCTGGCTCACCCAGCCACCAGCCGAGGAACCGAAACGCTCCAACCAGAGGGCTTCCGTGCTGCCATCGATCGTTAGATCGAGGTGGGCACTTTCTCCCGACCGCCAAACACCCGTCTCTGCGGCCCAAAGCTCACCCACTTTGAAATACACCGTATCATCATCCGTTCCTCCGTCCTTCTCGGCCGTATCGGGGTTATCCGCTGGCACATCAACGCTGTAAACGAAAGAACCGTCATATTCCATTACCGTAGTATAGGCCATCTGAACACCGTCAATCCAAACCGTGATGATAGTCCCGGGGGGCATGCTTTTACCATTGAGCATAATAGTTCCCCAAAAGGCACTGGGCAGCTGAGGAGGACCTTTGGGATAATTGGCATACGTCTGCCCCACCTGGGTGATCTGCTTGGTATGGATATCAAAGAGATCAGTGCCCTCCCAACGGTCTTCGTCGTCTGGGTCCCACGAAGTAAGCGCAAACCAAGCCCAACGCTGTACCAGCCTATAACCATCGCTGGGGCAACCCAGCTCTGTTGAAGTGGCCGTGCTCAGATAATCAAAAGCCTGACGCATAAAATCGCTGACAAGCTCTTCTCCAGGATTGTAGAGGGCCCCTACCTCGGTAACCACCAACCATTTATCCTGATCGCCATACTCTTTCATCAGCTGGCGTTTGTGGTTCACCTGCTGTTTGAGCTGGCTGAGAATATCCTCTTTGTTCGTATCCATATACGCATGGAGCGTATAAACATCGATAGGCATTTTCTCACCATAAAGCTCCTCATAGGCCTGGCGCGTCTCATAGAGAAAGCTGCCATAAGTTGCCCCAATAGCCACCCGATACGAGGGATTGAGCCGCTTGATGATATCGTAATATTTTTTATACTTTTGAGCATATTCACGCGGAGTGATCGGTCTAGGGTCACCAGGGATGGGCTCCCCGTTCGCCGTCTCAAAGTGATCATATTCAAGTTCATTGCCTACAATCCAGATCGTCCCTGGTGGATAACATTCAGGACACTGGTTGATATAAGAACGCAAGGTCGCTTCCGTCTCGTTCCCCCAAAGATCTCCCCAGGCTCCCACCATGGGATAAAACTGAATGTCGGGCAAGGCCTGCATATTCCAAGGACGCGCACCCCAATTATGATACCAGCCCATCTTGAGATCCTGATAAGCATAATCCAAAGGGTTACGGTTCGTCGCCACGCCGAAGCGAACTTGACTGGGGGGTGTCTCGCTATGGCTCTCCTGGGGGAAAATGCCCCCCCAGGAAACAGCTAGCGCAAGCATGATCCCCAAAATCCAAATCCTGATCCGTATCCCTTGGCGCTTTGTCATCATCTTGCCCTCTCTTGAAGGTTTCTAACTCTTTTGAGCTCCAAGTGGAACCCA
>JAGGYI010000221.1 GCA_021162655.1 Anaerolineae bacterium
GCATCTTCGCTATGTGGCAGGGGCCGGCTTTGTCATCATCGGCATCTGGACGCTGCTCACGGCCTAGGGAGCCTTGGAGTGGACAGAAGGCGGACTGGCGGTGGAGGGGAGCTATTGACTTGCCCCGCCTCATTATGCTATACTAGCCAATAGTTGGGCCTTTGGCCCTCTGTGGGGTATTGGTTTTGCCTGAGGATTCCTCAGGTCCAGTGCAGGAAAGGAGGGAGTATCGGGAGGTAAGGTTATTTTGCCTGTTGCTTTTTGGCTTTTGCCGAGTTCCGGCTCTTGGATGGGCGGTTTTGGCAACGAGCCCGGCGCCTGGCTTTTTGGGGAGGGCCAGGTGGCTGACCGAAGAGTTCTGCCATCCCTGAGCTGGTGGGCCCCCAAGAGGTGAGGGGAGGCCCAAGCATGTTTCCCCAATGTGTAGATTCATTCATCCAGATGCAAAGGAGAATTTTGCATGGCTAGCGTAACCTATGATCATGTCACCAAGCGTTTTGGCGACGTCATTGCTGTAAACGACCTCACCATCGAGATCGCCGACAAAGAGTTCCTCGTTTTCGTAGGCCCCTCTGGCTGCGGTAAGACCACTTCTCTACGCCTGCTGGCTGGCCTGGAGGAGCTCACCGAGGGCAACATTTACATTGGGGACCGACTGGTCAACGATGTGGCCCCCAAGGATAGGAACATCGCCATGGTGTTCCAGAGCTATGCTCTCTATCCGCACATGAGCGTGTACGACAACATGGCCTTTGGCCTCAAGCTGCGCAAGACCCCCAAGGCGGAGATCGATCGCCGTGTGAAAGAGGCGGCCGCGATTCTGGGCATCGAGGAGCTCCTCGACCGTAAGCCCAAGCAGCTCTCCGGTGGTCAGCGGCAGCGTGTGGCGCTGGGCCGGGCCATCGTTCGTGAGCCCTCCGTCTTCCTCATGGACGAGCCTCTCTCCAACCTGGATGCCAAGCTGCGCGTGCAGACGCGTGCTGAGCTGGCCAAGCTGCATCAGCGGCTGGAGACGACCTTCATCTACGTGACCCACGACCAGATGGAGGCCATGACCATGGGGACGCGCATCGCTGTTTTGCGCGATGGCATCCTTCAGCAGGTCGATACGCCGCAGGCCCTCTATACCTCGCCAGGGAACATCTTTGTGGCCGGCTTTATCGGCAGCCCTGCCATGAACTTCTTTGACGTCACCGTCGTGGGCACCAAGGAGGAGATGTACCTGGATGGTGGCACCTTCAAGGTGCAGGTACCTGCACACAAGGCGCCGCCACTATATGATTATCTGGGCAAGCAGATCGTCTTTGGCATCCGGCCTGAGGACGTCCATGACCCCGAGTACGCGCCTCCGGGCATCATTGGGGCGCCGGTCAAGGCTCGCGTCGACGTGACCGAGCTGATGGGTAATGAGGTCTTCCTCTACCTGGTCACCGGCACCAAGACCTTCATCGCCCGGGTAGACCCGCGTACCTCGGCCCGGGTCGGCCAGGACTTTGAAGTTCTCTTTAACATGGAGAACATGCACGTCTTTGACCGCGACACCGAGATGGCCATTCGCTAGAGGGCGGTGGAAGAAGCAAGGGGGAGGAATTTTCCTCCCCCTTGTTTTCTTTTGGGCCGGGTTAGCGCCGGCGGATGCTCAAAAGCACTTCTAGGAGGATGACTACTAGGGTGAGGATGATCGCTGTACTCCAGCTAAGCACACGTAAAAAGCGCAGCGTGATGAGCGCCATTCCCAGGATGCCCAGCAGGGCCCCTTGGCGGATAGCTCGCTGGAGGTCTCCCTGCCTTCCCAGGGTGACGGCGAGGCGGGCATTCAGCAAGTAGCTCAGCGGGATGCCCGTGCTGACGAGCGCAAATCCCAGGATGACGACAAAGATAGCCTGCCCTGGCACGTCGGGGTAGACATAGTTCATGTAGAAAAAGAGCCCCACCCAAAAGAGCACAGCCAGGATCCCCAAAACGATCAGCCCCGCTCTGCGGTGCATCTTGCCCTCCTCTTCTTGCCTACCCTTTGGGATGGCGTAGGTCGTAAATCAGCCAGTGTTCCCCAGATCCGATGAGGGGATAGCGTTCCCCCAAAGCGCGCCCGATGGGGCTGCGCAGGAACTCGCTGGTGGTGCCCTTTTCTAGTGAGACGACCAGGCTTGCTGCCCCCTGGGCGCGGAGCAGTTCGATGCGTGAGGGGTCGCTCTCTAGCTTTTCGCGAATGAGCCAGCCCTTGGGGGTGCGTTCCCGTTCGGCGATGATCAGCCGGCCATACTCGCCGGCGGGGGTCCGCTCTAGCCAGAGGGCCCAACCCCGTCGCTGAGCATAGTAAAAGACCTCGGGAACGCGGGCCCAGTCGTAGATGATGGCTACAGGGGCATCCGCTGGGGTCAGTCGCTCGGTGGCCGCGGCAACCTCGAGGAGGATCTCCGTCTGCTGGTACATCTTGGGAAGATACCCCCAGGCGCTCCGTAGGTTAAGCAGGAGCAGCAGCCCTGCCAGGAATGCACCTAGCTTCTGCCGTAAGAGGATGACATCCAGGTGCAGGGCACCCGGAGCGCTGAGGGCAGCTAGGGCCTTCCCCACAAAGAGGGCCGCCACCGGCACCAGAGGGAGCTGATAGTACTCATGCTGGCGGTTCCCCTGGGCTACACCGAGGATAAAGAGCCCCACTGCCGCCAGCCAGAGGTAGAGGATGCCCTCCTCACGGTGCCTGGGGCGCAGTGCCAGGCCTAGGAGCAGACAGAGGAAGCCATAGCGCCCGAGGATGATCCCCCGTAGCCGCCGCAGCATGACGCGGTAGAAATCGGGGCTGCAGAGCTGCCCCCAGGTGTCGAACTTGCCACTCCCGGGCCATCCTCCGCTGATGCCATAGACGGTGAGCCCCGATTGCAGGTAGAGCTGATGAGCGTGCAGATAGTAGAGGGCCGCCGGCGCGAGGGTGAGCAGCCCAAAGAGCCAGAGCCACCCTTGGCGAAAGAGCTGCCAGCGCCACTTGAGCCAAGCTGCCCCCAAGAGGGGGAGGCCGATGTAGAGAGTGGGGATCTTGCAGAGGAAGGCCAGCGCAGCCATGCCTGTGGCCAGGGCCCAGTGCCCCCAGCGTTCGCTCTCTAGCCACTGGGTGAACCAGTAGAGTGCCCCGACGGAGAAAAAGAGGGCTGTGGCCTCTGGCTGGACGGTGCGCCCGTAAAAGACATAAAGCGGCGAAAGCCCCAAAAAGAGCGTGGCCAGGAGGGCGGCCCTGCGCCCAAAGTAGCGCTTTGCCAAAAGGTAGACCCAGGCAGCCGTCCCCAAGGAGAAGGCGATGGAGACCAGCCTAGCCAGCGCCTCGTGCACGCCAAAGAGCCGGTAGAGGCCGGCGACGAGCAAGGGATAGAGGTTGAATTCCGTCTCTACAGCTCCGTCGAGGCCGTAGGCGTCTGGGTAGCAGGCGAGAAAGCGCGGGTGCAAGACGTCAAAACGCCCTTCAGCTAGCCCTCGGGCAAAGCTGGCTGTATCCGCCTGGCGCCAGGAATGGCGTTCGAGGAGGGGAGCGTTCACGTGCTGAAGGAGCATCCCCGCCAAGAAAGCAAAGACGAGGGCAGGGAAGAGGGAGGAGAGGATCGTTTGCAGTCGTTTGCTCTGCAAGATGCGTTGCATAGGGCCTCTGGGTCTGGAGGTCTTGACAAGGGGCAGTTTAGCTGCTCCGGGGGAGGTGTCAAGAGGGGAGAGTGTTTGCCCCTCTGCGTTGGAGGTATACAGGGGGACGGTTTCTCAGGATGACATCCCTGGACCTAGTTCCATCGACTGCGGGCGCATTATAATCCTTTTGCTCGCCTGTCAACACCTTTTGAGCGAAAAATCAGCGAAAATTCCTTTCATAATGATGAGAAAACGAAAGGAAAAGCAAATTCTTCTAGTATAAGATGATTGGAAAGTTGTGTGTAGCGCACATAGGGACATTGCACCGCGAATGGGGTTCCATTTTCATTGACAGCCTCTCTCTGCAGGCCTAGAATGGGGCCGAATTCCTCTGGGAGGCCGACGATGGCCGCAGAGGCCTTTCTCGCCTTGGACTTTGGAGGAACCAAGCTCGCCGTGGGGGTGCTCAGCCGTGGCCAAGAGCGCTGGCTAGCCCGCGGACGCTGCCCCACCCCCGCATCCGAAGGAGCGGCAGCAGTTTTTGCGCGCATCCTCCAGCTGGCCGATGAACAGCTAGCTCGCGCGCGTGCCCAGCCTGTAGCCGTGGGCGTCAGCTTCGATGGCCCGGTGGACCTACCTCGTCGGCGCCCATTGCGCAGCCACCACGTGGCCGGCTGGGAGGATTTCGCCCTCTGCGAGCGCCTGCAGGCCCACTATGGCGTACCTGTGGCTCTGGAGAACGACGCCAACGCTGCTGCCTGGGGAGAATGGCTCCGCGGGGCTGGCCGGGGTTGCCGGCAGATGCTCTATGTGACGGTGAGCACAGGCATTGGTGGAGGGCTGGTGCTGGAAGGGCAGCTCTACCACGGGGCCCAGGGGCTGGCTGGGGAGATCGGCCATATGGTCTTTCAGCCCGACGGCCCCCTCTGTAGCTGTGGTCGAAGGGGCTGTTTGGAGGCTTTGGCTGCTGGCCCCGCCCTTTTGCGGCGCTATCGCGAGTTTTTGCTTGCTCAGGGCGAGGGGGTAGAGGGGGGTTCTTCCATCTCCAGCGCTCGGGAGCTGAGCGCAGCTGCCCAGGCAGGGGACCCTCTGGCGCGCCAGGCCCTCCAGGAGGGAGCCCAGGCCCTGGGGAGGGCCTTGGGCAGTGTGTTGAATTTGCTGAATTTGGAGAGAATCGTCCTTGGTGGCGGGGTGCTGGGCGCCGGCGAGCCCTATCTACGCTGGGTGCGCCAGGCTGCCCGGGCAGTCGCCTTTGCTGAGATGACGGTAGAGATCGTCCCAGCGGCTCTGGGCGAGGCTGCTCCCCTCTGGGGGGCGGCGCTCCTCGCTGCCGAACTGGTTGAGCGCTATCCCTAGGAGGAAACTAGCCATGCCCTACCCACTCTTTGATCGTTCTCGCTTACGCCTTCGGCCGCTGGCTGAGCGCCAGCATGACCTCACTCTGGAGCAATTCGCCCGCCTCGATGACCCTCTGCCCGACTATGCCCACCCTGATCTCTTGGAGCTGGCCCGTCGCATGGTGCGGGCTTCCCGTGAGGGGAGGGCCGTCATCTGGATGATGGGGGCCCACGTCATCAAGCAGGGCCTCTCGCGCTATGTCATCGATCTGATGGAGCGCGGCGTGCTCACTGGGCTTGCCTTTAACGGGGCCTGCGCCATCCACGATTTTGAGCTGGCCCTCGTTGGGGCAACCACCGAGAGCGTGGCCCGCTACATCCGCGAGGGGCAGTTTGGCCTCTGGCAAGAGACGGGCCGCCTGAACGACCTGGCCGCCCAAGCGGCCCGTGAGGGACTGGGCTTTGGCGAGGTGGTGGGGCGGGCCATCTGGGAGGAGCGATTCCCCCATCGTGAGGTGAGCCTCCTGGCGGCGGGCTATCGACTGGGCATCCCTATCACCATTCATGTGGGCATCGGCTACGATATTGTCCACGAGCACCCCAACTGCGATGGCGCTGCCCTCGGCCAGGCCTCTTATACCGATTTTCTTATCTTTGCCCAGGAGCTCTTGAACCTCGAAGGTGGGGTGCTCCTTAGTGTGGGCACGGCCATCATGGGGCCGGAGGTCTTTCTCAAAGCCTTGGCCATGGCCCGCAACGTGGCCTATCAGGAGGGGAGGCCTTTGAACCATTTCACCACAGCCGTTTTTGACCTCCAGGACCTGGGCCCAGATTGGCACCATGAGGCCCCCAAGACGGACGCCCGCTATTACTTTCGCCCCTACAAGACGCTCCTCGTGCGCACAGTGCAGGGCGGCGGGGAGAGCTTTTACATCCAGGCAGATCACAAGCTGACGGTGCCCACCCTTTGGCGGCACATCTGTGAGCTACTCTAGGGGAGGGGGGAATGGAGCGCGAACGCCTGCAAGAGATCCTCGCCGGCTTTGCCCACACTCGCGTGCTGGTGGTGGGGGATTACTTTCTCGACAAGTACTTGGATATCGATCGTTCCCTGGCCGAGATCTCTTTGGAGACAGGCCTTGAGGCCCATCAGGTCTTTCGCGTGCGGGCTAGCCCAGGGGCAGCGGGGACGGTGGTCTCGAACCTGCGGGCCCTGGAGGTGCAGGTGGTGGCCCTGGGCGTCATCGGCGATGATGGCGAGGGGTACGAGCTCCTCCGCGGCCTACAGGCCTGGGACGTAGAGACGGCGCCCCTCCTGCGCACCTCCCAGCGGATGACCCCCACTTATACCAAGCCGATGATGCACGAGCCCGATGGCCGCGTGCACGAACTCTCCCGGCTGGATATTAAAAACCGCACGCCCTTGCCTCCTGGGCTGGAGGAGACGGTCATCGCCCGCCTGCAGGAGCTGGCCCCCACCGTGCAGGCTGTCGTCGTGGCCGATCAGGTGCCCGAGCGCAACTGTGGGGTGATCACCGATCGCGTGCGTGAGGCCATCTGTTCTCTGGCTGCCGAGCATCCAGAGCTCATCGTCGTGGCAGATTCGCGCATGCGCATCGGTGAGTATCGGCATGTCTCTCTCAAGCCCAACGAGTTTGAGGCCCTTCGTGCGCTAGGGCAGGAGACGCAGGAGCCCCCTCCGCGGTGGCAGGTGGAGGAGGCTGGCCGTCTTTTAGCCCAGCGGGCCGGCCGGCCCGTCTTTGTGACCATCGGTGAGGAGGGTATCCTTGTCTGTACCGCGGAGGGCTGCCAGCACGTGCCCGCTGTGCCGGTAAGTGGGGAGATCGATATCGTTGGCGCGGGGGATAGCGCGCTGGCAGGGATCGTCTCGGGGCTCTGCTCTGGGGCTTCCCTTACCGAGGCTGCCCTCATCGGCAACCTGGTTGCCTCGGTGACGGTCAAGTGCATCGGCACCACGGGCACCGCTTCGCAAGAGGAGGTGCTCGCCGCCTTGGGGCGCTGGCGAGAGGCCCATGCCTAGTTTTCATCGGGGAAGATGGGTAGCTTTTCCCCCAGGATGGGCAGAGGATGGGCGATTTTGACGTCCCACCAGGCCAAGGGGGTGGCGAGGAGCTCGCGCCACCAGTAGCGCTGCAGATGGAGGTAGGTGCGCCGGTCGGCCAGCACGCCGATGGCATCGATCCCCAAGTTGTTGGCAATGAAAAGGGCCCGGTCTAGGTGGTACCCCTGAGAGACGAGGATGGCTCGCTCCACGCCAAAGATGTGCTTGGCCCGATAGCAGCTATCGTAGGTGCGCCGTCCCGCATAGTCGAGGACGATATCCTTGTGAGGCACGCCAAGCTCTACGGCGTAGTCGTGCATGTGCTGGGGCTCGTTGTAATAGATAAAGCGGTTGTCCCCCGTCATGAGGAGCTTTTCCACCTTGCCCCGCTGGTAGAGTTGGGCGGCGGTGTAGACGCGGTCCGCCAGGATGTCGCTGAGGCGGCCATCAGGCCAGACGCCCGCCCCAAAGACGATGGCTACCCGCCGGGGTGGTGCCGTCTCGACGGTATAGATGCGCCGCTTGTAGCGGTGGTCCGTCCACCAGCGTAGGGCCAAGGGGATGGCGATGAAGCTGATGGCCAGGGCCAGCCCCAAGGAGAGCAGCCCTCGCCCCAGGGTTCGCCAAAAGCGCCTTGGCCGGTAAGCCGTTCCTTTCATTGCCTTTTGCCTAAAGAGCCACTCCTTATTCGCTGAGCTTTCTACCCTATGTGCCTGCTCAGGAGAGGCATTCCCCAGTTGGTGAGTGTAGATAAGCCCGGTATTTGGGAGAGGGTTCATTCAGCTCTGGAGCTACTTTCTGCTTCCAGAAGCATAAGGCGGATATAGTCGTATTCGTGATTGCGTTCCTGAAAGAGGATGTGATGTTGAGCAAAGTCCTCTTTTGTCCAGTTGCCGTTTTCATAGTACTTGTACAGGTCTTGGTAGGGAGTGGAGGAAACGATATAGGCATCTAGCCTCGCGGCGCACTTGCCGTGGTGGGAGGCCTCTCTCAGCTTTTTCAAGCGTTCCCACAGGCGGGCCTTCTCATCATGCTGGTAGGCTCTGGCATGCAACATACCGTGGGGGTCGGTAAAAATGACCCGCTGGTCTCCCGTGGCTTGATCCAGCACCCAGAGGATAAAGTCGGGGTAAAAGCCCCTGTTTTCGAAAAAGCCGATGCCCCTGCCCCGACTCAGGTTGCGTAGAATATATACTTCTTTCCCGGCCATGCCCTGAAGTTTTTCCTTTTCCCAGAAATCCTTCAGGTCACACACAAAGCGGGCCTCGCTCTGATTCAGTGCGGGAGGGATGATCTTGAGTTTTTCGGATTCTTGAACAAGAAGGGGGAGATAAAGGTGGCCATCAAAGTGTATACGCGGTAAGGGGCCATCCTCTTGATAGTACAGGCGTTCCACATCTTGGGCTAATCTGTGGATCTCTTCCAACAATCTGACCTCTGAGCGTGGCACTTGGATGATATATGCTGCCCTTCCCTTGCCCACTTGGTCGCGGTTCAGCGCCAGGTTGGGGTCATCTTCATCCAGTGGGCGGCACTCCATGATCTGGGTTTCCCAGCGTTCTCGCCGGTGCCGATAGAAGGTCTCCATGTATTTGCCCAGGATAGCGGTTACCGCATCTTGGAGACGGCGGCGCTCGGCAAAGGAGGGGGGTCGGACCGTCGCCTCGTCGGCGATCAGGGTGTAATTGATCTGAGCCATCAATTGGCGTGGGGTGTCTGGCTGGAGGACCAAGTTATGCCAACCCTTGCGCGCCTTGTAGTTCAGTAGGTCTAGATAAACCTGCTCCCAATTCACCAATGCCAAGCTTTCTATGGGGATCTGGTGGCGTTCGATCCCGCTCTGCACAGTAGCTGCATGCAAACCGTAAGTTGTGCTCTCTAGGGTCTGCACCCGTACCGAAAGGTCAACGCGCACCGAGATGGCATTATCCGCTTCTAGGTAGAGGAGGACGTGCTCGCGAAAGGATTTATCTTCCGGCACGCGGGGGATGAGCAGTTTCTTACGCAGGGCCTGCTTATTGAGCAAGGTTGGGAGCGACAGCTCAATGAAAGCTTCGGTTTCCACACCTTCGCGCTCCAAATAGTTGCGGAATTGGGCCATATAGTTGGCCCGCACAGCAAAGATGTTCAGCGTTTCCAGCAACCGGATGTGTTTGGGGTGCTTGCCAGGGAGCGCACTGCTACGTTTGAGGCACATCTTCTTGCCTTTGAGGCGCACTCCGCGGCCAAAAAGTTGAATGATTTGGGAGCCTTCGCTTCGGCCGATGTTCAACAACCCCATGTTGGAGACGCGCCAGGAGTTCCAGCCTTCCATGAATTTTTTGGCGCCGATCAGGATATGGATGCGCGAATCGGGACGGTTGATGTCGTTGAAAAGCGAGTCAGAGAGAGCATCTTCTTCTAGGGTGATCTCTGGGGCTTGTTCTTCTACTAAATTCTTGAATTTCGAGGTATCGCCAATGTAGATCAGACCAAAGTAGCCTTCTGCGCCAGCCGCTTTCAGGCCGATCTCCCCCTGACTGCCGCGGATAGTGGCCAGGTGCAGGCCGCCGCTTCCTGCCGTGTAAAAGACCCGCTGTAGGATGTCGTCATAGAGGGCTTGAGGCGTGGCCTCTAATTCGCGTACATACCGAAAGCGTCCCAGGAATACGTCTGATCCGTCTGCGGCCACCAGACCACTTTTCCCCGCCAGCAGGTTCTTGATGGCCTTTGTGGCCCAGTCTCGCTCCCGAAGCACTTTGTGAAGGAAGCGAGCTACAGTCAGCACATCGCTGCGCGGTTTTTTATTTTCGGTGTACACGGCGTTGACCGTGCTGCCCACGAATACCCAGAGCGGCTTTTCCAGGTTATAGGAGTGCAGTTCGTCCCCATGTTCTTCGTACAGGCGCAGCTGCTCGTAGAAGGAGAGTAAGTTGCCCATCAGGAGCAGATGGGTTTGCTCTTTGTCTGTATCGTCTCGCAGGTTGAGGATGCGAAAGTCCTTGCCAAAGCCATCGCCGTAAAAGTAGCGGTAGGAATAGTCAAAGACGATGGCCTTGCCGTATTCGACAGTAAGAGGATCGTTACGCGCTGCGCCAAGTGCTTGGCCAAAGGTAGCGCTGTACTCGAAGGTGAAACCGGTTTCCCCAAGGTCTTCGCGGTAGCTGCGCCAGGCCTTTCCGCCAGCGCCCTTGTGCCCTTCATCCACAAAGATCAGATTGCGCCCCTCGAAGGCTTCTACTGGCACGCTCACCCCGCCCCCTCGCTTTTCCTCCACCAGTTTGGTGATCTCAATGA
>JAGGYI010000280.1 GCA_021162655.1 Anaerolineae bacterium
CGGGGAGCAATTGCACAAAGGCCTCCAGCCGGGCGGGGTCGGGGCGCCAACGTGGCGGGCATTGGTAAAGGATGGGGCCGAGCGTGTACTGTAAATGGTGGGCCCTCTCAAGGAAACGCGAGAGGGGTTCGGCACAATCGCGCAAGCGGCGAATGTGGGTGATGTAGCGGTTTGCCTTGATGCTGTAGAGGAAGCCCTGAGGGGCTTGCTCGCGCCAGCGATCAAAGGCCTGTGCAGAAGGGAGGCGGTAGAAGGTGTTGTTGACTTCGACGGTATCGAAAAAGCGGGCATAGTAGGAGAACCACTGGCTTTGGGGGAGGCCTTGAGGGTAAAAGACCCCCCGCCAGTGAGGGTAGATCCATCCGGATGTGCCAACATGCCAGGTGCCTTGGCGGCGCATGGGCAGATATCCCCCCTCTGCTCTTTTACGTTATCTTAGTGCTATGCTATTTTATCGTCAAATATACTAAGGAAAGATCACTTTTATCTATCTGAGAAGAAAAGCTACCTTTTTGTGGCATCATCGTGTATAATGGAATGCGTAGGGGCCTGGCTGGCCACCGGGTGCAAAGATTGTCGGCATCTCGATACATTCACAAGGGTGAGGGAGAGCGTATGGTGAATCTAAATCAGATCATTCAGCGGCTCATTCGTGTCATCAAGTTCGATACCACGGTTTACAAAGAGATCGAGCATGATGAGAATGCCACGGTAGAGGCGGCGATCGTCGTTGTTGGGGCTTATTTGCTTTCTGCTATCGGTTCGGCGATAGGCGCAAGAAGCTTTCTGAGCTTTATCGTGGTTCTCATCTCTGGCGTCCTTTTGAACTGGCTCCTCTGGAGCTTGATCATTATGTTTGTGGGGACTCGGCTTTTCAAGGGGGAGGCAACCTTCTGGGAGGTCGCTCGCACGATTGGCTATGCCAATATCCCGGCAGCGCTGGGCATTTTGAGCCTCATTCCGTACGTGGGAATTTTGGTGAACATCGTGGTCCTCGTACTCTCGCTGGTGATGGGCTTTTTCGCCATTCGCGAAGCCTTGGATCTACCCACGGACAAGACGATCATCACTATCATCATCGGTTGGGTGGTGATCTTTGTGATCAACCTTGTGCTTAGTTAGCATGACCGTTGTTGAAGCGGGTATGATGGGAGCTATGCGGTAGGTATTTGCTGCACCTGGTGGCCAGCACAACGTTTGATGATTAGGTTTTCATCTCCCCTTTATCTCTTTTCATTCTCCGTTCATCTCTTCTGGTTAAAATGATTTATTGTGGGAATCTCTATGGACAGGGCGAGGAGATTTATTGTGCGAGTTAAGGGGCGCTATCTGCCGGCGGTCGATCTCCTCTGCATCTCTGCGGCGGCGGTGGCCGCGTTCGTCATTCGGTATGAATCCCTTTGGCGCATTGGGCCCTATCTCGTGCACAATGCCCCCTTTTTCCTCGCTGTCCTTTTTGTGCGTCCGCTCCTCTATCATCTTTTTGGGCTCTACCGTTGCTGGTGGCGCTATGCGAGCGTGCCCGAGCTGATCACCATCGTTCAGGCAGTCACCGCTGGCTCCTTGATCGTCGCGGCCTTGCTCTTTGGTTTTCTGGCCCCAGTAAAAGGGGGCGTGCGCTCGTTCTCTCGATCTGTGCTTTTGCTTGAGTGGATGCTCAATCTCCTATTTATTGGCGGGGTGCGCTTTCTCTTGCGCCTCTGGCAGCGGCAGGCTGGGATACGCAAAGCAGAGGGCGAGGGGAAAGCCTTTACCCGAGTGCTCATCATGGGGGCCGGTGATGCAGGGGCCCTCATCCTCCGAGAGATGCAGAACAACCCGGCTTTGGGCTATCTCCCCGTGGGGTTCATCGATGATGCGCCGGACAAACAGGGGGCGCAGATATATGGCGTCCCCGTGTTGGGAACGAGGGAGGATATCCCCCGCCTTGTGCGCGAGCACCATGTAGATGAGGTGATCATCGCCATGCCCACGGCCCCCGGCTCGGCCATCCGCCAGGTGCGGGCCATCTGCGAACGCTGCCAGGTGAGGGCCAAGACGATCCCCGGCCTTTACGAGTTGCTCAGTGGAACGGTGAGCATCAGCCAGATCCGCGAGGTCAAGATCGAGGACCTTTTGCGCCGTGAGCCCGTGCGTACTGATATGGCGGCGGTGCGCAGGTATATCTCGGGGGCGGTGGTGCTGGTGACGGGGGCAGGGGGGTCCATTGGCTCGGAGCTTTGCCGGCAGATTGCGGCGGCGCGACCCAAGGAGCTCCTCCTCCTGGGCCATGGGGAGAACAGCATCTACAACATCTGGCTGGAGCTAAAAGAGCGCTTTGGCCACCTTCCCACTGTGCCCTTGATCGCCGATGTGCGTGATA
Source organism: Anaerolineae bacterium (assembly GCA_021162655.1). GTDB lineage: Bacteria > Chloroflexota > Anaerolineae > UBA1429 > UBA1429 > JAGGYI01. Next base: position 2,363 of record JAGGYI010000280.1, read on the forward strand.
GGGAACGGATCACCCATTTGCTCCTCAAACACCGTCCGCAGGTGATCTTTCATGCGGCGGCACACAAACATGTGCCCTTGATGGAGCTGAACCCTGTGGAGGCTTTTACCACAAACGTCTTGGGCACCGAGAACCTCTTGCGGGCGGCCGAAGAAGCAGGAGTGGACCGCTTTGTTCTGATCTCGAGCGACAAGGCGGTGAATCCTGTGAACATCATGGGGGCGAGCAAGCACCTTGCTGAGGTGCTTGTACGCCATGCTGCTAAGCGCACAGGGCATCGCTACGTGGTGGTGCGCTTTGGCAACGTCTTGGGGAGCCGGGGAAGCGTTGTGCCCCTCTTTGAGCGGCAGATCGCTGCTGGAGGGCCCGTCACCGTCACCCATCCCGAGATGACGCGCTATTTTATGACGATCCCCGAGGCGGTGCAGTTGGTTCTGCAGGCGGCAGTGTTGGGCCAGGGTGGGGAGATCTTTGTCCTGGATATGGGGGAGCAGATCCGCATCCTCGATCTAGCGCGCGATTTGATCTCCCTCTCTGGGCTTACACCGGGTGAGGATATAGAGATCGTCTTTACCGGGGTGCGCCCTGGGGAAAAGCTCTATGAGGAGCTGTTTGGCGAGGGAGAGGAGCCCTTGCCTACAGCGCACCAGCAGATCTTTCAGACCTTTCCGGCCCATCTTCCCACAGAGGAGGAGCTTGGCGAGGGCATTGTGGCGATCCTCAGGGCAGCCCAGGCTGAGGATACAGAAGCTCTCTCCTTGGCTCTCAAACAGTTGATCCCTTCCTTTTGCCCTGCGGCTGAGCTGACGGTTCCTCCCCTCCCGGAGGAGGTGAGGGAGCGCTCGGTACAACAACCCGGCCTTGCTTCAGGGGCCAAGGCAGCCGCTCCAGGCCATGCATAGCTAGGTCTGGCCAGCAGCGCATCTCTCTATCGAGTACCCTGCCATGCTACAGAGATCAAGTGCCAAGTATCTGATAGCTCTTTACCTGAGCGATCTTTTGCTCACCTTCCTTGCCCTCGGGTTCGCCCGTTGGCTGCGGATGACTTTGCCCTATGGCAAGCCGCTGAACCCAGGAGGGGTGGCTCTGCACTGGCCGATGTTCCTCTTTATCACTGTGATCTGGACCTTTACCCTCGTTTCATTCAAAGTCTACGATCCACAGCGCTTTGCTAGCACTGCGGAGGAGATCCAGGCGATGGTGGGGGGCATCGTGGTGGCCACCTTGGTATTCGCAGGGACGCTCTATTTTACCTATCGGGGCCTCTCTCGCCTGCTCTATGTCTACTTTTTCCTCCTGGATGTTCTGTTCTGTGGGCTGGCTCGGGTAGCATTGCGCCGTCTGATGCGCGCCCGGCCCAGTGGGCAGCGGCGGGGGGTGCTCATTGTAGGGGCTGGAGAGGTGGGCCAAAAGGTGGCGCGATCCCTCATCCCCTGTGAGTGGATGGGCATCGAGCTGAAGGGCTTTTTGGATGACGATCCGGCCAAGGCAAGCCAGATTATAGCTTCTCGCCCAGTCCTCGGCACCCTCGACCAAGCCAAGGAGGTCATCGAGAGGGAGGGCATCCAAGAAGTAGTCATCGCCCTGCCGTTGGGGGCTCAACGGCGCTTGCGCAATTTGGTTGCTGAACTCCAGGAGCTTCCTGTGAACATCAAGGTCGTCCCTGATTATTCCGAAATGGTCTTTTTGCGGACGAGCCTGGAGCGTTTGGGAGATCTCTTTCTTATTGGCCTCAAGGAGCCCGTCATTGGCCCCATTGAGCGAATGGTCAAGCGTGCCTTTGATGTCCTTGTTTCGGCGGTGGGATTGTTGGTATTGGCTCCAGTCTTTGGGGTCATCGCGCTGCTAATAAAGTTGAGCTCGCCGGGGCCGGTTTTCTACCACAGCTTGCGAGTTGGTGAGGGGGGCAAGCTCTTTTATATGCACAAGTTTCGCACCATGTATGTAGGTGCTGACAAGCACGAGAAAGAGCTTGTTGCCGAGACCCCCGATGGCAAGTTACTTTTCCAAAAGAGGAAGGACGATCCGCGGATCACGCCACTGGGGCGATTCTTGCGCCGCTACAGCTTGGACGAGCTTCCTCAGCTGTACAATGTGCTGGTGGGCGAGATGAGCTTGGTAGGGCCACGTCCCGAGCTCCCCGCCTTGGTGGAGCGCTATGAGCCCTGGCAGCGCAAGCGCTTTAGCGTTCCCCAGGGGATGACGGGGTGGTGGCAGATCTCTGGGCGAAGCAGCAAGGCCAAGTACCTCCATGTGGAGGATGATCTCTACTACATTCGCAATTACTCTCTTTTGCTGGATCTTCGCATTCTCTGGCATACTCTTGGGGCTGTGCTCAGGGGAGAGGGGGCTTTTTAAGGTCTCGCTTTCGTAACTTTTCTATGGATTTTCCGTCTCTATAAAATAGACATCGCGCGCCGAGCATCCCCCAAAGGTTTTGAGGCCTGCCCCTTTTATGGTACCATCCTAGCACGCCTTGGAGGGAAGATGAGTTCAGCGCATAGGTCCGCCCAAAAGAGCCAAGGGGGAAAGCGCTTTCGCCTGCTGGGAATGTGGGCGGTGGCGTTGCTTTTGGCGTTGGCCTTGGCGCATTGGGGGCCTTCTACTTGGGCCCAGCCCCATCAGAATGCCCTACGAGATACGATCAATACCCCAGTTCCTACTCCTACGAATGGCCCCACCTCTACCCCCACTTTGCCGCCTGGGCCGGGGGTCTCTCGGCTCCTCCTGCGGGAGGGAGTGGATGGCTACACGGGCACTGAAGATACTTGGATGTATTCCTATACTCCGCGCTTTCCCCAGCCTTTGGATGGCGGCTTGAAGATCAAAGGGGCAGAGATTCAGTCGGTGCTCATTCGCTTTGATCTGGAGGGCAAGCTCCCCCAGGGGGCCAACATCGTTCAGGCGGAGCTGCTCTTTTATGTGGATGCCTTTCAGGAATCGCGGCCGCTGGATATCGCCATCTACCGTGTGTTGCGCCCCTGGGACGAGTCGGAGGCCAGCTGGAACTATGTCAATACAGCGCAGCGTGTTCGCTGGGGTAGCCCTGGCTGCAACGCGGTGGGAGTGGATCGGGTGGGTACCCCGGATGATACGATCACCCTCCAATATCGCGCTGTCTATAAAGCCCTGGATGTGACCCAAAGTGTTCGCTATTGGGTGGACCACTCCGAGGAGAACTTTGGTTGGTTGGTCAAAGGGGTTTCTGCCTCTACGGCGGGGTATTCCTTTGCTTCCTCTCGGCACAGTATGGTGGAGCGTCGTCCCCTTTTGCGGATCGACTATACCGCGGAGGGAGTCACTCCCTCGCCCACTGTTTCCCCTGTCCTGACGAGTACGCCTACGCCCAGTGGGCGGGTTCTCTTGGTAGAAGTGTATGAGGATAGGGACCGAGATGGCTTTCGGGATGAGGGGGAGCCAGGTTTGCCTGGTGCCCGAATAACGTTGCTTGATATAGCCCACCAAGTACTGGCACATTGTTGGACCGATGCCGAGGGGCATTGCGCTTTTACTGGTCTTACAGAAGGTTGGTATCGCGTGCGTGAACAGAAGCTTCCGGGCTATCTTTCGAGCACGGCGGATGAGGTGTTGATCTATCTGGGGGGAGAGCAGGTACAGGCTACCTTTGGGGATTATCCTGCGATGACGCGGACACCCACTCCTACGCGCACTCTAGTGTCCCCCGGTGGGAAGCTTTTGGTACGTGTGTATTGCGATGAGGACCGGGATGGCTTTCGGGATGGGGGAGAACCAGGTTTAGCTGGTGCCCAGGTGATGCTGTTTGATATGGCTCGCCAAGTGTTGGCACAGTGCTGGTCCGATGCAGAGGGGCATTGCATCTTTGCTGGCCTAGCGGAGGGTTGGTATCGTGTGCGCGAGCAAGATCCTCCGGGCTATCTTTCGAGCACGGCGGATGAGGTGTTGATCTATCTGGGGGGAGAGCAGGTACAGGCTACCTTTGGGGATTATCCTCTGGTGACGCGGACCCCCACTCCTTCGCCGACGCCTACGCGTACCCCAGCGCCTTCTGGTGGGGACCTTTTGGTGCGCGTCTACCGCGATGATGATCGGGATAGTTGGCTGGACTCTGGGGAGCCCGGTTTGGCTGGTGCGGGCGTCCAAGTGTGGGATCAGACAGGCTCACGGATGGTTGAGCGGGGGGTGACGGGCGCGGACGGCCTTTGCCATTTTGCAGCTCTCGGGCAGGGGTGGTACCGTGTGCGGGAGTACGATCCCTGGGGATACCTTTCGAGTACAGAGGGCGAGCTCTTTGTCTATGTGGGCGATGGGCAGATAGAGTTGGCCTTTGGTGACTATCCGGGTGGGGCGGTGGCCTTGCCCTTGTTACTCAAATAGTTGGGGCGTCATGGCCCGCTGAAAATTCGAACGAGGAGAAGGATAATGCCACGATGGTTGAACCCCAAGGAGCGTTTTACTCGACGTAGGTTGGCCTCGCTTCTTTCGGTGTTGCTCGTTGTGGGGATGTTCTCTCTCGCCTGGTTGGCCTTTGGCGGTGGCCAGGCCTCGGGAGATATTCCGGAAGACCAGTTGACGGGCGAGCTGAGGGCTTTTCCCGAGTATTCGCTCCGCTGGCGTTTGGGGTTTGGCTGCGCGCGTGAACACGGTTATGTCAGCGAGTATGATGTGGGGCAGCTCTGCGCTGGCTGGTATCACGACTGGGGTACACTGCTGAATCCTCCGCGGCCGGATGGAATGGAATATATCCAAACCATTCGGGTGAGCCCAACGCATTTTGATCTTGCCCATCCAGAGAATTTCAATTGGGCGGATCTGGATCGCAAGATCCGCGCAAACCCTGGTTCCATCTGGACCATTGGCAACGAGCCTGATGGGCGGGCCCCTGGTGCTTGCGATCGGCGCTCTCCTACCGAGTACGCCCAGATCTACAAGATCTTTTACGATCATATCAAGGCCATCGACCCTACGGCCAAGATCAGCAATGGCCCGATCATCCAGGGGACGCCGATTCGCATTGATTGTTGGCTCACCGAAACCTGGAATGAATATCGCCGCCTTTACGGCACTGATATGCCGGTGGACGTCTGGAACATGCATAACCAGATCGTCAAAGAGAAGCCCAGCGAGGGGGCAGATATCCCAATAGGCTGTGATCCCTCGATGGGGATGAACTATGGCGTGCAGGATAATGACAACCTGCAGCTTTTCATCGAGCACATCAGGCGGATGCGCCAGTGGATGAAAGACCACGGGCAGCAAAACAAGCCGCTTATCCTCTCCGAGTATGGCGTTCTCCAGCCAGAATATGAGGGATTTACGGCAGATCGCATCAACCAGTACATGAATGCCACTTTTACCTATCTTCTCTATGCTCGCGACCACAACTTGGGCATGCCGGCCGATGATTATCACCTTGTTCAACGTTGGGCTTGGTTTAGCCTGAACACCCCTCAGGGGCGGCTGGGCACAGAGGGAGGCTGGAATGGCAACCTCTTTGACCCTGAGACCCACGAGATCACCGAGATCGGCCGCAACTACTCGCGCTGGGCCTGCAGCAGTTCCCATCCTACTCCTACGCCTTCGACGACGCCTTTGCCTCCCTTTGTCATTCGTGAGGCTGAGGGAGGCTCGGTGCATGGGGCGATGGGGCGCGGCGAGGTTCAGAGTGCCTCCGATTGCCGTTATGTTTACGTCCCGGTTGCGGGCTCTTCGACGGATGGCGCGGACGTAACCTATAACGTCTATGTCCCCAACACGGGCGAGTATGTGCTTTGGGGCCGTGGCTGGGGGATCGATTACGCCAACAGGTCCTTTAACTTGCGGGTGGGTAGCTACCCGTGGGTGGCTTGGTATTTTGGTGTGGGGGGCTGGAACTGGCAAAAGGCGCCGCAGACCTATTACCTTGAGGGGCGGCGTTGGCATACAATCCAGATTGGCCCCCGTGTTGGAGGGCAGGCTCGTTTGGATCTGCTCATCCTCACCAGTGAGATGAGCTATGACCCACGTCATGATCCGAACATCATCCAGGTTTGCAACCCTACCCCTACTTTGACCCCGACGGTGACGCGTACGCCTACGGCCTCGCCTACGCCCACGGTGACGCGCACGCCCATGCCCACGGGGCCGGCGAGGCTCGGGGGACGGGTAGCTCTCCAGGGGCGAGGGACCCCGCCTGCGCCTTCTTGGCAGGAGCAGCTCCTCGTCTCGGCGCACCTCCCAGGGGATCCCATCCCAGCATATCTCTTTGTGGTAGAGTCGGATCCAGAGGGGCGCTTTGAGGTGCCGACTGGAGTGCTGACGGGAACGTATGATGTAGGGGTGCGCACGGGGCACAGCTTGCGCAATTTGCGTCGCAATATTAGCGTGACGGTGAACACCCCCGATATGGATATGGGGACCCTCTATGAGGGGGATGCAAACCTGGATAACAAGGTAAACATCCTCGATTTCTCCATCCTGGCCAGTGCCTATGGCACCAATGAAGGGGAGCTGGGCTTTGACCCACGGGCAGATTTCAATGGCGATGGCAAGGTGAACATCCTTGACTTTTCGCTCCTGGCCTCCAACTATGGGGAGCAGGGCGACCGAGTGCTCTCTGGTTCCGGGCTCAAGGGAGAGGCAGCGGACGGGACCTCTCTTCTGGGGACGGTGACCGTGCGGGTGCAGCCATCTACCTCCACGGTGGTGGTGAACCAGGTCTTTACAGTGGATGTCTATGCCTATGCGGGGAGTGAGCAAGTTCGAGGAGTAGCTTGCTCTATGTCTTTTGACCCGACCTATCTTGATGTGCAGTCGCTAACTCCGGGGCCGACTTTGAATTTGGTTTTGGAAGATCACACTGGGGTGGGTAATGGAACGATAGAATATAACGCGGCCAAGACGGGAAGCCCAGCGTCTGGGACGTTCCTTCTCTTCACGTTGACGATCCGAGCGAAGCGCTCTACCTCGTCCACTTTACTGCACTTTACCGATTTAACAGTTGCTGATCCAGACGGAATACCAATTCCAAGTACTTCTCAAGATGGTACGGTGGTAGTGTTGGCGGCCTCGCCCACGCCCACCCGCACAAATACTCCGGTGATGACCCAGGTGCCGGCGCCTACAGTTACCCCTACGCCGGGCAAAGACGTCTCGGAGCTTGTCTTGCGGCAGGGTGTGGATGGCTACACGGGCTTTGAGGATACCTTTATCGATCTTTGGGACCAGACGCGCAACTATGCGCACGAGCCCGTGCTCAAGGTGCGTTCTCAGGATAACAAGCGTATCCTCATTCGGGCGGATCTCTCTATGCTACCTCCGGGGACGACGATCGAGCGGGCGGTGTTGACGCTCTATGAAACAGGGGGGAGCGCGAACACGATCCAGGGGAGCGTCTACGGCATCCTGCGAGATTGGGCGGTGGAGCAGACGACCTGGATCAGTGCCACCCAGAGCACCCTTTGGGGGCTGCCTGGGTGTAGCGAGGCTGGCACCGATAGGGATAGTACCCCCACCTACCAGCGGGCGATCTTTCCCACCTGGGGCTCCTTTAGGAGCTATCCCTTTGATTTCGATGTGACCGCTTTGGTGCAGCAGTGGGTGGATGATCCTTCCTCAAACAAAGGTTTGGTCATCGCCAGTAGTGAGGGGCCTTCGGCAGAGTTCACCTTTGGTTCTTCGGAGAACGTCGATCCAGAGATGCGCCCCCGCTTGCTCATCCGCTACTATTCGGGGCCGACACCGACGGCTACCCCCACGGTGACAGGAACGCCGCCCACCCCTACGCCGACAAGCACGGTGCACTATACACCGACGGTGACCCCCACTCCTCGGACGGATATCTTTGGCCCAGTGAAGGATACCTATATCCATTCCTGGTATCCTACCAATAACTACGGGGGTGCAGAGTCCATCCAGGTGCGCTCGAGTGGGGTGCAGAGAGGGCTTTTGCAGTTTGACCTCTCGAGTATCCCAGCAGGGTCGATGGTCTATGAGGCTCAGTTGCGGCTTTATAGCACCACCTCTGGGAGGCCTCTGATCGATATCGCGGCCTATGGCCTCAAGCGAGATTGGGTTGAGCGAGAGGCTACTTGGGAGGAGGCGGCGAGTGGGGCAAGCTGGGGTAGCCCTGGAGCTAGCAATCCCAGTTCCGACTATAACCCCACTGCTTTGGACACTCAGCGGGTGACGGGGACGGGTTGGTACGAGTGGACCGTGACCGACTTGGTGCAACAGTGGGTGAACGATCCCTCTCAGAACCATGGCCTGTTGCTCATCGGGCTGAGTGGGCCTTCGACTGTCTATGCTTTCTCCTCGCGTGAGCATGGGATCAGCTCCCAGCGGCCTCAGCTGGTGGTGCGGTGGCTGGAGGTTCAGCCAACCCCCACGCCCTCTCCTACTCCTGTAGCGCAGGGGGTGATTCGGGGCAAAGCTTTTGAGGACCGCGATGGTGATGAATTCGCCGATCCTGGGGAGCCAGGCGTGCCAGGGGCGGTGGTGGAGCTCCTCAATGAGAGCGATCCTTCCTTCCGGCGTACCGCTGTCACGGCGGCGGATGGCACCTATACCTTTGACGCATTGTACGCCGGCCGCTATCGCGTGCGCCTGCAGCAAGCTCCTCTTTGGTACGAGCAGGTCTCGGCAGTGGCGTATGTGGTCCCGGTGGGGCCCGAAACCTCCTGGGAGTGGAATGATTTGAACTTTGCCCTA
>JAGGYI010000165.1 GCA_021162655.1 Anaerolineae bacterium
AGCATCAGCCCAGATCCCCCTTCCTCGCACCAAAGATTTCGGGCAAAATACAACCTGCCCTTCTACCTTCTCTGCGATACTGACCACAGCGTAGCCAAGGCTTATGGCGCTTGGGGAGAGAAAAAGAATTTTGGTCGCACCTATCAGGGGATCATCCGTTCCACCTTTGTGCTTGATGAAGAGGGACGAATCACCAAAGTTTTCCCCAAGGTGCGCCCCGCCGAGCACGCACAAGAGGTACTCCAATATCTCTGAGCCTTACGAAGAAACGAGCTACAGGGGGTAGCAAGCCGAGTCAGCCAGCCTGAGCCGTTTCTTCCCCCTCTTGTTCCTCTTCCTTTGCCTTTCTACCGATGGTGGCTACCCTCGCAAGGATGATACCTACCTCATAAAGCAAATAAAGAGGTAGCATAACGATCATCATATTGATAGGATCGGGAGTAGGAGTAACTACTGCCGCAACGATAGCCGTGGCCAAAACGGCATACTTGCGCGCTCGAGTGAGCTTTTTGGGGGTTACCAAGCCAAGCTTGGCCAAAAAGAACATGACCAGAGGGGTTTGAAAGATCACTCCCATCCAAAAGAGCACCCGGGTGACAAAACTAATATAATGATCCAATGTCCAACGGTTATCGACGATGGTGCTAAGGAACCCCTGCATAAAGTTGATCGCGGCAGGGAGCATAATTAGAGCAGCAAAAGCGACGCCGCCTGCAAAACAGATGGTAGCGCCCGGAATGAGGAAATAGAGATACTTTTGCTCATGCGGCAAAAGGCCGGGTAGGACAAAACGAATGGCCTGGTAGACGATGACTGGCATTGCCAGCACAAGTCCTCCTATGAGGGCAATGCGAAAATAAACGAGAAACGACTCTGTAGGGCTAATCGTCTGCGGGACGTGCTCTCCAAGTGGAGCAATAAGAATTTCCAACGCTCTCTTTGTGAAAACAACACTGGCCATAGTTGCCACAATGAGAGCAATCATTGCCTTGAGTAAGCGAGAACGCAACTCCTCAAGATGTTCCCAAATAGTCAGCTCCGCATCGTTTGCCTTGGCACTCACTCCTCAGCCTCCTCCAAGGCGCTCTTTACCTTGAGCTCGCCTCCATTCCCTTCATCAACCACTAGGATGGGTTCTTCGAGAGTCACCGGTTCCGCCTCTTCATCTTCCGGAACCAACTCGGCCACCCCAATGCTTACTGCCTCCGCCGGCGGAGCCACAATTGCCCCATTCTCTTCCCCAAAGGTGCTGTCCGTCTCACTATCTACAAAGATAGGAATCGAAGGTTCCTCCTCTTCTTCCTGAATGGCAGCCCCCTCCTCTATTCCCCCAGCCACTTCAGAGGTACCCTCCCCCTCAACCACCTCGGCGGAAGGTTCCTCTGCAGACTGTTCCCCGGCTTCGAGTGCTGGTGTGGCCCCTTGTTCCTGGCCCTGGCCTTCCTCATCGCCAGGCTCTAATGAAAGCGCCTCCCGAAACTCTTTGGTCACACTCTCTGTCTCACGAGTAAACTGAGCAACAAATCGTCCCAATTGCCTAGCGAATTCAACCATTTTCTCCGGACCGACAACAAGGGCTGCGATGATGAGGATAAGAATGATCTCCCCGGTACCCATACCAAACATGTATCTTTAACCCCCTGAACTAGAAAAGGAAGCACCCTTGGAGCAACAGTCTTGCTCAACTGGCCCAGAAACCTCTGAGGACTTGGCAAGAAGCCGTTGTCGATTGCTCAAAAGTGTCCCTAACACCCCATTGACAAAGCGACTTGAACTATCGCTCCCAAACATCTTGGCCAACTCAATAGCCTCATTGATGGCGACTTTGGGGGGAGTATCATGGCGAAAGAGAAGCTCATAAGCTGCAAGGCGCAGGATATTCCTATCAATAGGAGCCATCTGCTCGATGGGCCACTCTGGGGCGATCCGCTGAATGATAGCATCGAGAGTTTTCTGCTTCTCCAACGTGCCAAACAAAAGCTCTCGACAAAAGTTTGCCCCTGCTGCAGGAAGAGAAGAAGCCTGCAAACGTTCCCGAAGGGTCACCTCCGGAACATGATGTGCCATATCCACTTCGAAAAGTGCTTGTAATGCTGCTATCCTAGCCCTTCGCCTGACCTTCAACGGTCTATCTCCATTGATAGCCAACTAATCACTATTATCTGGCACGCTCGCAACGTCTTCAATGTGCACGTTCACTGCCAACACAGGCATGCCCACCATGTCCTTAATAGCCCGGGCAACCTGGCTTTGTATTGTGCGCCCCAGCTCATACAAATTCACATCTGGCGCAGCAACAACATACAGATCCACCGAAACAGCATCATCAATGATCTCAATACGCACCCCAGAGACGTCGCCTCGGCCCTTGAACCAACGCTCCACCCCACTTACATCACGGCTCACCCGCACTACTCCAGGGACGGAAAGAGCCGCCAAACGCGCAACAGTTGCCAATACATGGGGTGAGATTCGCACTGTACCTAACTTTCTCTCCATCTCGGGCCTCCTCCGCACTCTAACGAGGCGATGCCCTCACCTAGCAAGAAAAGGACCTCCAGAACGAGACTCGACAAAACCTCACACGGCCCTAATCCGCAAACCTGTCATCTGAAGATTCAGCTTTCACTCTCAACATTCAAAACAGCCACGCCCCGGTACATCCCACAGCTAGGGCATACCCTGTGCGGTAGATGCATCGCATGACAGCTAGGACACTCGACCAACTTTACCCGCTGCAATGCCAAATGGCTGCGTCGACGTCGGGAACGTCCCTTAGAAAGCTTGCGTTTTGGCAATGGTGTCATCGGAAAACCTCTCCTTTAGGTGTACCTTCTCACGATTCGAGCAACTTTGCGAGTACCGCTAACCTAGGATCAATACGCCGGGTATCACAATTGCACGTCTCATAGTTTAGGTTGGCCCCACAATGAGGGCAAAGCCCTTTGCAATCCGGTTTGCAGAGTGATGGCGAGGTTACCGCTACGACTGCATATTGACGCAGTACCTCTTGCAGATCCAAAATATGATACTCGTTAATAACAAGCTCGGGCTCATCCTCATCTGTGATGGGCAAGCTAGCACCTGTTTCCACATCCACCGAGGGGATGAACTCCTCCTCGACCTCAATCGTCACCTCGTGGGTGGCAAGCTCCAAACAGCGCCTGCAAGCTTGCACAAGCTTCAGGTGAACCTTCCCTTTGGCTAAAATGCCTCTAGGCGTGCGAATGAGCAGAATCTGCCCCTCACAGTGAGTCGGCCCCGGGTTATTCTCATCAATATCATAAAGATCACCCGAGACCTCACGCTCACGGAAGGCTCCAACGCCTTCCTTTAACAACTGGGCAACGTTATAACGCATCTGAACCTCTTTGTGCTTTGCGCACTCTGTCCTGATTATAGGCAAGCCAAGGAGGGCTGTCAAAAGCCAGTAAAAGGGAAAGCTCTTTAGAAAAGGCCAAGGAGATCCCCAACAAAAGCTGATCTCCTCGGCCCTCTGCCACTCTTTGAGGCTATTTATAGAGATCAGCCCGAGTTAAAGGCAAGCCGCTCTCTCCCCGGGGCCCCTGTTTGACCAAAAGCGACTGATAAACATTCAATCTCCCCACAGTAAAGCCATGGGCCGAGCCTGACATAAAGAGCCGCCAGACGCGATAGGTGGGTTCATCCACATATCGGAGAGCCTCTCCATGGTGGGCTTCCAGGCGGCGCACCCAACGGCGCAAAGTGAGAGCATAATGCTCCCGCAAGCTCTCTACATCGCGCACCTCAAAGCCCACTGCCTCAGCCACACGCAATGTCGTGCTAATCGGCACCAGCTCACCATCGGGGAAGACATAAGTATTGGAAAAAGTTGGTCCCTTGGTCTTGGGGTCCGTTGCCCGATGAGCGATGCCATGGTTCAAAAAGAGTCCCCCAGGCCGCAAGAGACGAAACGCCTGCCGGAAATAAACCTCCAACAAGTCTTCCCCTACATGCTCGAACATCCCTACGCTGGCCAAAGCATCAAAACCTTCCCAGTCATTCACCTCACGATAGTCAAGCACCTTAACCTGGCAACGACCACTTAACCCTGCCTCGGCAATACGCTGCTTGGCCAACTCTGCCTGAGGCTCACTGAGGGTAATACCCAGGGCTTCCACTCCGTAATGCTGGGCCGCATGGATAACCAGACCTCCCCAGCCACAGCCAATATCCAACAGGCGCTGCCCCGGCTTGAGGCGCAACTTGCGGCAGATATAGTCTAACTTGCGTTCCTGAGCTGTATCCAAAGCCTCATCTGGCGAATGAAAATAAGCACAGGAATAGACCATTCGCCCATCCAAAAAGAGAGCATAAAAATCATTTGAAACGTCATAATGATACGAAATAGCCTGCCGATCCCGCTCGATAGAATGTCGGCGCCCCCGTAGCCGAGCTCGCCCTCGGCGCCCTGACACTTGGCGCTCAGCAGCCGGAAGACGCAACAGATCTTTGCCCAGCGCGAACTTCCACCTCCAGTCCTTAACCTTCTCCTCCAATGGCTCAGCAGCATAAAAGATGGCTTCGATATCTCCCTCAACATCAAAATCGTCATAGAGATAGGCTTCCGCCAAACCCACTTCATTACCCGAAAGAAACATCTGTCGCAGAGCCCCTGGATGTTTGAGCACCAACGTCGCCCGACGTGGACGCTCATCAGGCCACAAAGTGCCATCCCAAAGGCGTACTCCCACATCTTTGGGGCCGTCTGGACCAAAAACTTCTTCCAGAATCTTGATACTGAGTTCTACAGCCTCTTCCTTGGGCGGTGCCATCACAGCGTTTCCCATCTTGACCTCCTTTGGCTAGAGGAACTTGCAACCCCAACTCAAAGAGCTCCAAGGCAAGACATTTCTGAGCCCTCATTTGCCCAAGGGCTCCGCCAAACCCTTGCCTCACATATAGTGCAAAACACCTTCCCCTGTCAATCAACAGCTATATCTTTGACATCCCCCTCTACCCTGTGTTACACTGGGGGCAGACATTCGGTTCTTCCAAGCTCATTTTTCTCATTGCGACCTTTTCCTCTCCCCAACGTAAAGGGAACGAACACACATTGGCATCCCTTTTTTTCTTCCTCCCAGGAGAAGCCACTATTTGGCCAACACTTGGATCGATACCAAGATTCCCTCTCACTGAAGGTGCTTATACCTCACCAAACTATAACGAAGCGGAAAATCAGATAGAACCCGTCATTAAAGTTGGACTGGGCTCTGCGAATTCATCAGCCTAACGCAATAAGGAGGAAAACATGTTGCGTATTCACTCCAAGATCCTTTGGGGAGTGCTCCTCCTCGTTTTGGGTATCTTGCTTTTATGCCAAAGCTTGGGCCTTTTGCCCCGGGTGCG
>JAGGYI010000159.1 GCA_021162655.1 Anaerolineae bacterium
TCTCTGGGCTATCCGGGGGGACCATCACGAAAGCGAGCTGGCGCCCATCCGGAGACCAGGCAAAGGACTGAATATCCTTTTCCACGTTGGTCAGGGGCCACGCCTCTCCTCCCTCTGCCCGCATGACATAGAGATTCTTTACCCCCTTGCGATCCGAGAGAAAGGCGATATAGCGCCCATCTGGAGACCAGCGTGGCATCTCATTGGAGGCCTCCCCATAGGTCAGGCGCAGTGGCTCTCCCTCTCCAGAGGTCGCCACACGATAGAGGTGATGGATAAACTTGCTCTCCTCATCCGTCAAAAGAGGCTCACGCACCGAATAGACGACCTCTTCTCCATCGGGAGAGATGTCCAGATCGGTAATGAGTGGATACCGCACCAGCCGTTCCAAAGTCCATACCCTGTCCTTTGTCATCCCCTCAACCCCTTTTGCTTCGTAATGTAAAGATCAGGGTCCTAGTATAGCTCTTTTGCTTGCAGAGCTCCACTCCTTTCAAGCAGCTATGCTTTTTTGACAGATATGCCCGCTAACGGTATAATCACCATTCGCAAGGCTGAAGGTTGAAGAAAAGGCCGGTCGCCCAGCGATCACGGTTCCTTGGAGGGTTAGAGAAGCGATCATGTATGCAATTATAGAGACCGGTGGAAAACAGTACAAGGTTGCAGTAGGGCAGCTTCTCGATGTGGAACGCCTAGAGGCAAACGTAGGCGACACAATAGAGCTGGACCGAGTGCTGATGGTTGCTGACGGTGAAGACGTCCGCGTAGGGCAGCCGGTGGTAGAAGGAGCCAAAGTGCGGGCGACAGTCGTCGAACACGGCAAAGGGCGCAAAGTGATCGTCTTCAAGTACCGCCCCAAACAGCGCTACCGCCGGAAAAAGGGTCATCGTCAGGAATATACTCGGCTGCGCATCGAGGAGATCCAGGCATAGCACCGACATCAGAGGAGAGAACCAATGGCACATAAAAAGGGCGGTGGAAGCACAGCGAACAACCGCGATAGCCGTTCAAAGAGACTGGGCGTCAAGCGCTTCGACGGGCAGGCTGTGCGTTGTGGGACGATCATTGTCAGGCAGCGAGGAACGCGCTTTCTGCCCGGCAAGAACGTCGGCTGCGGCCGCGATTACACTCTCTACGCCCTGATCGACGGCTATGTCAAGTTTGAATGGCATTCCAAAGGGCGCAAGCAAGTGTCCGTCTATCCAGAGAGGGTTTAGCCGTATGAAAAAAGGAATTCATCCTAAATACTATCCCAATGCCAAAGTAATCTGTGCCTGTGGCAACACCTGGACGACGGGTGCCACCCAAGAGGTGTTGCGGACAGACGTCTGCAGCAAGTGCCACCCCTTCTTCACAGGGCAGATGCAGCGCATCGTCGACACCGCTGGCCAAGTGGAGCGCTTCCAGCGGCGTGTGGAGCGTGCGCGCGAACTTCGCGAAGAAGCTGCCAAGCGTGAGGCAGCTCGCCGCGAGCGCGAGCGCGCCCGCAAGATCGTAGAGATCGTCGACGAAGAGGAATCTGTAGAGCCCATTGAAGGGCTCGAGGAAGAGAGCTCGAACGAGGAATAGGCCTCAGTAGATGCCGACCAAAGAGAAGGGGCGGAGTGGAGACACTCTGCCTTTTCTTTTTTCTACACATTTCACCAAAGGGGAGGGAAGGCAAAGGTGTTCTACCAGCGCCCCACCAAAGGGTGGATTGAGGTCATCTGTGGCTGTATGTTCAGCGGCAAGAGCGAGGAGCTGATTCGTCGCGTACGCCGAGCTCAGATCGCCAAGCAAAAGGTGCAGGTCTTTCATCATAAGCTCGACGTCCGCTATGGCGAGGAGCAAGTTGCCTCTCATTCGGGAGCAGCGGTCAAGGCCATCGCCGTGGAAAGGGCTGAAGAGATCCCCGACCTTCTCGAACCGGGGGTCAAAGTTGTAGCCATCGATGAAGTCCAATTTTTTGGTCAAGAAATCGTCCAAGTTTGCGAGGAACTCGCCGACCGCGGCATTCGCGTCATCGTGGCAGGGCTCGATATGGACTTTCGCGGCGAACCCTTTGGGCCCATGCCCCTTCTCCTTGCCCGCGCCGAGCAGGTAGATAAACTACAGGCTATCTGCATGGTCTGCGGGGCTCCGGCCACCCGCACCCAGCGGCTCATCAACGGTAAACCTGCCTATTATGAGGATCCCATCATCTTGGTGGGCGCCAGCGAAACTTATGAGGCGCGCTGCCGGGCATGTCACCAAGTGCCAAGGAAGAACGCACCATGACCAAGTTCAATTATGGCGGTCAAGCGGTCATCGAAGGGGTGATGATGCGTGGCGAGCGTGAGTTCGCCGTCTGCGTGCGGGCCCCCTCGGGGGAACTACGAGTGCACCGTGGGAGCTTACCTCAAGCGATCTACCAAAGTCGCATCCTCAAGTGGCCCTTCTTTCGCGGGTTGGTTATGCTTTGGGATGCCCTCGCCCTTGGGCTCAGAGCGCTGATGTGGTCTGCCGATATCGCCCTGGAGGAAGAGGAAGAAGAGGTGAGCTTCAACGGGCCCATAGGCTGGGTGACGATCCTCTTCTCCCTTGCTTTCGGTATCGGCCTCTTTTTCCTCCTCCCAATGTTTCTGGTCAAGCTGGCCGAACAAACCATCCCCTCTGCCCTTCTCAGCAACTTGGCGGAGGGAGGGCTTCGCTTGCTCCTCTTTCTTGCCTATCTCTGGGTTATCGGCTTTATGCCCGACATTCGCCGGGTCTTTGCCTACCACGGGGCAGAGCACAAGACGATCAACGCCTATGAGCATGGTGCTCCCCTAGTGCCAGAGCAAGTTGCCAAATTCCCCCGGGCCCATACCCGTTGCGGCACAGGGTTCCTCCTAGTTGTCCTCGTTATCTATGTACTCCTGGCCACCCTCATGGGTAGGCCACCCCTCCTCTGGCGCATCCTCTCGCGTCTCGTGCTCATCCCCATCGTCGCAGGCATCTCGTACGAGTTTATCAAGCTGATCGCCAAATACTATGAGCGGGCCAGCTGGGCTCGCCTTCTAGCCGCCCCTGGCCTGGCCCTCCAACAACTGACCACCCGCGAACCCGAGCTCGACATGCTTGAGGTAAGCATCCGAGCCCTCCAAGAGGTCTTGCGCTCCGAAGGCCTTTTGGAAGAGCCTCCCGAAGAAGAGCAATCCGCCTCCAAAGAGAGCTCGGCCCCCGCGGCAGCTCAAGAGTAAAAAAAGACGCTCTGCCCAAGTTTCCTGGACAGAGCGTTTATTCTCTATCTCAGCGAACTGGCTCAGTCAGAGCCTCCCCGCGGATACCTCGAAAGACCCTAAAGGGCTCAGGGGCCCGCAATGCCTCCAGGTCTTTGCAGGGGATGAGCTCACCCGCCTGCGCAGTATAAACCCGAATCTTGGCGAGCTCGTGCGTTCCCAAGCCCGCCTCCGCCGCCATGCGCAAATAGATGATCTTGGCAGGGTCAAAGCCCATCAGATAGCTCGCCACAGCATCGACAGCGACCATATTGATCCCGGCAACAACCATCCCCAGGGGATAGTTCTTCCCACGATTAAAGCCAGTGCCATCCCGGCCGACGACTCCTTCGATGATGTTCAACTTTGGGCGAACGATTTTGGCCAAGTCGACGATCCGCTTTGCCCACGCCTCCTGCCAACGTTCGTGAAAGGCCTCGCCCATCCACTCGTGTCGGGGGCGGCGACGTGTTTCCCGGTCCACGCCCAGCTCCTCCATGGCCTGGCCGCAGTAATGCCGACGATGCACATAGACGGTGCCCATAAGGTTCTTCATCGAAAGCGTCGTGATGGCCATGTTGTGCGTCTTGAGCTTGGGCACATTCACCAACACAGCCCCCGATAAAAAGACATGCCGGCTGACGAGCTCCTTCTCATGGACGAGAGGGTCCGGGATAGCCTTCCAAACACAGGAAGAGAGCAACGGAGAGCGTAATTTGGCTTTCGTCCGCGCAGCCACTTGGAGATAGCCGGTCTTGGCCCAGCTGCAGGGCTTGCGATCACAGCCAGCGGGGGCCTCAAGGATGTAGATACCCCCTCGGCGAGCCCCATGCTCACCAAGGTACTCAACCAACCCCTCCACAAAACCAGGATGGGTGGTGATCCCAGAGTCTGGATCAGCAAAATGCTCCCCGGCGGTCACATTGGGCTTGAGTACCACCTTTTCCCCTTCAAGCTCCCAATGCATCGCAGCGGCCGCCGCTAGAGCCACCCGCTGGAACTCCCCCCAAGTGGGAGAAGAGGAGACCGGCTCTCGGTACACAAAAACCGCCTCAGGATCCTCTAACAAAGGATGTAACCTCATCGTCTTTGAACCTCGCTGACAAAAAATAATCGAGCCGCAAGAACCCCCTTGCTGCTCGCCTAGACCTATTTTGTCTTTCAAACTGGCTAGCTTGCTACCTTATCCACAGCTCTCCCAGTGGGAAGCTAACCTCCCCAATATCACTCAGAAAAAGGCCTTGCCATTCTCTCATCAGTCCCAAAACAAGGGCTAAACCAACAGATCCGAGCACTACCATATTCCCAAACTTGAGCTCTGTCAAATCCCTTTCTAGCGCTCGGGCAGAGAGCAACGCCCCCAAAGCGATCGGCGCAAGGAGAAAGCGCTTTTGCATCGTCCCACCCCAGTACCAAAGCGCGGCGTAAAGAAAGTTATAGGCCAGGACCCAGCGCACTTCTTGCTCCCCTCGATAGCGAAGGAGGAGCAAGGGGAAAAGGGCCAGGGGATAGGGATAGAGACCTGGCCGCATGGCAGGGATCTCCAAACTCATAAAGAGATCCCAAGGAAGGCGGAGAA
>JAGGYI010000155.1 GCA_021162655.1 Anaerolineae bacterium
CCGCAACGCTGATGCTCTCCGGTTGGAAGCCCAAACAGGGCGCGCTTTCTGGCAGGGGACGTGTTGCCCTAGGCCTGCTCGCTGGCAGTGGCCTGGGGACCGTCGCCGGGATGATCGGGCGGGGCGGGGGGTCCTTTGTCGTACCACTCCTCTACATCAGCGGGCTAGAAGCCAAAACCGCCGCCGCCACCTCCGCCCTGGTCGTCACCGCCTCGGGCCTCTCTAGCTTTATCTCTCACCTCAGTACGGCGGCTCGCCCTCAATGGGGAGTGTGGCTGGGCACCGTCTTGGCTGTGCTGGCAGGCAGCCAACTGGGCTCTCGGCTGATGGCAGGCCGGCTACGCTCGCGCGCCATCAAGCGCATCTTTGGCGGGGTGCTCTTGGGGATCGCCCTCCTGATCCTCATCAAAGACGTTTGGCTAGGGTAGAAAGAACTCTATTTCCCTTTTCTATAAATAGGTGATAAACTAGAGAAAAGAAAGGAGCTACAATGAAGTACGAGATCCATGGGACGGTGTTGCCCTCGTTAGACGTCTGGCTAGAGGCAGGGGAGTCGGTCTATACCGAAAGCGGTGGCATGGCCTGGATGAAGGGCGATGTGGAGATGGAGACCAGCACCCGCGGCGGGCTCCTGGCGGGGCTGGGCCGCAAGCTCGCTGGCGAGTCGCTTTTTATGACCAGCTACAAGTGCAAGAGCGGCACGGGCTTGGTCACCTTTACCCCCGAGGCCCCAGGGCGGATCCTGGCCTTTGAACTGGCCTCCGGCCAGAGCCTCATCTGCCAGAAGGACGCCTTTATGGCCGCCCAAGAGAGCGTCACCCTGGAGATGTTCTTCCGCAAGCGCCTGGGGGCCGGCCTCTTTGGCGGTGAGGGATTCATCCTCCAAAAGATCAGCGGGCCGGGGGTCGTCTTTTTAGAGATCGCCGGCGATGTGCGCGAGTACGAACTCCAGCCTGGCGAGGTGATGAAGGTAGATCCCGGCCACCTGGCCGTCTACGAGCCGACGGTGGATTACGACATCAGCGCCGTCCGCGGGCTAAAGAACGTCCTCTTTGCTGGTGAGGGGCTCTTCCTCGCCACACTACGCGGGCCGGGGAAGGTTTGGCTGCAGAGCATGCCGCTGGTGAACCTAGCGGCCAAGCTGCGCCGCTACATTCCCAGCTCTCACTGAAAAGAAATTGCCCGCCTGGTGAACCCAGGCGGACGATTCTCTCGCCTCAGGCGATCACTTTTTCTCCAGGAGCGAGGCGATCCGCGACCAGCGTTCCTGGAGGAGACCCACGTGAAAGGCCTTCTCGTTGCGCAGGCGCTCGAGCACGGCGCGCAGCGAGGGCCAAGAGGCCCAGCGAAGCACACCACAACCCCCAAAGCCCTCTAGAGGGCCGGGGAGATGCCCAAAGCCCCCAAGATGGCCACGATGAGCGGGGCCAGCACCAAGGCCGGCAGGAGGTTGGCCACCCGCACCCGCTTGAGCTCCAGCAGGAGCAGGCCAATGCCCAGGATGAGCACACCCCCCGTGGCCGTCATCTCGGCGATCATCGCCTGGCTGAGGATGTTCTGCGCCAGCCCTGCCAGCAGCGAGATGCCCCCCCTGATAGACGAGGATGGTGAGCACAGCAAAGACCACCCCCACCCCCAAGGTGGAGGAGAGGGCCAGGGCCGTAAAGCCATCGAGGATCGATTTGATCGCCAGGAGGGAATAATCTCCCATGAGGCCATCCTGAATGGCCCCCAAAACGGCGACGGGGCCCACACAAAAGACCAGGCTGGCCGTGACGAACCCCTCAGTAAAGTGGGCCAAGCTCTTTTGTGAAAGCCTACCCCCCATCCGCCGTCGCAAAGCCTCCGAAAGAGCCTCCAGGCGGCTGTCGATGCGCCACCACTCGCCCAGTATGCCCCCCACCAGCACGCTCCCCATGACGATGAGGATGTTCTGCGTCTTTAAGGTGAGGTGCAGCCCCAAAGCCAAGGTCACCAATCCCAAGCCATGAAAGACCGTCTCGCGGATGCGCTCAGGCAGCCGCTCACCCAAAAAGGTGCCCAAGCCCCCGCCCAAGAGCACTGCCACAATGTTGATCCACGTGCCTATCAACGTCGTACACCCTCGATGATGGTTTTCTTTATCCTACCCCTCAAAGAAGGGGAACTCTTGATCGTCAAAGTACCAGACGCCGTCCGTCGTCAGGTACTCGTAAGTATCCTGGATAAAGGAAAAGTGGTCGTTCTCGGCCTTGGCGAGGAACTCCCAGATGGCCTTTTCCTGAGGGGTCTCGGCCTCCTCGGCGGCCTTTTTATAGAGCTCGTAGCCGCTCCACTCGAAATCCATCGCCAAGACGAGGGTCTTTTCATCGGTGGCGTCCGCGGGGATGAGCTCCTCCGCCTCCTCTGCCTCAGGAAAGACACCCACATCCTCCACTGAGGCGGCCATCTCGCGGGCCTCGGCCAAAGAGAGCCACCCCTGCCCACCGGTGAGGGCCGCATACTGCCCCCGAAGGACCTCCAAATGCTTTTTCTCTTCCTCGGCCAAAGTTTGTAGGACCCTCTTGCCCGTCTCGTCTTGGACGTGTTCGGCAGCCTGCGTGTAAAAGCGCATCCCGCGCAGCTCCGTCTGCATGCCCTTCTTCAGGGCTTCCAATGCCTTCTCGCTCATCGCGCCTCCTGCTATGCCGTCGTGCTCTCAAACCCATCCACCTTGGGAAACCCAGGCCTCGTAATTGCTCATCAAGAGATCAAAGTGGCTCCGCTCTGCTGCCGCCAGCCAAAGGTAGAGCTGCTTCCCAGCGGGGTCGCCTTCCTCCTGAGTGGCCCCATAGTAGAGGCTGTAGCTCTCTGCCTCCACCTCTAGGGCCGTGTGCAGGGCCTCCAACGCCAAGGCCGTAGAGGCCTTTTTCTCCGGAGGGAAAAGCTTGGCCGCCAGCTCCGCCTTGGGCGCCTCGATCCCCCCTTCGGGAGCGAAATGCCCCTCCTCACGCAGCGCGCGAATCTGCCGCCGAATCATGGCGGCGTGCTTTTTCTCGTCC
>JAGGYI010000176.1 GCA_021162655.1 Anaerolineae bacterium
GCCGACTATGTGCTAGAGCAAGTGCGAGGCAATGACAGGGGAGGAGTAAGCTTCTCCATTCGCCATGAGGGGAAGAGATGGGTTAGCTTAGATCTTTCCCTTGCTGGAAGACACAATGCTCTCAATGCTACGGCGGCTCTGATCGTTGCTCAGCTGTGCAACCTGGATGTTGGGGAGGCGGCCCGGGCTTTGGAGGAATTTCGGGGGGTGTTGCGGCGTTTTGAGCTCAAGGGAGAGGCAAGGGGGGTGGTGGTGGTTGACGACTACGCGCATCACCCGACGGAGGTGCGCGCTACCCTGGCGGCTGCACGCCAGCGTTATCCAGAGAGGGAGCTTTGGGTGGTCTTTCAGCCCCATACATATAGCCGGGCACGGGCTTTGCTTGCGGAGTTTGCTACTTGCTTTCAAGGAGCGGATCATGTTCTCATTACCGATATCTATGCGGCACGCAGTCGAGAGAAGCCAGTCATTTCTGCGCCAGAGTTTGTGGCGGCCATCGAGCACCCGGATGTGCGCTATCTTGGTACCCATGAGAAAGTGATTGACTATCTTCTGGCAACTCTCTCTCCGGGGGCCTTGCTATTAACCATGGGGGCTGGAGATGGATATCTGATAGGGGAGCGTGTGCTGCAAGAGTTGAAGGAACGGACCACATCATCATGAGAGGCATCGATCAGCTGGTTCGGGAACTGAAAAGGCGGGGATACGGGGAACGTCTATGCTGCAACGAGCCTCTAGCACAGTATACCACCTTTGGCATAGGGGGGCCGGCGGATCTCTTGTTGGTTGCTGAGCGCCTCGAAGAACTGCAAGAGTGGGTACGTCTTGCTCGTGAGGTCCGGGTTCCTGTCTTGGTGTTAGGCAAGGGATCTAATGTGCTGGTGGCCGATGCCGGAGTGCGCGGGCTAGTGATTATCAACCGGTGCCAGGAGTTCGAGTTGGCTGAAAGTGGTCTCCTGCTCGCCCAAGGGGGTGTTTTGCTGAACGAGCTAGCATGGTGGACAGTGAAGAGAGGTTGGGCAGGCCTCGAATGGGCGGTAGGGATTCCTGGCACGGTTGGGGGAGCTGTGGTTGGCAATGCTGGCGCCTATGGGGGTTGCATCGGAGATGTGGTCCGTTGGGCTTTGGTACTCTCCCCCGAAGGGCGGGAGGAGCGTTGGTCCAACGAGCAGCTAGCTTTTGATTATCGCACGAGTGCGCTGAAGCACTTCTCCTCCAAGGGGGAACGGTGGATCGTTCTTCAAGTGGCTCTCCAACTCACTAGGGGAGAAAGAGAGAAGTTAGAGGCCAGAGCCCGAAACGTGTTGCAACAAAGGCGAGAAAGGACTCCCCAGGGGTATTGTGCGGGAAGCGTCTTTAAGCGCACGGTACAGTACCCGGCCGGATTTTTGATAGAGCAAGCGGGTCTGAAAGGCTATCGCATTGGAGGGGCAGAGGTCTCTCGTAAACATGCCAACTTTTTCATGAACATTGGAGGAGCTACTGCCAATGAAATGCGGGCTTTGATGGAGGTAGTGAGTCGCAAGGTGTGGGAAACTTTTGGTCAGCGTTTAGAGCCCGAGATTGAGTTCATCGGCGAGTGGGAAGATCATCTCGATCAGAAGAGGGAAGAGGAATGAAGTGGCGATGAAAAGACGCAAGCTACGAGTGGCCGTGCTTTTTGGAGGCAAGTCAGGGGAGCACGAGGTCTCTTTGGCTTCCGCGAGGTCGGTGATGGAAGCCATGGACAAGTCAAAATACGAGATCTATCCCATCGGTATTACCAAAGAAGGGTATTGGCTGCTCCATGGAGACCCTATGGCTGTTTTGAGCGCTGGCAAAAAAGGCGATCGGCTTCCCTCCGGGCGGGAAGGTGAGTTGATCCCAGGCCTTTTGGGAAGGGACTTTCCTCAGGTGGATGTGGTTTTCCCTGTGCTGCATGGGACGTATGGCGAAGATGGTACCATTCAGGGGCTTTTGGAACTTGCTGATCTTCCCTATGTGGGAGCAGGAGTCTTGGGTTCGGCTTTGGGGTTAGATAAAGCTGTGCAAAAAGTGGTATTGCGGGCCCATGGGCTCCCCGTTGTGGATTACAAGGTGTATTTGCGTTCTCGATGGCAGCAAGACCCGGAGCGAATTCTTGCAGAGATCGAGGAGCACTTTGCTTATCCTGTTTTCGTCAAGCCGGCCAACTTGGGGTCGAGTGTCGGGGTTTCTAAGGCTCACCATCGGGAAGAGCTAAGAAAGGGATTGGATCTGGCCGCTCGTTTTGATCGCAAGCTACTAGTGGAAGAGGGGGTGAACGCTCGCGAGATCGAGTGTAGTGTTCTAGGGAATGACGAGCCTATAGCCTCAGTCCCTGGCGAGGTTGTGCCCTGCAACGAATTCTATGATTACAAGGCCAAGTATCTGGATGGATCTTCTGAATTGCATATTCCCGCAGAACTAGAAGAGGAGCAAAGGATCGCCATTCAACGCTTTGCGGTGGAGGCTTTTCGGGCGATCGATTGCGCAGGGATGGCCCGAGTGGATTTCTTCCTCTGTCGGGATACAGGGAAGGTTTACATAAATGAACTGAATACCATTCCCGGGTTTACTGAGATCAGCATGTACCCCAAGCTGTGGGAGGCAAGTGGGATACCTTATCCTGAGTTGATTGACCGTCTCATCGGGTTGGCTTTGGAAAGGTATGAGGAAAAGAAAGCGCTTGAAACTGTTTATCGCTTTGATCACTGAGTGGAGAGCCAAGTGCCAGGAGCCAGTATGTTGGGGCGGAGAAAGCAGCGTTCGCGAATTCGTCTGGAAACAAAGCCTTCTATAAAGACGGCCAAGTGGGGATGGGTTCGTCGGCCGGGCTTCTGGGCCAAGGTTTTTGCACTGGTCTTATTTGGAGGGAGCGTTTGGCTTCTTTATGCGTTTTTCACTGATAGTCGGTTCACTGTAAAGCAGGTGGAAGTGCAGGGCAACTCACTCATTCAGGAAAAAGATATCCTTCAGGCAATGGGCATCGTTCGTGAGAGCATCTTTCGTGTGCGTCCCCAAGAGGAAGCAGAGCTCCTCAAGAAGACCTTTGGTTGCCTTCGTCGGGTTTCTGTACGTTGCTGGCTGCCAGATCATGTGCTTGTTTCAGTAGAAGAGCGCCAGGCGCTCCTCCTTTGGGAGAGCGGGGGACGTTATTGGTGGGTTGATGCCGAGGGGAATGTCCTTGGTGAGGCGGCTTCACGAGGAGGGCTGCCTGTGATTCATGATGTCGGCAATGTGGATCCTCTTCCGAAGGAATTTATTCCTGGAGTTCCCTGGCAGCTTGTTCGTGAGTTGGTAAAGGCATTGCCCGAGGTGACCTCGTTGGATTATACCCGGGCGGAGGGATTGATCCTCTATGTGACCGAGGATCGTTGGCCCGTCTTTTTAGGATATCGTGGCTCTGGAAAAGCCAAGGCGAGGGTGTTGAGGGCCTTAGTGTCTGATCTCCAACGTAGGGGAATTCAAGTGGAATATATCGACTTACGAGATGAGTGGCACCCCACTTTTAAAGAGCGCCGAATGTAGAGGAGGGAACACTCGTGGAGCGGACGATTGTGGGCATTGACGTGGGGACGACAAAGATTTGCACTCTCATCGGTCAGGTAGCGGATGATGGCGCCTTGCAGATCATTGGAGTGGGTGTAGCTCCTTCCCGTGGTGTGCGCAAGGGCGTGATTACTGATCTAGAGCAGGCGGCCCAGGCGATAGGTGAATCTGTGCAAAAGGCGGAGCGTATCTCGGGTTATCCCATTGTGGAGGCTTATATTGGTCTGGGGGGGAGCCACATTGCCTCTCAGAATAGCCGGGGGGTCGTGGCTATTGGCAAAGGGGATCGTCCAGTGGATCACGACGACATCGAGCGGGCTATGGAATCCGCACAGGCCATCGCTATCCCTCATAACCGTCGCATTATCCATTCTATTCCCCGCGAATTTATCATTGATGGCCAGGATGGTATCAAGAACCCTTTAGGGCTGATGGGCTATCGTTTGGAGGTGGAAGCACACATCATCACAGGGGCTGTTACCTCCATTCAGAATTTGGTTCGCTGCGTAGAGATGAATGGCGTTGAGGTGGCTGACCTGGTACTCCAGCCACTGGCCTCTTCAGAGGCTGTTTTGACCCAGGAAGAGAAAGATATGGGGGTGGCCCTCGTCGATATGGGAGGAGGGACGACGGATGTAGCAATCTATGTCGATGGAAGCGTCTGGGAAACCCTTGTCTTTGCAATTGGTGGGAATCACATCACCAATGATATTGCAGTAGGGTTGCGTACTCCCTTTGCGACAGCTGAGGATATCAAGATTCGCTACGCTCACGCGCTCCCTTCGGCAGTAGAGGAGAAAGAGGTCATTGAAGTGGCCACCTTTGGCGAGGAGGGACTTCAGACAATCCCCCGGAGGGAGCTTTGCCGAATTGTTGCTGCTCGTACGGAGGAGATGTTTGACTTGATTTCCCGGGAGATCAAGCGCTCAGGGTTTGATAGCCTGCTTTCGGCGGGCGTTGTGCTCACTGGGGGGACGGCGAACCTGCGTGGCGTGCGTGAGGTGGCGAGTAGGGTTTTGCAACTGCCAGTACGCATAGGGATGCCCCAACGCTTACGAGGGTTAGTAGAAGCGATCAGTAGCCCCGCTTATGCCACTAGTGTAGGGCTGCTCCTCTGGGGGTTGCATCAGGAGGAGGCAGGAAAAGAAACGAGGCCCAGCACAAAGAGTTCTTGGGGAGAGCGCCTGTTAGAGTGGTTGAAAGTATTCTTGCCCCGTAGTTGAGGTGAAGAGAAAGGAGCTTGAGGGATGATGGATGAATTGTTAGGAATAGGCAACTGCGCCCAGATCAAGGTTGTTGGAGTGGGCGGCGGCGGCTCGAATGCCGTCGATCGGATGATCGAGGTAGGTATTAGAGGGGTTGAATTTGTCGCCTTGAATACGGACGCCCAGGCTTTGACGCGGTCCAGGGCCCCGGTGCGCATGCGGATAGGTGATAAAGTGACCCGAGGGCTAGGCTGTGGCGGGAATCCCTCCCTGGGGGAGAAAGCGGCCCGCGAGTCTGCTGAGGAGATCGCCGAGTTGCTCCAAGGGGCAGATATGGTTTTTGTCACAGCTGGTATGGGGGGTGGCACTGGCACAGGAGGAGCTCCTGTGGTGGCAGAAATTGCCCGCAGCTTGGGAGCTCTGACGGTTGCAGTGGTCACCAAGCCTTTTAGCTTTGAGGGAACAAGGCGGACCAAGTTGGCCCTTGAGGGTATTGAGCGTTTGGGGGAGCAAGCAGATACCCTGATTGTCATCCCCAATGATCGTCTGCTTCAGATTGTGGATCCCAGCGCCTCGATCAAGGAGGCCTTCTTGGCGGCAGATGATCTGCTCCGACAAGGCATTCAAGGAATTTCTGACCTCATTACGGGGACGGGTTTGGTGAATGTTGACTTTAATGACGTTCGTTCTATCATGGGAAGTGGTGGTTCTGCCCTTATGGCTATTGGCCATGGCCATGGGGAATCGCGTGCTGTTGATGCGGCTCTCCAAGCGGTGAACAGCCAGTTGTTGGATGTAAGCATCGATGGGGCCAAGGGGGTGCTCTTTAACATTAAAGGCAGCCCGGATATGACCCTCTTTGAGATCAATGAAGCAGCAGAGATCATTCGCAAGATGGTGGACCCTGAAGCGAACATCATCTTTGGTGCAGCGATAGATGATACGATGATGGATGAAATCCAGATCACCGTCATTGCAACGGGCTTTCAAGCCCAGCAGAGGGAGCATGTCCAAGAGCAGAGCCCTACTTCGCAAGGGAAGCTGATCGAGTTTCCCCTCAAAACCTTGAATCAGGAGAACTGGGAGGTTCCTGCCTTTCTTCGAAGGACATCTTCCTAGTTGAGGGAGCAAAGAAAGGATGAAGTGCCCTTATTGTGGCGCGAGTGAATCGCGGGTGATCGATACGCGGGAGGTTGGCGACAGCATCCGACGTCGGCGAGAGTGCCAAGTTTGTAAGCAGCGTTTCACAACGTATGAGCGAGTTGCCAAAGTAACTTTGCTTGTCGTCAAGAGGGATGGTCGCCGGGAGCCTTTTGACCGCCAAAAGATTTTTGAAGGCATTCGCAAAGCCTGCGCCAAGCGGCCGATCTCTACGGAGCAGATCGAGCAGATGGTTTCGGATATTGAAACTAAGCTCTATGGCTTGGGCAAGTCCGAGATTCCAAGCCAGGATATTGGCGAAATGGTTATAGAGAAACTCCGCGATCTCGATGCGGTGGCCTATGTGCGTTTTGCCTCCGTGTATCGATCGTTCCAGGATCTGGAGGCGCTTAAGCGGGAGGTGGATGAGATGCTTGAGCGTCGTAATGCGCAAAAAGAGTAGCTTGGGTTAGGAGAATATGCGTCCAAGGAGGATGACCGCGCGGTTGTCCTAACTAGGGGCAGGCTTTTTTCTCTTTTTGCATGGGCCTTCCTGGCTTGGAATACCAAATTTCTAGACATATTTTGACAATTTCTTTTTTCATTGTATAATGATGAATTGCTAACATATGCATTTGGAATATCCGTCAGTAGGTAGTTGTTTTTCCCTCGTCCACATATTTGGGGTTTGAAAGTTACCCCCTCGTCAGATCTATCTTGAGAGAAAAATGAAATAGCGCCTCTGGCGTTGCAAAAAGGTACCCCTTTTCTTTTACCCCAAATGTTGTTTTTTGGCATCCAATTTGCGCAAGGAGAACGGTAGGCCATGGCAGTCTCAGGCGTAGTGCGTACTTTGAACGGAAGTTTGCGAAATGGGCAGCGCAAGTCCTATGCGCGGATTGCTGAGGTGCTGCCAATCCCTGATTTGATCAAGACGCAGATTGAATCCTTTCACTGGTTTCAGACTCAGGGATTGCGTGAGCTTTTCGATGAAATCTCGCCCATCGTTAGCTTCAATAAAAGCTTGGAGTTGCACTTTCCTGGGTTTAACCAGGAACTGAACGAGGAATTTGGCTTGGATTACCGCTTTGCGGAACCAGCTTATACGGAGGAGGAGTGTCGCGAGCGGGATGCCACTTATGCTGCTCCTCTTTATGTGACCGTTTTGCTCTACAATCGGGAGACGGATCAGCCCATTGTTCAAGAGGTTTACATGGGCGATTTCCCCATTATGACTCGCAATGCCACTTTTATTATCAATGGGGCGGAGCGGGTAGTGGTCAGCCAGCTTATTCGTTCGCCGGGAGCCTATTTTACGGCTGAAGAGGACCGGACAACGGGGCGGCAGCTGTGCATGGCCAAACTCATTCCCGATCGAGGGGCGTGGCTGGAATTCGAGACGAGCCGCCGCGATGTGATTTCAGTCAAGGTGGATCGTAAGCGCAAGATACCCATCACGGTGCTTCTGCGAGCGCTAGGGGCAGTCTCGGATGGCATTGACGATGTACCTATCCATGAAGGGACAGATGAGGAGCTCCTAGCTCTCTTTGAGGACGTGGATAATATGCCTGATCATCGTTATATTCAGGCGACGATCGAGCATGATACGGCCAAGACAGCCGAAGAAGCGTTGGCAGAGTTCTATCGGCGGATGCGCCCGGGGGATCCAACCACGCTTGAGAACGCGCGAAGTTATCTAGAGTCTTTGCTTTTCAATCCTCGGCGGTACGACCTGGGAAAGGTTGGACGCTACAAGCTTAATCGAAGGATTGGGAATAACTTGCCCATTGCCCATCGCACGTTGACCAAGCGTGATCTGGTAAATATTGTGCGGCATATCATTCAGGTGAATAACGGGGTTGAAGGCCCTGATGATATTGACCATTTGGGCAACCGACGGGCAAAGACAGTGGGCGAGCTCATCCAGAATCAGCTACGTGTGGGTTTTTTGCGCATGGAGCGTGTCGTTAGGGAGCGTATGAGCATTCGTGATCCGGATCAGCTCTCGCCCATTTCATTGATCAACGTGCGCCCTGTGGTGGCTGTCCTCCGCGAGTTCTTTGGAGGGAGCCAGCTCTCGCAGTTTATGGGGCAGACGAACCCCTTGGATGAGCTTACGCACAAGCGGACACTTTCCGCACTGGGGCCAGGTGGCTTGAAGAGGGAGCGTGCAGGATTTGACGTGCGTGATGTGCATTACAGCCATTATGGGCGGATCTGTCCTATTGAGACTCCAGAAGGCCCCAACATTGGGTTGATAGGGCGTTTGGCTGTCTATGCCGAAGTGAACGAATTCGGCTTTATCGAGACGCCTTATCGCAAGGTATATCATACCGCGCCTAATGAGCCTACCAAGCTTGTCGGGCGAACTCTTCGCGAGCAAGTGGTGGATCCTGAGACGGGAGAGATCTTGGCAGATTCGGGCACGATAATCGACGAGGCCTTGGCTGAGCGTTTAGCCAAGCTGGATAAAGAAGAATTTCGGGTTCAGCCCTATGTAACAAACGAAATCGTCTATCTCTCGGCTGATGAAGAGGAGAAATACGTCATCGCCCAGGCAAACTCTCCAGTTGATGAGTTAGGGCAATTTACAACTGACCGGGTTTCTGCTCGTGTCTATGACAAGTTCCTTATTGAGACGGTTGACAGAGTGTCTTATATGGATGTTTCACCCAAGCAGGTGGTGGGCGTTTCGGCCTCGTTGATCCCCTTCTTAGAGCATGATGATGCGAACCGCGCTCTGATGGGCTCGAACATGCAACGTCAGGCTGTCCCTTTGATTCAGGCGGAAGCCCCTGTGGTAGGGACGGGTATGGAGCGATATGCTGCTTTGGATTCGGGCCAGGTGGTTATTGCTACCAAGAGTGGCGAGGTGGTGAGCGTTACGGGCGATCAAATTGTCATTCAAACTGAAGATGGGTTGCAGACCTATGAGCTACGTCGATTCGATCGCTCGAACCAGTCCACTTGTATCGATCAGCGGCCCATTGTCGAGAGGGGCGATCATGTAGAGGCGGGCGATGTTATAGCGGATGTCTCTTCAACGGAAAATGGGGAACTTGCCCTTGGGCAGAATGTTCTCTGTGCCTTTATGTCTTGGGAAGGTGGCAACTTTGAGGATGCCATTTTGATCAGCGAGGGCCTTGTTCGTGAAGACAAGTTCACCTCTATCCATATTGAAAAACATGAGGTAGAAGCTCGCGATACCAAGCTTGGCCCAGAGGAGATCACCCGCGATATTCCCAACGTGGGTGAGGATGCTTTGCGGAACTTGGATGAGGATGGCATCATCTACGTTGGGGCCGAAGTGCGGGCTGGGGATATTCTGGTAGGCAAGATTACCCCCAAGGGGGAGACGGAGCTTACCCCAGAGGAAAAGCTTTTGCGCGCGATCTTTGGAGAGAAAGCACGAGATGTACGTGACTCTTCCCTTCGGCTGCCTCACGGTGAGGAAGGCAAAGTGGTTAATGTACGGGTCTTTACTCGCGATGATCACCGTGATATGGCCGCAGGTGTGGAGAAAATGGTGCGCGTGAGCGT
The DNA here is from genome assembly GCA_021162655.1 of Anaerolineae bacterium. Lineage (GTDB taxonomy): Bacteria > Chloroflexota > Anaerolineae > UBA1429 > UBA1429 > JAGGYI01. The sequence continues at coordinate 9,435 of JAGGYI010000176.1, forward strand.
AGCCCAGCGCCGTAAGTTGATGGAGGGCGATAAAATGGCCGGCCGCCATGGAAATAAGGGGGTGATCTCCAAGATCGTGCCCATTGAGGATATGCCTTACCTGGCGGATGGTACTCCGGTGGAGATTATTCTGAATCCCCTAGGGGTGCCTGGCCGGATGAATGTAGGGCAAATTTTGGAGACCCATCTGGGCTGGGCTGCGGATCGCCTTGGGTTTAAGGTGATGACCCCTGTTTCTGATGGCGCTAGTGAGGATGAGATTGCAGCCGAATTGGCTCGTGCCTGGCTCATTGATCGTGCTTGGCAGGAGCTGATGGAGCGAGCGTGGAAGTGGTTCGCTGAACAGGAATGGGATACCGAGGAACTTTGGGATGATGATGAAGCACGGAGGATCTTTTTGGGGAATTTCCTTAGCGAGCAGGGATACTCTGTGCGTGAAGTAGATTCCATTCTCAAGGATAAGGTCAGGGCGCGGCGGGTTTGGCTGCGTTATTGGCTCCAAGAGCGGGGGTACGACGAAAAGGAAGTGATGGTTTACGAAGATAGTGACCTCTCGTGGGAAGCCAAGCAACAAGCCGATGCTCTGGCGCAAGAGATCTGTCTCCGTTGCTGGCTCCGGGATGAGGGATACGACGTCAAAGATCTCTCCCGGGAGGAAGTGCATGCCAAGGCTCTTCAGGTCAGTAAGGAAACGGGTATTCCCTTGCCAACTACAGGGAAGATGATCCTTTATGATGGCAAAACGGGCGAGCCTTTTGACCAGCCAGTAACAGTAGGGATCATTTACATGCTCAAGTTGGCTCACTTGGTGCAAGATAAAGTGCACGCGCGCTCAACAGGGCCTTACTCGCTAGTCACCCAGCAGCCCCTCGGAGGTAAGGCGCAGTTTGGTGGTCAGCGCTTTGGAGAGATGGAGGTTTGGGCTCTGGAAGCCTATGGAGCGGCCTACACCCTTCAGGAGATGCTGACCATCAAGTCTGATGATGTAACTGGTCGGGTCAAGACATACGAAGCAATTGTAAAGGGAGAGCCAATCACCGGCTTTGGTATTCCTGAGTCCTTCCGTGTGTTGGTCAAAGAGCTTCAATCGTTGGGGCTCTCGGTGGAGGTGTTGAACGAGAAAGGCGAATGGATTCAATTCGGTCGCCAAGAGACGGTGGAAGTCTTGCCCAACCTCGGCTTTGGCTTGGGCTTTGGTCCTTCCTCGTGAGGGGAATGAGGGGCAGCCTCTCTTACAAAAGGGACTGCCCCTATTTTTGTCTCTCTTTTTGTGCTGAGAGAGCTCTCTTTGACAGATCTATAAAGAGATTATATAATTGCTTTTCGTGAATTACGAATGTTCACGTTCTCAAAAGGGAGGTAGATTTGCCAACCATCAATCAGCTTGTTCGCAAAGGTAGAAAGCGAAAGGTCAAAAAGTCCAAGGCGCCGGCTTTGAGCTATTCTTACAACTCGTTGAAAGGCCGGTTGACCCAGATGAGAAAGGGAGCGCCGCAGAAACGAGGGGTTTGCACCCAAGTCCGTACAATGACCCCAAAGAAGCCGAACTCGGCGTTGCGCAAGATTGCCCGTGTGCGCCTTTCAAATGGAATCGAGGTTACTGCCTATATCCCTGGTGAGGGGCATAATCTCCAGGAGCACTCGGTGGTCTTGGTACGTGGAGGGCGTGTGAAAGACCTTCCTGGTGTACGGTATCAGATTATTCGGGGTGCCCTGGATGCAGCTGGTGTGGAAGGGCGCACTCATGGGCGCTCTCAGTATGGAACCAAGAAACCGCGAAAGTAGTTGATAAAAGCCCCGTTACAGGGGCATGATGGTGGTTGAGAGTTCTTTTCGTCTGATCAAGATATTTACCCTCTGTCACAGAGGGTAAATTTTCGCTAGCAATGCTTTGGATGCCATTCTGGAGGGAACGAGGATGCCGCGACGTTATCGGCCGGCTCGAAGGGTAATACCACCGGATCTCAAATATAATAGCGAGTTGGTTGCCGCCTTTATTAATAAAGTGATGAAGCGCGGCAAAAAGAGCCTGGCCCGTAAATTGGTCTACAACGCTTTTGATATTATTGCAGAGCGGACTGGGCGAGATCCGCTGGAGACCTTTGAGCGGGCAATTCGGAACGCTTCCCCAATGATCGAGGTCAAGCCTCGGCGGGTGGGTGGCGCGACATATCAGGTTCCTGTGGAGGTCCCGCCACATCGGCAGATATCACTGGCAATGCGTTGGGTATTGGAGGCTGCACGTTCTAGACCGGGGAAGACTTTTTCCGAGAAACTGGCAGCTGAGCTGATGGATGCTGCTCAGAACACGGGGGCAGCAATCAAGAGGCGTGACGATACTCACCGCATGGCCGAGGCTAACAAGGCGTTTGCTCATTATCGCTGGTAGAGCCGTTTCGTCCGAGTTCGTGGCGGGCCTGTCTCATAAAAATGCACCCAATCAATATTGTTTTGGAGAGGCCAAGTGAGTGGAGACTTCCCGCTGGAACGGACTCGGAATATTGGGATCATAGCCCATATCGACGCTGGCAAGACGACGACAACAGAGCGGATTCTCTTTTATACTGGGAGGACGTACCGCTTAGGGAACGTCGATGAGGGCACAACCGTCACCGACTGGATGGAGCAAGAAAGGGAGCGAGGCATCACCATCGCCTCAGCGTCGGTGACGTGCTTTTGGCGAGATCATCGGATTAACATCATTGATACACCAGGGCACATCGACTTTACCGCCGAAGTACAGCGCAGTTTGCGCGTGCTGGATGGTGGGGTCGTTATCTTTGATGCCGTTCACGGAGTGCAGCCCCAGTCCGAGACGGTCTGGCGGCAAGCGGACGTCTTTGGTGTTCCGCGCATTTGTTTCGTTAACAAAATGGATAGGGTCGGAGCCGACTTCTGGCGCTGCATCCGAATGATTCGGGAGCGCCTGGAAGCTGTACCTGTGGCGATACAGGTGCCCATCGGAGTAGAGTCCTCATTCATAGGCGTGGTCGACCTGATCGATCGCGTTGCCTTGATCTACCGGGATGAGCTTGGACGAGCGCCGGACCGGGAACCCGTGCCGGAGGAACTTCAAGCTTTGGTAGAGGAGAAAAGGGAGAACTTGGTCGAGGCCATCGCCGAGACAGATGATGTCTTGCTCGCCAAGTATCTCGAAGGTGAGGAGTTGAGCTCCGAGGAGTTGCGTCAGGGCTTGCGTAAGGCCACTCTGAATGGGCAATTGGTTCCCGTTTTATGTGGAGCAGCTCTGCGCAATAGGGGCGTACAGCCGGTTCTGGATGCCATTGTGGACTATTTGCCTTCTCCTCTGGATATCCCTCCTATTGAGGGAGAGGACCCCAAGACAGGGGAGAAAATAGTCCGTCATGCGGATCCTCGCGAGCCTTTTTCTGCCCTTGTTTTCAAGATTGTTACAGACCCCTTTGTTGGAAGGCTCGCTTACATGCGTGTGTACTCCGGCACGCTCCACTCCAACTCCTCGGTTTATAACTCCACCAAAGATCGTAAAGAGCGCATTGGGCGCTTGCTCCATATGTATGCTAACCATCGTGAAGAGGTCGATCACGTTTCAGCCGGCGATATCGCTGCGGTGGGAGGGCTCAAGTTCACCTTTACGGGTGATACTCTTTGTGATAGGAAGCATCCTATTATTTTGGAGTCCATTCGTTTCCCAGAGCCCGTGATTTATGTGGCTATTGAACCCAGGACCGCGGCTGATGAAGATAAGCTGATGAATGCTCTTCGCTGCTTGGCTGATGAGGACCCGACCTTCAAGTTTCGGGTCGATGAGAACACGGGACAGACGATTATTTCCGGCATGGGAGAGCTTCACCTGGAGATTCTGGTTGAGCGTCTGGTCCGCGAGTTCAAAGTCTGGGCCAAGGTAGGCAAGCCACAGGTAGCTTATCGAGAGACCATCACCCAAAAGGTGCGCTCGGAAGGGGAGTTTGTTAGCCAACATGGAGGAAAGCCCCTTTATGCGCGAGTAGTTTTGGAGCTTGCCCCTCTGGGCAAAGGTGAAGGCTTTATCTTTCGGAACCAGGTTTCTGAGGAAGAGCTTCCTCGAGAGTTCGCTGTTGCAGTAGAGGAAGCCGTCAAGGAATCCATGGCAGGTGGAGTTTTGGCTGGTTATCCGATGGTCGCTGTTCAGGTGGCCTTGGTTGAAGCGACGTTTATAGAGGATCAAGCAACTGAAGGGGCTTTTCATAGCGCGGCATCGATAGCTTTTCATAGAGGGGTTCTAAAGGCTCATCCCATTTTGCTTGAGCCGGTGATGAAGATTGAGGTCAATGTGCCCGAAGAAAGCACAGGGGATGTTATCGGTGACCTCAACGTTCGCCGGGGAGAGATCGAGGGGATGGAACCTCGGCCTGGAGGGATGCAGGCGATTTGGGGACATGTGCCCTTGGCAGAGATGTTTGGCTATGCTACGGATTTGCGTTCGGCGACCCAAGGGCGAGGAGCATTTACCATGGAGTTTGATTACTATGCCCCGGTGCCCAAAGAAGTGGCTGAACGAATATTGGGTGGGCCGTTAGAATTGAGGTGAAATGGGCGACATTTGCCAAAACGAGCTTGATCAGTATAATTAGGCCGTTTGTGCCTCAAGCTGATTTAACAAGCATTTTTCCCTAGATAATAGCGAGGTCGCGAGGAGAAAGGAGAGCGCAATGGCGAAGGAGAAATTCATACGCACCAAGCCGCATGTGAACGTAGGGACGATAGGGCATGTGGATCATGGGAAGACGACGTTGACGGCGGCGATCACGAAGGTGCTCTCGTTGAAGGGGTTGGCCGAGTTCAAGGCCTACGATCAGATTGACAATGCGCCGGAGGAGAAGGCGCGTGGGCTGACGATCTCGATTTCGCACGTGGAGTACGAGACGGAGAAGCGTCACTATGCGCACGTCGACTGCCCGGGGCATGCGGACTATATCAAGAACATGATCACGGGTGCGGCGCAGATGGATGGGGCGATCCTGGTAGTTTCTGCGCCGGACGGGCCGATGCCGCAGACACGGGAGCATATCCTTTTGGCGCGGCAGGTAGAGGTTCCGGCGATCGTGGTCTTTTTGAACAAAGTGGACATGATGGATGACGAGGAGCTCCTCGAGCTGGTGGAGCTGGAGCTGCGCGAGCTCTTGAGCAACTATGGGTTCCCAGGCGATGACATTCCCATCGTGCGGGGCTCGGCGCTGCAGGCTTTGCAGAGCGACTCGACGGATCCGGATGCGCCCGAGTATGCGCCGATCTGGGAGCTCCTGCGGGTAGTGGATGAGTACATTCCGACGCCGGTGCGCGATGTAGATCAGCCCTTCCTGATGCCCATTGAGGACGTCTTTGGGATCAAGGGGCGTGGCACGGTGGTGACGGGCCGAGTGGAGCGTGGGCGGATCAAAGTTGGCGATCCGGTGGAGATCGTCGGTTTGCGCGACGAGATTCGCTCCACGGTGGTGACCGGGGTAGAGATGTTCCGCAAGACCCTGGACGAGGGCATTGCGGGGGATAACATCGGTTGCCTCCTCCGCGGGGTGGACCGCGATGAGGTGGAGCGTGGAATGGTGCTGGCTGCACCAGGGTCGATCACGCCGCATACGGTCTTTCGCTCGGAGGTCTACGTCTTGAAGAAGGAAGAGGGTGGGCGACATACCCCCTTCTTCTCGGGCTACCGTCCACAGTTCTACATTCGGACGACGGACGTGACAGGAGAGGTGATCCTGGACGAGGGTGTGGAGATGGTCATGCCGGGCGATAACGCCAACTTGACCGTCAAGTTGATCACCCCGGTAGCCCTGGAGGTCGGCTCGCACTTTGCTATCCGTGAGGGCGGCCGAACCGTCGGCGCTGGCGTCGTCACCGAGATTCTTGAATAAAGCACGTTGCAACATCCCAGGGTACAGACCCATAAAGGTTAGGACTAATGGCCAAGAAAGCGAATCGCGTCGTCATCACTCTGGCCTGCACAGAGTGTCACGAGCGTAACTATACGACGGAAAAGAACCGTAGGAACGATTCGGGACGACTCTCGCTACGCAAGTATTGCCCGCGTTGCCGCAAGCACACCATTCATCGCGAGCAACGTTGAGGTTCATCGCAGGCGAGTAGCTCAATTGGCAGAGCAACGGTCTCCAAAACCGTAGGCTGCGGGTTCGATTCCTGCCTCGCCTGCCTCTTGTTCGTTTGCAGGCACCGTGCCAGCCGAACGGGAGGCGTCTCCCGTTCGGAAAGATTCTGGCCTCCGGTGTCTACAATTATGTTGAGAGGGTTCATCCCCCTCGCCTGCTAGGGGAGGGCACGCTAGTGAGCAAAAAGAGAGCGGCGTCAGCTCAGAAGCAAAAGAAAGAAAAGAAGGAAAACCGCGTCGTTCGGTACTTTAAAGAGGTGCGGGCCGAGCTTCGCAAAGTGGTTTGGCCCTCGCGAGAGACGACCATCAACCTCACACTAATCGTCCTGGGGGTAACAACCTTGATGAGCATTGCCCTTGGGATCATTGACTGGATCTTTGCCAAGCTGTTCGCCCTCATCCTGAGCTGACCCCTAAGGCGAAGGGTAGTCTTTGGTTCTTGCAAAGAGAGAGAAAAAAATGGATTCCCTTGAGGAAAAGCCGGTGGAAGAGCAGGACCTCCTGACAAACGAAGAGGAGCTCCCCAAAGAGGAAGCGCCCGAGGACGAGGCTGCCCCTGAACAAGAAGCCTCTGCCGAGGAGACCTCAGAGCCAGAGGAGGAAACCTCTGAAGAGGCTCAAGAGGAAGAGGAGCCGGACGACGGCCGTCAGTGGTATGTAGTGCACAGCTACTCTGGCTATGAAAACAAGGTGAAAAAGAACCTCGAGCAGCGCATCGCCACGATGGGTATGGAACACAAGATCTTTCGAGTGGTGGTGCCGACGGAAGAAGAGGTTGAAATTCGCGATGGTCAGCGCCGCACGAGCCGTCGTCGCGTCTTTCCTGGTTATATCCTCGTGCAGATGATCATGGATGACGAATCCTGGTACGTCGTTCGCAACACCCCAGGGGTAACGGGCTTTGTTGGCACAGGCTCCAAGCCTGTGCCCCTCAGCCAGGAGGAGGTCGACAAGATCCTCAAGCGAATGGAAGAGGAGCAGCCGCGCATCAAGGTGAACTTTCGGGTCGGTGAGCGCGTGCGCATCGTCGAAGGCCCCTTTGCTGACTTTATGGGGATCGTCGACGAGCTCTATCCTGAACGTGGCAAGGTGCGCGTGCTCGTTTCCTTCTTTGGACGAGAGACTCCCGTCGAGCTCGACTTTCTCGATGTGGAAAAGGTCTAAAGCCGCTTTAACGCCGAGCCTTTGAAAGAGGTATAGTCTAGATGGCAAAAAAGGTTATCGCAGTAGTCAAACTTCAAATCGAAGCCGGTAAGGCAAACCCCGCTCCCCCTGTGGGGCCTGCATTGGGTCAGCACGGCGTGAACATCATGCAGTTTTGCAAAGAATACAACGCCCGCACCCAAAGCCAGGCGGGGATGATTATCCCGGTAGAGATCACCATCTATCAGGACCGGTCCTTCACCTTTGTGACCAAGACTCCCCCCGCCAAGGACCTCTTGCTCAAGGCGGCAGGGATCGAAAAGGGTTCGGCCCAGCCCAACACCGTCAAGGTGGGCACAGTCACTCGGGATCAAGTTCGCGAGATCGCCGAGATCAAGATGAAGGACCTGAATGCCAAAGACATCGAGGGGGCGATGCGCATGATTGAGGGCACCGCCCGCAGCATGGGCATCATCGTCACCGACTAGCCCTTTCTCATCAGTGGGAGGATGCCCCAAGAGGGCCATCCGCCAGAACCACAAGGAGGTATCATGCCAAAGCACGGGAAAAAGTATCGCGAAAGCGCAGCACAGGTTGACCGCCTCAAACTCTATTCCCCTCGAGAGGCACTCGAGCTCGTCAAGGAGCTTGCCTACGCCAACTTTGATGAGACCGTCGAAGTACACATGCGTTTGAACGTCGACCCCCGCCATGCAGATCAGCAGGTTCGGGGAACGGTCTCTCTTCCTGCAGGCACAGGGAAGCGAATCCGCATTCTCGTCTTTGCTGAAGGGGAAGCCCTACGCATCGCCGAAGAGGCCGGTGCAGATTACGTAGGGACGGACGAATACATCCAAAAGATCCAAGATGGCTGGCTTGATTTCGATGTCGCTGTGGCCATCCCGCAGGTGATGGGCAAGATCGGACGCCTGGGCCGCATTTTGGGCCCCCGTGGATTGATGCCCAACCCTCGGGCGGGCACGGTCGTCCAACCGGAGGATTTGCCCCGAACAATTCAAGAGCTGCGTCAGGGGCGTGTCGAATTCCGTGTGGACCGCACGGGGAACTTGCATATCCCCATCGGCAAGGTGAGCTTTACCGTCGATCAATTGATGGAGAACTTTGCTGCCGTTATGGATGCCGTTTTACGGGCCCGGCCCGCTTCGGTAAGGGGCCAATACATCCGCAAGATCACCATCACTTCGACGATGGGCCCAGGCATCAAAGTGAACGTGGCTGAGGCGCGGGAGCTACGCCCCGCATAGAGACAACGACACAGATAATGCTCCTTCCGCCAAAGACAGCAGGTGCGTGAACGCACGCTTAATCATTGCCTGCCGAGGCGAAGCTTGGTCGCTCCAGAGCATTTTTTTGCGTCCTGGAGAGCAGAGTCTTCGTACCGGCAAGGCACGAAGACTTCTTTCATGTAAAGGAGGTGAGATTCTCTTGGCACTTTCGCGGCAAAAGAAGGAACAATTGGTCAAGGAATATGGCGAGAGACTGGCCCGCGCCCAAGTGGCGATTTGGGCCCACTACCAAGGCCTCACAGTTGCCCAGGCCACCGACCTACGCAGGCAGCTCCGTGAGGCGGGGGCAGAGGCTGTTGTGGTCAAAAACACCCTCATCCGTAGGGCACTAGAGGAGGCTGACCTGCCCGTTTCTGATGAGATGCTCAAGGGGCCCTGCCTAGTTACCTTCATCTACGACGACATTGCCCCCGCAGCCAAAGTAGTGGCCGATTTCGCCCGACAGAACGAAGAAACCCTCCAGATCATCGGAGGGCTCATCGGCGGGCAACTCGCCACCGTGGAGCAGATTCAATCGCTGACCACGCTGCCCCCGCGTGAGGTTCTGCTTGCCCAAGTCGTTGGAGGCATCCAGGCCCCCATCAGCGGCTTTGTGGGCACCCTGGCTGCCATCATGCGCGGGCTACTGAACGTGCTCGACGCACGTGCACGCCAGCTTGAAGGCTCCGAAGCGTAATTTGAAACCCGAATGAGAATTCTATTGTGTAGCGAATAGGGAGGTTCGAAAGTGACGAAAGAAGAAATCATTGAGGCCATCAGCAATATGACCGTTCTGGAGCTGGCCGAGCTCGTCAAGGCGCTGGAGGAAAAGTTTGGCGTGAGCGCCGCCGCTCCTGTGGCTGTGGCCGCCGCTGGAATGGCCGGCGCCGCCGGAGAGGCTGCCCAGGCCGCTGAAGAGGAAAAGACCGAGTTCGACGTCGTCCTCACGGCCGTGGGCGATCAAAAGATCCAGGTCATCAAGGCCGTTCGCGAGCTCACCAGCCTGGGATTGCGCGAGGCCAAGGCCGTCGTCGATGGCGCCCCCTCCGAGGTACTCAAGGGCGTCTCCAAAGAGGAAGCCGAGGCCGCCAAGAAGCGCTTGGAAGAGGCCGGCGCCACCGTGGAGATCAAATAGCTCCAAAGAGGGCAATCCCAAAAGGGATTGCCCTCTTAACTCTCTTGCTCTTTGAGTGCTTCTATTCCCCCAAGGAAAGCTGCCATCTTTTTCTCGGAAAAGTTCTTTTTGCAGGCAGGGCAGCGATAATAAGGCCCATAACGGCCCACTCGCTTCTCCATGGGGCGGTGCCCGCATTCAGGGCAGGCGATGTCCACCGTTTCAACGGTGGCTTTTTGCTTCCCTCCCAGGCCCAACTTGGCAAGGGAAAAGTTCACCTGGCACTTGGGACAGCGGAGATACTCCCCATAGCGCCCACTTCGAGGCTCCAAAGGCTTGTACCCACACTGAGGGCAGGCCGTCTCGGCCGCTAGCTTTTTGATGCGCTCGCTGAGAAAAGGCCGAGTGTTCTTGCACTTTGGATAGTTCTCACAACCCAAAAAGACCATCCGTCCTCGGCGAATGATCTTCATCCGCCCACCACAGAGCTCGCAGATCTCGCCCTCGGCAAACTCGTCCTCTTCCTCAGGCTCTTTGGGATTATGCGGATCTGACAAATCGAGGATATAGTTGCATTCGGGATAACCCGTACACCCCAAGAAACGTCCTTTCTCACTGATGCGTAGCTCCAGCGGCCGCCCACACTTGGGACAGGTACGCTGCTTGAGATCCTCCGGCAAGCCTGCCCAGAGCGCCTGCTTTACCGCCTCTTGTAGACGTGCCTTGGCAGCCTCGAGCTCTCGGCGAAAACCCTCATAGAATTCCCGCAACATGGCAAGGTATTCGAGCTGGCCAGCAGCGATCTTGTCTAAGCGCTCCTCCATGCTTGCCGTATAGCCCACATCCATGATGTCGGCAAAGGTATCGACGAGCACATCACAGACAAGCATCCCCAACGCGGTAGGCACCAGCTGTCGTTGCTGTTTCACCACATATCCCCGCTCCTGGATGATGCTCACGATCGTGGCATAGGTGGAGGGCCGCCCCACCCCATTCGCCTCTAGCTCGCGGATGAGGGTAGGCTCAGAATAGCGTGGAGGCGGCTGGGTAAAATGCTGTTCAGGGATGAGCTGGAGAAGATCCAACGCCTCCCCCTCTTGTAATTCGGGAAGCATCACAGGGGCCTCCTGATCCTCCTCCATATCTGGAGAATAGACCACGAGGAACCCCTTAAAGAGAAGACTCTGGCCAGTGGCACGAAAGAGATAATCATCTCCTGCCAAGATATCCACCCGCATGGTGGCATAGAGGGCCGGCTTCATCTGGCTAGCTAAAAAGCGCCGCCAAATCAACTCATAGAGCCGGGCCTGTTGCGCCGTAAGATGGGGACGCACACTCTCTGGCGTGCGAAACACCGAGGTGGGCCGAATCGCCTCATGAGCTTCCTGGGCCAAAGCAGCCCGTGACCGATAGCGGGGAGGCCGAGAAGGGAGGAAATCCTCTCCCCATTCCTGAGCGATGTAGCGCCGCGCTTCCGCCTGGGCCTCTGGAGCTACATTCGTCGAATCTGTGCGCATGTAGGTAATCAAGCCCACCCGCTCACCATCGAGGTCAATGCCCTCGTAAAGCTGTTGCGCCAGGCGCATCGTCTGCCGAGCAGAGAAATGCAATTTGCGGCCCGCCTCTGCCTGCAAAGTGCTGGTAATGAAAGGAGGACTAGGGCGCCTGGTGCGTTGGCCTTTTTTCACCTCAGTAACAACAAAGGTGGCTTTGGAAAGCAAGGGAAGAAGTGCGTCCATCTCCTCGCGCGAAGAGATCTTGGGCTTGGCCCCCGCGATGCGGTGAAGATGGGCCCGAAAGCGCTCTTTGGCCTCTGTGCGCCGCTGGAGCTCTGCCTCCAGCGTCCAATACTCTTCGGGCACAAAGGCCATGATCTCGCGCTCTCGCTCCACAACGAGCCGCAAAGCCACCGACTGCACCCGCCCCGCTGAGAGAGGCTTGCGCGTGGCCCACCCCTTGCGAATCGCCCTGCTCAAAAGGGGGCTGATCTGATAACCCACCAGGCGGTCGAGCACCCGACGAGCTTGCTGGGCTTGGATCAAGTTCCAATCGAGCCCCCGAGGCTGGGAAAGAGCTTCCTGCACGGCGCGCTTGGTCACCTGATAGAAGGTGATTCGCCGCAGCTTGGCCGCATCCAAGTTCGCGGCCTCGCTCACGTGCCAGGCTATTGCCTCACCCTCACGATCCGGATCTGTGGCGAGATAGATCATCTCACACTGGGCCGCCGCCTGGGCGATCTCTTGGATGATCTTTTCCTTACCTGGAACGATCACATAGGTAGGGCGAAAGCCGTTCTCTATATCGACCCCCAAGTCCTTTCGAGGCAAATCCCTCACATGGCCCACCGAGGCCTTGACCAGATAATCCCTGCCCAAATATTTAGAGATCGTTCGCTGCTTTGCAGGCGATTCGACGATCACCAGATGCTTTGCCATAAAGAAAGCTCCTCAAGTCCTTCAGGTATTCTACCGGGCCTGCCCCTCTCGGACAAACCCAGCTTCAAAGCAACGAAATTATGAGGAGGATGACCCCTGAAGATACTTGTCAAACACACCATTCTCCACACACCACGCGAAAAGCAGAGGAGGCCCAAAGACGAGAGGAACAGCCCCCAGGAGGAAATCTCCCATCTTGATCAGCCCCGACAGCCAAGAACCAATGAACGTATAAAGCGCCACGGACATCAGGCCCGTCCAGCTAAAGGCGATGCCCAAAGCCCGCTCCCGAGCCCGAGGGATCAGCGGCAAAAGGGCAACCAGCCAGGAAACGTACCAATAGCCAAAGCTAGTCATCAAGAAAACCAGGGCAGAATAGAGCACCCAGAAAAAGACCCTAGCCAGCGAGGGCTGCCTGTGCCAAGCCCAGAGAAGGATAAGCACATAGGATACCAGAAAGGCCAGACGCAAGCTCCAAATACATAGGCGGAAAGAAGTCCACAGAGAGAAAAACTTGGATAGCAGGAAAAAGAGCCAAACAAAAACAGAGTGATGCCCTCGCTGCATCTGCCCAAAGAGGCCCAAATGGCTCCAGCCCGTCCAAAGGGGGCCAAAGACGAGCAAAAGAAGGGCGATGGAGAGCGCTCCCCCCTGGAAAAGAACTCGCCAGAAATGGGGGCGCTCCAAGCGCCGCCACATGAGTACAAGGAGAGGAGGAAAGAGCAACAGAGGCACATATTTGACGAGCACCCCCAGCATCAACGCCACAATGGCCCAAGGATAGCGCGCTCTCTGCCAAGCCAGGAGGCCCAAAAGAACGAAAAAGACCATCAAAAGATCATTGTGCCCCATGGCATGAGGCTCGAGGAGGACAAGGGGATTCCATGCAAAGAGGAGGAATCCGGGCAAAGCCTCTTGGGGCGCCCTCTCGCGCAAGAGCAAGGCGAGAACGATCAGACAGCCCAAATAACAGAGCAGGCTAAAAGCCTTGAAAACCAGCAGGGAACGCAAAAGACTACCATTACCCAGGCGAGCCAGCCCCGCTGCTATCCATTCCCAAAGGGGGCCATAAGGAGAAGGCACCGAGGCCCACTCACTGTGAAAAGGCAAATAGGGCTTGAGGGGATAGACGTTTGGAGGGGTGGAAAGGGGATTGCCTCCGTAAATGCCCAAAACCCGGCCACGGACGATATAGAGAAAGACATCCACTGCCGCATAGGGGTAAACCTGCACAAGAAGCAATGCCCCCAGTATTCCCACTCCGAAAATCAGCTGAAACGCCTTTCGGGGGCATGCCACCTGCCCCACTGTACGCCAAGCCTTGAAATAGCAAAAGTAGAGCAGGCTCACCGCCAGCACATAGCCAAGAAAAGCCACCCAGGAATACCCGCTCAAAAGCCCAATATCTGCGGGGTTCCCCTGGGGAGCCCAAATATAGGCGTTGTAAGGAATCAAAAAGGCCACGGCATAGAGAACCAATAAACCCAGACCCGTCAGCCCAAGCACAAAGAAAGGTCGTCGTTTCATCGGCTGCACTCGGTAATCTTTTTCAAGGAGCAGGGGTGTTTAGCTACCATCTAGCTGCCCGTAGCGGTCGCCATAGAGTGCGCGGCGGTTCGCCAGACGGCGGAGCTCCTCCACACTCTTGGCCTCCATCCGATCGATGATAGCTTTGGGATTGCGCCGGCGGATCTCTTCTTCCCACTCACGGGGCACCCCATACTCGCTCTCGGCACTGCCCACCAAGGTGATATGCTGCCTTTTGGCCCGTAGACGCAGCGCATCCTCCAGCGACTGCCCATTGGTCGCCTTGAACGTATCGAGATAACGATCCAAAGCATGCCGCCAAGCAAGAGGGCAATCCTGGCTGAGAAGAACGTAATGGCTCTCCTCCAAGATGGGCAGAGCCGGCTGCTCCCAAACCTGGCGCCAATCCCACCGGTGGGGTTCCCGGTTGCTCTCTCGCAGATAGGCCCGCAAGAGATCCATAATCCCACGCCCCTGCCATTGATCGATCTCAAAGGAGGCCCAACGGCTCTCATGGCCATAGGTGTAAATGGCCGCCCCAACGACATAGTCAAGCCCATCAAGAGGCTGCTGGAGCTCTTGATCGTACCAGACCAGCCATTTGAAATACTCTTCATCACTGCAAGGAGAACGGCGAAAGCCCACCTGCTCTGGCCAACCCCTATCCCAGCCACATTCAGAGATAATCACCGGGCGCTTTAGCTCAGGGGGCGTCTCTGGAAGCTGATAGAGCTCACGCCAATGCAGCATATACCCACGTGTTGCCGCGCGCATACGCTCCGCATCGATACTTCCATCAGGCTGAAGCAATTGAGGCCAGTTCTCCCCTGGAAACCAATACTCGTGAAAGTGAAGGAAATCGGGGAGCTCTCCCCGCCCCGAAGAAACCTCCTCGAGCAATGCCGTGCAGTAGCGAGGCCACTCCTCCAAGGTGGGCTTGGTCATGCTGAACCCACCGCCAGCATAACGCATCCCCTCCTGATGGAAAAGCCGGGCCAGCACAGCATCAAAACGCCCTAGTTTCGCGATATCTGGCCCTGTACCCACCTCATTGTAGCCTTCCCAAGCATCAAAGAGGCGCATCCGGGCAAGCACCTCACGATCGCGACTGCGATCCCCTCCCGTTAAATCATCAAGCACCTTGCGCCAGAACTCGTGGGCCCTACGTGGGGGATCGTCCAACTCTTGGAAGGGGACCACGTGCCTACCCAATAAAAAGACGTTGAACTCGCTCCATTTGAGGGCCCGCTGCCGCTTGAGAGGATCCACTTGTTCTTCAGGCACCCACTCATCGATGATTCGCCAGTCCAGGCTCTTTACCAAGGCGGGGACTGTATCCGCGATCACGTTCGGCCACCCCTGCCGTCGCCGCTGGATGTGAAAGCCCAACTTGCTCCCCATGGTTCCCCATCCTTTCCGAACTCATCCGTCATTTGACCCTCTCAAGGGTCTCCCCTATTATAGTAGTAAAGACGACACCGCCCAAGTACTATAGAGGAGGCAAAGGAGATGGGGCTAACCTCGCGCGAAAGAGTGATCCGCACCCTACGTTTTGAGGGCGTAGATCGCCCCGCCAGGGACGTCTGGCTCCTGCCGGCGGCTTTTTACGGGCGAGAGAAGGAATTACAAGCCCTGCTTGACCAATATCCCAGTGACTTTGGCGATAGCGGGTACAAAGACCCCATGGATGAATCCCCCCTCTATGAGCCTGGCGAGTGGACCGACCATTGGGGAAGCCGCTGGGTGAACATCCAGCCAGGGATGATCGGCGAGGTCAAATACCCCGCCATCGATGACTGGAGCAAACTGGCTCACTGGAAGCCTCCTTACGAACTGTTGGGCAAAGGGTTCGAAGACGTCAACCGAACCTGCGCTGAGACGGATAAATTCACTATGATCGGCTTGCCCCGCCCCTGGGAGCGGCTCCAGTTCGTCCGTGGGCCCGAAAATGCCTACATGGACCTCGCCTGGGGCGTGAAGGAGGTCTTTATCCTTTTAGATATGATCCATGATTTCTATATGCGGCACCTCGAGTACGTGGTCAAGACCGATGTTGACGCCATCTTTTTCATGGACGACTGGGGCTCGGAACACGCCCTGCTCATCTCCCCCAAGATGTGGGTCGAGTACTTTAAGCCCCTCTACAAGGACTATTGCGACCTAGCCCATTCCCATGGCAAGTTTGCCTTTATGCATTCCGATGGCTATATCATGGATATCTATGAACACCTCATCGAGATCGGAGTAGATGCCATCAATTCCCAGCTTTTCACCATGCCCATCGAGGAGATTGGTGAGCGCTTTAAAGGGCGGATCACTTTTTGGGGAGAGTTGGATCGCCAGCATATTCTCCCCTTTGGCACACCTGATGACGTACGTGCCGCTGTGGAGCGGGTAAAGCGAGCCCTCTGGGATGAACGCGGAGGATGCATCGGCCAAGCCGAGTTTAACAAAGACATGCCCCTGGAGAACATCCGCGCCTTTTTCGAGGCCTGGTGGGGGCCGCCGGAGAACTAGGGCAAGGCAATGAAAAAGGGGACCTCTTCCAAAGGTCCCCTTCTTTTTTTACTTAAGGCCCCTAAGAGCCAGGCGTTTAGTGAAGCCGACGAAGCTCCAGCACCCGAAGCTGAGCGATGGTCAACCCTTGCAGGCTGGCATCCTCTTCTGGAGGCTGCCACGCTGGGTAGATATCCTGCGCCGGGTCATCGGTCAAGCGCTCAGGCGCAGCTCCCTCGGTGAAGGGATCGACAATGTAGAGCTCCTGATTGCCATCCCGATCGCTCTGGAAGATCAACCGACTGCTGTCGCAATCCCAAGTTGGAGCTTGGTCCTCAGCAGAGCTAGGAGCCACCAGCCGCACGTCCGTGCCTGTGGGATCGGTGATAAAGACATCCCACTGGCCATTCCGATTCGACTGGAAGGCAAGCCACTGACCATCAGGCGACCAAGCCAGGTTGCGCTCCTCGGCAACCGTATCGGTGAGGCGGCGAAGCGCGCCACTCTGCACGTCCACGGTATAGATCTCCCAATTGCCATCCCGGTTCGAGAGGAAGGCGATGGTTTGCCCATCAGGAGACCAGATGGGGTTCACATCGTCCGCCACATTACGGGTCAGGGCATGCTCCTCGCGGGTGGCGACATTGATGATGTAAATATCCCAGTTGCCATTGCGATTCGACTGGAAGGTGATCCACTGCCCGTCAGGTGACCAGTACGGATCGGTGCTATCGCCCGCGCTACGGGTCAGCCGCCACTCGGTGTCAGGAGCATCACCCGCCACATAGATCTCCCAATGGCCATCGCGGTTCGACTGGAAGGCCAAGCGCCGCAGCTCGCAGACAGGCGACCAAACGGGATCGGTATCATCCGCCGGATGGTTCGTCAGGCGAACAAGCTGCTCGCCCTTGTCATCGACAAGATAGATCTCCCACTGGCCATCGCGATCCGACTGGAAAGCCACTCGCCCATCCGGAGCGATCGCCGGAGCCATGTCGGTTGCTGGGTGATGGGTAAGGTTCACAGGCGCCTCGTTGAGGCCAGGGGTCAAGCGATAGAGATCCCAGTTACCCTCGCGATCGCTGTGGAACACGACATAGTCCACGCAGCCGCAACCAGGGGTATAACCCAGAGGGGCATCGTAAAAGATGTAGGCCCCATAGGTTCCCTGGCCAAGGTTTGCATGCGCCATATCGTCAGCCGTCTTGACCTCACCACCAGGCAAAACAATCGCTCGCGTCGAGATATAACCATCTACGTTGATCTCTTGCAACTCGATCGCCTCGACGAGCCCCTTGTAAGAGAAGCTAAAGTATCCATCCTCGCCGACAACCATCGAGCCGGCTGGGATCCAGCGTCCATCTTCTTTGACGCGGAACTCGACTCGAGACCCAGGAATGCCCTCAGCCGTGCCATCGAGGAAGACATAGCCGAACACCTTAAAGGTGGGCAAAGGCTTGACCGTGACGGTCTTGACGACCTGATCCGTGCAACCGGGCTCGCGGGTAACCACCAGGAGCACCTGATAAGTGCCGGGCTCGCTGTAGACATGCACGGGATTCTCTTCTTCCGAAGTCTGGCCATCGCCGAAATCCCACCAGTAGCTCAGCGCGGCGCCATCGGCGACGGTCGAACGGTTGGTAAAGTGCACCGGCTGCCCTTCATAGACGGGGGAATCCGTCTCAAAGTCTGCCTCGGGGGTAGGATAGCCTACCGCGTGCACCGTGATGGACTTGGACCATCCCGTCAGCTGATCTGTGACGGTGACGGTATACTCGCCCGGCTCGGTCACAACGATGCTCTGGGTGGTCTCCCCTGTACTCCAGAGGAACTCTGGGGCCGTGGCCGTTGTCTGTACCGTTAGGGTAGCCGTACCAGGCACACAGAACTCGACGTTCGGGCTCTGCAAACTGAGCTTGGGCTCAGGGTAGACGGTCAAGGTCGCGCTAGCCTGTGCCGAGCAACCCGTCACACCATCGGTGACGGTCACAGAGTAGGTGCCTGCCTCCGTCACAACGATGCTGGGCGTCGTCTCCCCCGTGCTCCAAAGGAAGCTGGGGTTAGCCGCGTTCGTCTGCACTGTCAGAACGGCCGAAGCGCCCTCGTAGGTCACCGCACTCTCCAAGCTCACCGTTGGAGGTTCGATCACGGTTACCGTGCCACTGGCAGAGCTGCTCAGGCCCGTCTCGCCATCGGTGACGGTGACGGTATAAGTGCCCTCTTCCGTCACGTCGATGCTTTGGGTGGTCTCGCCCGTATTCCAGAGAAAGCTGGGGTTAGAGGCGTCCGTCTGCGCCGTCAGCGTGGTGGTCTCTCCGCGGCAGATCACTGCATCGTTCACCACCACACTGGGCCGGTTAGAAACCTCGACATCTACTTCACAATCCTGCACGGCCCCACCCAGGGTAGTTGCATGCACCTCAATGGTGTAGGTCCCCGGAGTGTTGGGAGCCTGCCAGACGATGCTCGCGCCATTGTCCTCTACAATGGTGCCACCACTGACCTCCCAGGTGTAGCTAGCAAAGCCCGCCTTGGTAGTAAAGGTTGCCTGCTCGCCGGCTGCCACCACATCGGGGCCAGAGAGCTCGCAGATATCTTCGATGTTCCCAAAGTAGACCGTCTCATGATCGCCAGCCGAGAGCTCGACGACAAAGGACTTGGCCGTGCTGTTCAGCCACCCGGAGGGTAGCGACTCATCCACCCGATAGGTCCCTGGGGAAAGTGATTCGAAAGTATAGCTGCCAAACCGGGTATAACCCGTCCCCTGGTCAGCCCAGGCATCGCCAACCTTCTTCCAAAGGGTGATGCGCCAGTTATCGAGGGTCTCCTCGCCATCCCAGGGCTCAAATTCGCCATCAAGGTCATCATCTCGGAATTTGACCGCTGTAATCACGGCCAGTTTAACGTTGCCGAAATTCACCGTGGCACCAGTTCCCTCAGAGAGGGTAACGAGCTGCTCTTCGGAAGTGACTGCCATCCAGCCACTCTTGAGCACTTCCTGCACCTTGTAGAGCCCCGCGCTGAGGCCGTTGAAGGTATAGTTCCCCGCCGAGTCGGTTGTACCCTCGGCGACAAATTCCCAGGATTCGCCCACACTTCGATAGAGCTTCATCTTCCAACCCGAGAGGTTGGGCTCGCCACTATCCTGAACTCCGTTCATGTTGTTGTCGGCAAACTTGTGGGCCGTGATGCTCCCATTGCTCTGCCAGGTGGCAGTCGCTTCTGCATAGACATAACCCTTTACAGGAGTGCCGATCACCAAAACCTGGCTCGTCCCCGTGCCGGTATAGTGCAGTTCAGTGCCACGGGGGAGGGTGAAACTCGCTTTGGCCGTGATCTCGGCCGTCCCCGCTATGCTGGAGCTCAGAGTAAAAGCAGCCAAACCGTTCGCGTCGGTCGTCACTTGGTCTGAGCTCAACGTACCAAAGGTGGTCGAGAGCTCAA
>JAGGYI010000076.1 GCA_021162655.1 Anaerolineae bacterium
CCATACTCCCTCCAATCGATCACAAAAAAAGGCCACTCGGCACCCCGAGTGGCTTCCATGCCAGGAACGCTCCACAGCATTCAGTTATAATAGTTTACGCCCCTAGTATAGCACAGCTCGCCCAAAGGGGGGAATCCTCCAGAAGGAGGATTCCCCCTCTCCAAGCGGAGAATTTCCCTCAAAAGCTATTCTCTTTGATGAAATCGATGATCTCATCGAGCTGAGCATAGGCTACCGAGACGGTCGTATCAGCACAGCCATAATAAAGAGCAAGCTGCCCCGTGCTTTCATCGAGGATCGCTGCCGTAGGAAAGACCACATCCGGCACATCCCCAACCCGCTCGTAATCCAACGTTGGAGCCAAGAGGTATCGCTTGCTCCGATAAATCACCTTCCAGGGCTCATCTAGGTCCAGCAAAGCTCCCCCAGCACAATAGACATAGCCTGTGCAGGTGGTGCGCACTCCGTGATAGATAAGCAACCACCCCTCTTTTGTCTCAATAGGGGCAGGGCCCGCGCCCACTTTGGTATTCTGCCAACTCCAATAAGGAGTAGGGCCAAAGACGAATTGATGCCTTCCCCAATTGATCAGATCGGGGCTGGTGCAGTAATAGATATCCCCATAAGGGGTATGTCCCGTATCGCTAGGGCGGTGCAACATAGCATACTGTCCATGGATCTTGCGAGGGAAAAGCACCGCATTGCGATTATAAGGCAACAACACATCCCACATCTCGTAAAAGGTCTTGAAATCTTGGGTTTTCGCCAAGCCAATCGCCGGGCCAGGTCCGGCAGGATAATGGCAACGGGTGATATAATAGGTTCCCTCAAGCTCGGTCACCCGAGGATCATAGCCCAAGCACTCGATAAGCTGTCCATCCTCTCGCTGCAATTTAATTGGTTCCGGGTCAATCTCCCAATGGAGAGCGTCCTCACTCCAGCCCACATGGAGTTCCATACGCATCTCCTGGGTGTCTACACGAAAAATACCTACATAACGATCCTCAAAGGGTAACACCGCGCTGTTAAATATGCTATTTGCGGTAGGTACCGCCTCGGGGGTGATGATCGGGTTGCCTTCGTAACGCCGAAAGACCGTTTCATTCGCCATCCCCATTCTCCTCCTTTTCTATTTTTGCTTTCCTAATTGCCTCCACATAAAGTTGCAGCCGCTTCTGACCATTCCATTCGTCCACCGCTGGACGAAAGAGAACATCTACCAGCTCGCCCGGACGCAGCTCCCCCGCCAGCTCCCCTTGACGAAAGGCAATCCCCTTCACCACCCGCTGGCCATCAGCAAATTGAAGCTGCAAATGTGCTCCTTCCTGCCCCACCGCCCGCACACGAACCAGGCGCAACGCTAAAGCAGCTAGCAGGGGCTCCGGATTGCCCGCACCAAAAGGCTCCATCTGGGCCAACGCAGCAGGCGTCGCTAAATGGAGCTCCTCCAAAGAGACAATCGCATCCACACTATAACGCCGCAGGAGCGTTTCCTCATCCAAGTTCTCCTCACAGTAATTCTCTAAACGCTCCCGAAAAGCTCTCAGGGAGGATGTAGGCAAGGTAAAACCAGCTGCTTGGGCATGTCCCCCGTAGCGCAAGAGGAGATCTGCACAAGCATCCAAAGCATGCGTGATGTGAAAACCCTCAATACTCCTGGCAGACCCTCTTGTCATCTCTTCCCCACGGTGCATCACCAACGCAGGCCTATAGAACTCCTCAGCCAAACGACTGGCGACAAGCCCCACCACCCCCTCATGAAAATTGGGGCCGTCCACAATGAGCACCAAGCGATCCCCTTCCTCACCAAGAAGTGCCCGTGCCTCCTCCACCTGGCGCTCCAAAAGCGCTTGCCTCTGCTGGTTCACTCGCTGAAGCTCTGCGGCCAAATGCTCAGCCTCCTTGGGAGAAGAGGTCATCAACAAAGAATAAGCCAACTTGGCATGTTCCAGGCGCCCCGCGGCGTTCAAACGCGGTCCCAGCCGAAAGCTTATTGCCCGGCTATCCACTTGTTCAGGATCAAGCCCAGCTACCTTCATCAAGGCATACAACCCCACCCGAGGGTTCTCCCGAAGCTTGCGCAATCCCCGAATGGCTAGCAAACGATTCTCCCCCACCAAGGGAACGATGTCTGCCACTGTCCCCAGAGCCACAAGGTCCTCAAATTGGGCAGGAGCAGCCTCCTCCCCTTTTAGATCCCCCATCCGCGACTGCACTCGAAAAAGGGCTTCGGCGAGTCGGTAGGCCACCCCCACCCCAGAGAGCTCCTTAAAAGGGTAAGGACAGTCAGGACGTTTGGGATCAATCACTGCCAAAGCTGGTGGAAGCTCCTCCGGCACAGTGTGGTGATCGGTAATGATCATCTCAAGCCCAAGAGAACGCGCATAACGCACTTCTTCCACCGAACGAATGCCACAGTCCACCGTCACCACCACTTGAGCTCCCTCTTGGCGCAGGCGTTTGAGGGCCTCTTTGTTCAAACCGTAGGATTCGGTGAAACGATCGGGGATGTAGGGGCTCACATGTGCCCCCATTAGGCGAAGAGCGGAGACGAGCAAAGCCGTAGCGCTAATGCCATCGACATCGAAATCCCCATAGACGACGATGTGCTCCCCCCGACGAAGCGCCTGGCGTAGACGCGCCACGGCCTGGTTCATCCCCGCCATGCTAAAGGGGTTAGCTAGCTCGCCTTTGCCAGCCAGAAAAGCATACACCTTGGCCGGAGTATCGATCTTGCGAGCGTAAAGCACCCTGGCGAGCACAGGATCCAGCTCGGGGAATCGAGAGAGGAAATCCTTCGGAGGCCGTCGCCTCCTGAGGAACCATCGCTGAGCCGTGGGCACCGCTTTCCCTCACCATGGTGGTTGGGCTACCCCCGCTGGCAGCCAAAGCCATTATAAGGGAAAGCAGCGCCAGTATCAATTCCTTTTAAAGCCAGTTGTTCTCCTTGAGAAAATCTGTCAGCCAAGGAACCTGGAAGCGTTCTCCCAGAAAAGCTCGAATTCCACAGCAGAGAAAGACTCCTGCCGGCACCAAAAAGATGACCCAAAGGACGCAGAGCAAACAAGAAGCTATCGAACTCGCAGAAAAATAAAAGATAGCTGCTACCAAATAATAGATGAGACTGATGATAAGAAGCCCCAGACTCTGCACAGAGTGATAGTGTAGAAAGGAGCTTCCTTTGGTCTCTGCGCTACAAAGGAGGACAACGGGTAAAATAGCAGGAAGAAACACCTGGCTTATATAGGCAAATCCTGCCAAAAGTTTTTCCGCATCGCTTGGCTTTCCTGCATCGACTGGCTGCGGCAGATCTGGTCCTTTCTCCTCTTGTTCATGAGAGACATGTTCGACATCCATAGTCACCCCTCCTCCTTCCGTGAACATTTTCGTCCTCTCTACGCACGAACTCCGCCAAAGTTGCACTTCTTTTTTGCTTACCCTGACAGAGCATGCTACAATGGCTTGCGACTTGTTAGGAGAAAGCTTGCATGGCCCGAGTAGTCTTTTTTGGCACACCCAGCTTTGGCGTTCCCATCTTACGAGCTCTCACCCAACATCATGAGGTGCTAGCAGTCGTCACCCAGCCCGATAGACCTGCCGGGCGAGGGCGAAAGCTACAATCTCCACCTGTCAAAGAGCTAGCAGAAAAAGAGGGCATCCGAGTCCTCCAGCCTGCCAATCTTCGTCGCGATCAAGAGACTATCGCCACCCTTCAAAAGCTAGGGGCAGACATCTTTGTTATCGCCGCTTATGGTCAGATCCTTCGCCCCAATGTCTTACACATCCCCCCTTATGGGTGCATAGGAGTGCACGCCTCTCTCTTGCCTAAACTGCGCGGCGCGGCTCCCATCACAGCTGCCATCCTGCAAGGAGAGAAGGAAACTGGCATCACCCTTATGCTCACCGATGAAGGGATGGATACCGGCCCTATCATCGCTCAGCGCAAAATCCAGATCGCCCCTGATGAGACGACGGAGACCCTTTCTGCTAAACTTGCCCAGCTGGGGGCTGAGCTACTCATTGAAACGCTTCCCGCCTGGCTCGCGGGACAAATAGAGCCCATCCCTCAGGATGAAAGCCAGGCCACTTATGCTCCCCGAATCAAAAAAGAAGATGGCCGCATCCTTTGGCACCATTCGGCTACAGAGATCGATCGCCAGATCCGAGCCTTTACTCCCTGGCCAGGCACTTATTGTTACTGGCAGGGGAAACCTCTCAAAATACTCAAGGCTCGTCCCCTCCAGGCCGAAAGCCCGGCCCCTCCAGGGACCGTCATCGAGCACAAAGAGGAGATCGCCGTCACCACAGGAGAGGGGCTACTCATTCTAGAAAGGGTCCAACTCGCCGGGAAGCGAGCCATGGAGATTCAAGATTTTATCCGGGGGCAGCGTCTCTTTCTAGGAAGCACTCTGGCATGACTCTCTTAGGAGGCGAGCTGCTTTGACCACCAAACGCGTCCTCTTGCTCAATTTGGGGCTTGAGCCCTACAACCCCATCCACGAGCTTCAGCTTCGTTTGGTCGCCTGGAGGCAGGAGACCCTCATTGACGACATCCTTCTGCTCGTTGAACACCTCCCCGTGATCACTCTTGGCAGGCGCGCCGATGAAAACCACATCCTCGTCTCTCAAGAGGTGCTCGCTCGAGAGGGCATCAAAGTCTATCGCATTGAACGTGGTGGAGACGTCACCTACCACGGCCCCGGGCAACTTGTTGGATACCCCATCCTTCACTTACCCAGCTACGGTCTGGGAGCCAGCGATTACATGCATCGTTTAGAAGATGTCATCGCCCATACTCTGGCAGACTATGGCATCTCCACCCATCGCCGTGAAAAGACCATTGGTGTCTGGGTAGGGGAGAATAAAATAGCCGCACTGGGCGTGCGCATCCGTCGCGGAGTAACATTTCATGGCTTTGCCCTGAACGTTCATCCCAATATGCAGCACTGGCGATTGATCATCCCCTGTGGAATCACCGACGGATGGGTTACCAGCATGGCCCAGGAGCTTGGCTCCCCTCCCCCTATGGAGGAAGTGCGTAAACGCATCGCTTTCCACTTTGGCCAGCTTTTCAACGTCGAGCTCGTGCCCACAACTCTCCTTGAAATAGAAAAGTTAGCCCAGTACCACCAACCGCAACTATCAGGCAGTTGAGCTCAACACTCAGCCTCGCTCAATGCAGGCGATAATCTCTTTCCCTTCATTCCATGCTCGGCTCATCCGCCGAGTATTGAAAGCACAGCCCACTCGGCCCTGCCGATCAAGTACGATCAAGCCGGCATGCCCTCCCACACGCTGATAAAGCAAGCCAATGGCCCAGCTGGCTGCCTCTTGAGGGTGAATTCCCCTCTCTAATTGCTCCATCACTCTGCGCGCCAGCGCCACGCGCAGGATGGCTTCCCCTTCACCCGAAGCGGCTACACCACCTGCGCCATCATCAACGTAAAAGCCTGCCCCCACACAGGGCACATCTCCAACGCGGCCAGGAAACTTGAACGGCCTGCCACCAGTAGAGAGCCCCACCGCCAAGTGCCCACGCTCGTCCAAAGCAACGGCCCCCACGGTATCACCTACTCCCTGAGCCCGTCGTTGGCGCTCCCAGGCCTCTCGTTCACGGGGAACGATGAGCCACTCTGCCGGACATTGCCGCAAACCATGGCTCAAAGCAAAACGAGTTGCCCCTTCCCCCACGAGCAGAACATGTTCGCTTTCCATCACTAAACGAGCCAGAGAAATGGGATGGGCGAACTTGCGCACGCCAGCTACCGCCCCCACCAAAAGGGATGCCCCTTCCATAAAAGCCGCATCCATCTCAACGACGCCATCCATGTTAAGAAAAGAACCTCTCCCCGCATCGAAAACCTCATCATCCTCTAGCAGGCAAATAGCTCTTTCCACTGCCTCTTCAGCTGGAGCCCCTTCCCAGAGGAGCCGTAACCCCTCCTCTGCTGCCTCCCGACACCCTTGCAAGTGCCCTTTCACAAGAGCATCAGCGATAGCTCCCGCCCCTCCATGCACGATGATCCTAGGCTGCACCGTCACTCTTCTCCCGCCAGCATTCTCGTTAAAGGGCGCCCCTGCTCGGTCATAAACTCTTCTACACGAGCTCTGGGGAAAGCTCCTTCCATGGGCCCCAAACGCGTTGTCGCCAAAGCTCCCACCGCGTTGGCAAAGGCTCCCACAACCTCCAACGGCCACCCAGAAGCCAACCCTACAATAAAAGCAGCATCGTAACAATCACCCGCTCCCGTAGGGTCCACCTCTTGGACTCGAAAAGGAGGGATATCTCTCTTTCGCCTTCGAGTATAGATCCGTGAACCGTACTCTCCCATCTTGAGAGCCACTATTTTGGCCCCTCCAGCCAAGAGCCTAGCCGCCCCTTTATCAGGGTCTTGCTCACCAGTTAGCATAGCGAGCTCTTCACCACTGGGAAAGATCACATCCGCCAAACTTAAAATGGGAGCACACACTCTTTGTATCTCTTCCAAAGGCAAAAGTTCTGGACGCAAATTAGGATCTAAACTAACGGTGCCTCCTCGAGCCTTTACCTGCTCGGCTACGTAGTAGCATGTCTCACGCAGCGAAGGGCTAATACTCAGCGAAGAGCCCATTATGTGTACATAGCGAACACTATCCAAATAGCCTCGAGGTATCTGCTCCAGATCAACGAAAGCCGCCGCGGCCTGCGGTAGGTGAAAAATAAAAGAGCGGCTCCCGTCAGAACGGTAGGCTACAAAGGCGATACCCGTCAGTCTATCTTTCATCCGACGGACAGCGGAACAATCGACACCATCGTCCAAGAGGCGGTTTAGAACACAGTCCCCAAAAGCATCCTCGCCTACTGTGCCCACAAAACCCACTGAAGCCCCCAAGCGAGCCGCCGCACTGGCAAAAATAGCCGGCGCACCACTGGGATAAGGCCCCGCGAACTCGGCAGGCTTATCAAGAGGGCAATCCCGACGAGTGCGCATGACCTCGACTAAAGCTTCTCCTACTGTCACGATTTCGGGCATATAACCTCCCCCCTATTCCCTGATAAGAACGAGTACCTTGAGCGTATTTTCAGGATCCCCAGCAGCCTGTGCAAAGGCCCTGGCCACCTGGGCCAGCGGATAGCGCGCTGTAACCAGAGGGGCAACCTGTATGCGCCCCTGCGTAATCAAGTCGCGCGCCGCCAAGAAATCTTGGCGCGTATACATCAATGTGCCCACTAATTCCAGCTCACGATCTTGCACAAAAGCCATATTTACTTGGGGACGGCTTCCCCAAACACCAGCAATCACGATACGCCGCCCCTTTTTCACCGCTCCTATGGCCGTATCAACCACCTCTCCAGCGCCCACACACTCGATGGCCGCATCCATTGGATTGGGACGCCCGTATCGCTGCTCCATCCAAGCGGGGAGATCCACCTCCCTTGCATTCAGAGCGTACGTCGCCCCCAGCGCCTTGGCTCGCTGCAACCGGGTAGCATACAGATCTGTAACGATGACCTCGGGGACACCCAAGGCCAAAGCCGCCTGCATCACCTGCAAACCTATCGTTCCCGCCCCGATGACCAACAATCGCTGGACTTGTTCCAGGTTAAGGCGACGCACTGCATGAACCCCTACCGCCGTCGGTTCAACCAAAGCTCCTTCCTCAAAGCTCATATCCTCCGGTAGAGGGACCACCTTGTCTGCCGGTACAACAATATATTCTGCCATAGCTCCGTCGCTCTGGCAGCCTATGACGCGTAAATGGTCACAGATGTTATAGCGACCGGTGCGGCAGTTTTCACACTCGCCACAGACCAATGAGGGTTCTACCGTCACCCGCTGACCAACCTGCCACCCCTCCACATCCGCTCCTAGGGCATCGATCACTCCACTAAACTCATGCCCTGGGACAACCGGACACGAAATGAAAGGATGGCGTCCGTGGTAGGCATGCACATCTGAACCACAGACCCCGCATACGTGCACTGCGATACGCACCTGCCCAGGGCCAGGTTCAGGCGCAGGGACCTGTTCAACAACGACCTTTTCCGGAGCAACCAAATTCGCTCTGAACATCTCCCCCTCCTTGTCCATTCTTGAGGGTATTCTAGTTTGACAATCAGACGTGTCAATGCTCCCACCTAGCTGAGGCCTTTCCCCTCGACTCCCTCGTCAGATAAGCTGTTCCCCTAGCTATAAGCTCAACATTCGTTTTACATCATAGACCTTAGCTGGTAAACTGGGACAAACAAAAGAGAGCGGGCGGGTGCAATGCGCATTTTGATTCTCTCCGATGTCCATGCGAATCTAGCGGCTTTGGAGGCCGTCCTTCAAGACGCGGGAAACTTTGATATGATCTGGTCCCTCGGAGATATCGTTGGCTATGGTCCGGACCCCAATGCCTGCATCACCCGACTCAACGATTTTGAGCACCTTGCCATCGCTGGGAACCATGATTGGGGAGTGTTAGGCAAAATCGATCTGGCCGATTTTAACCCCGACGCCCGCCAGGCAAACCTCTGGACGCGGGAACAGCTTACCCCTCAATCCTTTGCCTACCTCCAATCCCTGCCTGAGAAGCTTATTCAAGGAGACTTTACCCTCGCTCATGGCAGCCCTCGCCACCCAATATGGGAATACATCCTCCACGAGAGCATCGCCAAGATCAATTTTACCCACTTTGAGACTACCTTTTGCCTTGTTGGGCACACGCACGTTCCTATCATTTTCCAGTACGACACGGAAACCTCCCGCTGCTTGGCCGCAATGCCCCCTGAGCGGGAGCCCTTCCAACTAGAAACAAACCGCTACCGTTACATCATCAATCCTGGCGGAGTGGGCCAACCTAGAGACGGAGATCCGCGGGCAGCTTATATGCTGCTTGACCTTGAGGAAAAGGTTTTTGAATATCGAAGGGTGAGCTATGACATCGCGGCAACTCAAAAAAAGATGCGCGCCGCAGGGCTGCCCTTTCGGCTTATTGCTCGTCTGGAGTTAGGTTGGTGAGCAATCGACAGGACAACGCCATACAGAGGAGGCAAGATCGTGTTCAAAAATCGTTTCCGAGTGGGCAAGATCTTGGGCATCCCCATTCACATCGATGCAACCTGGGTGCTCATCTTCGTTTGGGTCACCTGGAGCCTCTCGGCGAGCTACTTCCCTGAGCGCTACCCCTATTGGTCTCCTACATTGACTTGGTCATTGGGAGTAGCTTCCAGTTTGCTTTTCTTTGCCTCCGTTCTTCTCCACGAGTTGGGCCACGCCCTCATCGCCCGAGCCCAGGGCGTTCACGTTCAAGATATTACCCTCTTTATCTTTGGAGGAATGGCCGAGATCACTGATGAACCCAAGAAACCCGCCAA
Source organism: Anaerolineae bacterium (assembly GCA_021162655.1). Taxonomy (GTDB): domain Bacteria; phylum Chloroflexota; class Anaerolineae; order UBA1429; family UBA1429; genus JAGGYI01. The sequence continues at coordinate 9,341 of JAGGYI010000076.1, forward strand.
AGAGTTCACTATGGCCCTTGCCGGCCCACTGGTAAGCCTGGCTCTAAGTGGCTTGTTTGCTGCTCTGCATCTCCTTACTCGTCATGTAAACGAACCTATCGCAGCTCTTTCCCTTTTTCTGGGGAGTGTGAACCTCAGCCTGGGCATCTTTAATCTGATTCCCGGCTTTCCCCTAGATGGCGGCCGCGTACTTCGAGCCATCCTCTGGCAGGCCCGACATGACCTCACCTGGGCTACCCGCTGGGCCTCACGAGTGGGGCAAGCCGTCGCCTATGTCTTTATCCTTCTAGGCATCGTCCATGCCTTTGCCGGCAACTGGGTCAACGGTCTTTGGCTTACGCTCATTGGGCTTTTCCTCGACAATGCCGCCCGTAGCTCTTATTACCAACTGACCCTCCGCCAACTCCTGCGAGGGCATCTTGTCCGCGACATCATGCGCCGGGAATGTGCTCTACTACCGCCTCAACTTACACTGGATGTCTTGGTGGACCAATATATCCTTCGAGGGACACAACGCTGCTTTGCCGTGGGGCACCAGGGCAAAGTAGAGGGATTGCTGACCATCCATAACATTCGCGAAGTACCTAAAGCGGAATGGCCTTTTATTCGGGTGGCCGACGTGCTTATTCCCTTGGAGAAGCTACGCTTCGTCGAGCCTGATACCCCTCTTTGGGAAGCTCTCCAGCAGATGACGTCCGAGGGAGTGAACCAACTCCCCGTGATCTCCAACGGTCAGCTCGTCGGAATGATTAGCCGGGAGGACCTCATCACCTTCATTCGCAACCGAGCTGAGCTTGGTGTGTAAACCTTTTGGGAAATCACCATAACAGTTCAAGGAGGTTTCACAAAATGCGCATCCTTTACTTAGACTGCGACACCCTTCGCCCCGACCATCTAGGCTGCTATGGTTACCTTCGCAACACCTCGCCAAATATCGACCGCATTGCAGCAGAGGGATTACGCTGTGACAACTTTTATGCCAGCGACGCTCCCTGCTTGCCCTCTAGAGCTGCTCTCTTTATGGGGCGCTTTGGCATCCACACGGGCGTCGTTGGCCATGGGGGCAGTGCAGCGGACCCCTGGATCGAGGGAGAGAACCGAGGTTTCCGCCAATCGCCCGACTTTGCCAGTTGGATGGATGTGCTCCGGGAGATTGGCTTCCATACCGTCTCTGTTAGCCCTTATGCGGAGCGCCACTCCGCCTGGTGGTTCTATCGGGGATTCAAAGAGATGTACAACCCAGGCAAAAGGGGACTAGAGCGGGCTGACGAGGTAGCCCCTATAGCAATCGACTGGATCAAACGTCATGGCAAGGAAGATAATTGGTTCCTCCACGTAAACATGTGGGATCCTCATACTCCTTACCGTACCCCCTTAGAATATGGCAATCCTTTCGAAGATGAACCCATCGAGGATTGGATTACCGAGGAAAAGATCCGCGCAGATTATCTAAGCTACGGTCCTCACAGCGCTCAGGACACGGGCGGCTATGGTCCCAACCAGCACGAACGCTGGCCTCGGCTGCCCAAGGATATTGCCACCCTGGATGACTATAAAAAGTGGATCGACGGCTATGATACAGGGATCAAATACATGGACGATTACATCGGCATGATCCTCGATGCCCTAGAAGAGCAAGGTGTACTCGATGAAACGATAATCATTGTCTCGGCAGACCATGCCGAAAACCAAGGCGAACTAAACGTCTATGGTGACCATCAGACGGCAGATCACATCACCTCACGCGTCCCTCTGATCATCCGCTGGCCCGGCCTCCCCGGGGGGCGTGTGGACAAGGGCTTTCACTACAACCTAGATCTCCCTCCCACGCTCTCCGAGATGCTTGGTGCACGCATTCCTCCCAAATGGGACGGCTGCAGCTTTGCCGAAACATTGCGCAGCGGAGCTGAAGCAGGAAGAGAGTACCTCGTTGTCAGCCAGGCTGCTTGGAGCTGCCAACGCGCTGTACGCTTTGGCCCCTGGATCCTCATCCGTACCTATCATGCGGGCCTCAAAGACTTTCCACCCATCATGCTTTTTAATGTCGAAGAGGATCCCCACGAGCTAGTCAACTTGGCCGACCAACATCCCGAGATTGTGAACAAGGGCATCACTCTCCTTGAAGCCTGGCATGCTGAAATGATGGCCACCTCAGTGCATGATGTAGATCCTATGTGGACGGTAATGCGTGAGGGGGGACCCTACCACACTCGCGGCTACTTGCTGCGTTACTGCGAGCGCCTGCGCCAGAGTGGTCGTGAGCGCTATGCTGAGGCACTGCTAGCGAAATATGGCGGGAAGGATTGGAAACCTAAGCAATACTTCTGAGACGTGTGACATGGGGAGAGCTCAGGATGAACTACCGGGAGAGGATTCTAGCGGCCATCAACCATCAACCGCTCGATCGCTTTCCTGTGGATATCTGGTGCGTCGAGGAAGTGCGCGAACGTTTACTAGACTACTGCGGCACCCAAGAATGGGTTCATGTACTCGACGCTTTAGAGATCGACGGGATCATCTCGCTCAGGCCCCCTTATCAGGGGCCTGCCCTCCCCGATCTTGGCGAAGAGCTTCGTCAAGATGAATGGGGAATGGTCTACAAACGACAAGAATATCCCACTGGGGTGTATTGGGAGCAAGTGGGCTATCCCCTCGCCCAAGCAAAGAGTATCGCCGATATTGATGCCTATTCCTGGCCAGACCCGGACTGGTATGATTATTCTGCTCTGCCGGATCTCTGCGCACTCTATGAGAATAGAGCCATCGAAATCGGTTATACAGCAATCTTTTACTACCACAACAAGCTTCGCGGGCTAGAGCTCTCTCTCATGGATCTGGCCCTCCGCCCAAAATTCAGCCACCACCTTATCCGGCGCATCGCAGACTTTTTCCTCGCCTATCATGAGCGCTGCTTCACCGCCGCCCAAGGGCTCATGCATATCACTCAAGTAACCGATGACTTTGGCAGTCAAAAAGGTCTTCTTATTTCCAAAGAAATGTTCAACGAATTCTACCGCCCCTGGATCCAACGGGCTATTGATCAAGCCAAGAGATATGGGCTAAAGGTCTTTCACCACGATGATGGGGCAATCTACCCTCTCATCCCCGATCTCATTGAGATGGGCATCGATGTACTAAATCCCATTCAATGGCGCTGCCCAGGAATGGAGAGAGAAACTCTAAGCCGAGAATTTGCCGGCAAAGTTTGCTTCCATGGTGGAGTGGATAATCAGTACACCCTACCTTTTTCCTCTCCCGACCAAGTCCGCCAAGAAGTCGCTGAAAATATATGCCTCCTGGGACGCACAGGAACCGGTTACATTCTTGCCCCTTGCCACAACATCCAGGCCAATACCCCCTTGGAGAACATTCTTGCAATGTACCAAGCCCCTCGCACCTTGGAAGAAGCGAGGCAAAGTCTTTAAAATGGGGCCCCCTCCCATCCCTTACAAATAAAGGGAAGGGGGAGATAAGTTCCTACACTAAACCCTCTTTGCAAAACTCCTCGATAACCCCAACCGTTGCTCACCCACACATCATAAACCCCTACAGGCAACGTTGCGGGCACAGAGGCCTGGAGAACATGGTCATTCACACAAGTGGTAGCCAACGGCACGTTCATCAAAGAGAGCTCGCCCCCCGATAGATTCGTGCCATATACAGTAATAGTTGCCTCCTGGCCGGGTATCGCACTCCTGGGGTACACTCGTTCTATTTGAGGAGTAAGCCACGAAGACGCAGAAACCTGCTCTACCAAGGCCCAAGTTTTGGTTTGTTGAGGATCATACCGCAAAGTCAAAGTCACCACCTGGCCTACCCAAGGAGAGAGGTCGGCCCAGGCGTGCTGCCACAGGGGATAACTCCCTCCACCTCCCAACCTCCCCCAAGGAGTGGGAGCATTTGTCCGATGCAACACAGTGGTAGAACCATCAGCAGCTTGTAAAAGGACTTCCAAAGTCCCCACCTCGTCAGCTAAACCATCCCCGACAGCATAGAGGTAAGAAAAGGTGGGATGAGGTACCTGAGAAGAGAGGCGAAACACCTGGAAAATGCTTCCCCCGGGTAAAGGGCTAGGGAAAGAGCTCTGTCCAAGCTGGGCACAACGCTCCCCATAAGCATAAGATACTCGGGGAAAAGAGACCCTCCCTTGAGCAAACCAGCCGGCCTGCCCCGACTCAAAACTTCCATTCTCAAGAAGCTCTTCTTCTGTCAGCAGATAATGGTCGATTCCCTGCATGTGATCCAGGGCGGGTCGGTCCAAAATCATCTTTCGGAATCCTTCCGCCTCCACTGTAAGACCCTGCTCCCCCTCACTGGAAGCAAGAAGGAGATAGTGCCCGTTCACCTCTGCCCAGGTACGCTGGCTCAACGGCGGAGGGCCATCAAGTGTTGCCCCTGCTACAGGTAAACCTCGACAATCCCGCACATAGCCCTCGATCTGTGCAGGAAAGCTGGTACGCGTATCCCCTATTTGATCGTCCCAAGGCTCCACATGCCCCACCAGATCCCGCGCTTGGCTGCGAAAATAGACCACCGTCCCAGGCTGTTCCCAATAGAAGAAACCCCTCGTCGCCTGAGTCCAAAGCTCGCCAGGGACGATCTGCCAATCGATCCACGAGGCTGTGCCACCCACTCGATATTGAATATGGTACTCCAAATCGGTTGAACAATCATCCTCGCCCTCCCAAGAGACAAGCAAAGGCGAGCTCGAGATAGGTGGTAGAGCGTTTACTGCCGAGCTGGGAGAAGCAAGGTCGCAAAGGGCCCAGCTCGCCGCCATGTGAATACCTCCTTCGACAAGACGATAACGCTCTGCCGGGGCTTCTGGAGCGATAATATCCAAGTGAGAGCGAGTGATGTACCAACCCTCTTCATAGCGCCAGGTAGCCTGCTCATAAACAATATAACGCCCATCGTAAGACCATCCCCCTGGCCAAACATCGGTCTGTTCCTCACTAGGCCGCCAAAGGAGATGTGCTCCCGAGCCGTCAACGTTCACCACCCAAAGAGAGCTAAATCCCGTCCCTTGATCATCACAAGCAAAAGCAATCCGTTGCCCATCAGGAGACCACTTGGGTCCCCCCGTATAGGGCAAAGCAGTGATCTGGCGCAGATGGGAACCATCTGCGTCCATCACCCACACATTTTTAGCCCCCGAGCGATCAGAGATAAAAGCAATCTTGCCCCCATCTGGCGACCAAGCTGGCTGACCATCATAGCCTCCGTAATACGTGAGGCGCTGAAGCTCACCACTTGGCAGATCAATTACGTAAACTTCAGGCTCGTCTCCATCTCGATAGGACTGAAAGGCAATCTTTTGCCCATCGGGGGAAAGGGCGGGGAGAACGTCCCGGGCAGGGTCCGTAGTGATGCGCTCCAGGTGGCTGCCATCGCTGTACATTGTATAAATATCACTATTACCATTCCTCTTGGAACTAAAGGCAATGAGCTGGCAGCCTTCAGCCAGTGAAGGAGCCTCATCTTGGTCAGGCGCATGAGTGAGACGTGTACGTTCACTACCATCACCCCGCGCAATATAGATTTCCCAATTGTCCCCCACCCATGATTGGTAAGCAATGCGAGTGCACTCCCGATAGGCTGGGGGCAAGCTTGAGGAATTGCCCTCTAGGGATATCGGGACCCCTATCGCCTCCATCTTGGGGAATATCCTCTCCCCTTCTCTGGCGTCAGCGCGCAAATCCTTTGGCAGGGGGACAGTGCGCCCCGCCAAGCTCGACCAAGCCAGTAATGGCGAGAGGAAAAGCAAAACAACTATCCAAAGCCAAACTCTCTGTCCTCTCATTCCCTTTTCATCCGCCCAAGTTGAAAGCATTATATCGCTACATCTCCTTGGAAGGCAATCCTCCAGGAAAGCACCAATAACCATGAAAAAAGACGGCTTGACACTATTTCTTGGTTTAGCTATCATCCCATCAAGATATGTAACTGCTTCTTGGGAGGAACCATGGGCGACAAGTTCCCCTTTGATGACGAATTTTACCCAGTGCCCCCAGCCGCCGTTGATGCTGACCCCGCTGCTGCTATGGAAGATCTCTTCGACCGGGTAGCCAAGCTAGAGCAATCCCTGGACGAACAGCGAGAGCAGGCACTAGCTGACCTGCGGAGTATCCTCCTAGAACTCCTTTCTCTCTATGACCAGATCACCACCGTCATCGAACGTTGGGGAATCGCCACCAAGGCCCAAGAGGCTAATCTCATCCGCGGCGTTGTTGGCGTAGGCAAAGGGCTGCTTGCCATTCTCGATCACTACCAGGTCAAGCCCGTCGAGACGATTGGTAAACCGCTGGACCCGGAGACCAGCGAGGTGGTCGGCACTGAAGAAAAAGAAAACATGCCACCAGGCATTGTACTTCGTGAGGTACAAACAGGCTATACCTGGCCCCATGGGCTCTTGCGTCGGGCCAAGGTGATCGTTAGCGCCAAAAAGGGTACGCCTTCCTAGGCCGAGCCCCTGTAAAGCAGTCATCTGCTCGGCTTACTCAGATCAGAGAGAGGTATCGGGGATAATGAGCGAGATCCTACTAACCTGCCCGTATTGTGGGGGGAGCGTCCCCCAAGGGACGACGATCTGTCCAGATTGCCATGAAAACCTAGCCGCTCTTATTCATCTAAAATACAAGCATGCCATCTATTACAATGAGGCTCTCGCTCTAGCTCGAGAAGGGAACCTAGAAGGGGCCCAAGAGAGGCTCCTGGTGGCCCTTTCTTTAAAGGACGACTTTCTTCCTGGGCATATCCTTCTGGCCAAGGTCTATGCTCATCAAGGCCGTTGGGATAAGGCCCAAGCAACTGCCCTGCGAGCTGCTGAACTAGCACCAAAGGGCTCCCAGGAACAGAAATTGGCCCGGGAGATTGCCAAGACGGCCCAAAAAGAGGAGGCTTTGCGCCGAGCTCAAGAAGAAGCAGCCGCCCGAGCCCGCCGGGCTCAAGCGGAGCGTTATCTCGCCAGCCACCAAAAGGAGGTAGCCTCGGCATTTGGTATTGGGATGGGGCTGGCGGCATTCCTTTCCTGGCTTATCTCGCGCTTCCGGCGTGACTAAGGAGCATTCCCTCAATTGAGAAAGGAGCAGGAGCTATGACGACCTCGCGAGAGCTGATCAATGCCCTCCTCCGAGGAGATAAAGCTGAGCGCGTGGGCCTAGTGGACTATCCTTGGGGAGATACCCTTGCCGCCTGGGTTCAGCAGGGTTATCCGACACGCAAAGTGTACAAAGAAGTGGGCGAGATGCGCTGGCGAGAGGATGGGAAAAGCGAGGAAGTCAAGGTAGCTGGAGAATATGAAGAGCCTGTGCCTCCATGGCAACATTTCGGCTATGACCTCGTAGGCATTGGCCCTTGGTTCGATATCATGCCCCTCCGCGGTTACGATGAGCTCATCGAAGAAACAGACGAATGGGAGGTGCGCCGCAACGGCGCTGGCGCCGCGCTCAAATACTGGAAGCACAAATCGGGTACGCCCGAACACATTGACTTTATCATGACTAGCAGAGAGATCTGGGAGAGAGATTACCGTCCCCATCTCCTGGAACTGGATCCTGAGCGCGTCAAAGTGCGAGAAATGAAAAAGAATCTCGCGGAAGCTCAGCAGGCCCAAAAGTGGACCCACTTTGGGCACATGTTCGTCTGGGAATTGATGCGCCAGAGCATGGGCGACGTAACACTCTATGAAAGCCTCATCCTCGATCCTGGGTGGATCCACGATTATAACCGCGTCTACACTGACTTTTTCAAAAAGCACTTCGCTTACATGTTTGAACAAGTTGGTCTACCCGACGGCGTCTGGCTCTATGAGGACCTAGGATATAAAAACGGGCTTTTCGCTTCGCCCAAAGCGCTTGAGGAACTCATCTTTCCCTACTATAAAGAGATGGTCGACTTTTTCCACAGCTACGGCTTGCCCGTTGTGTTGCACACCTGTGGCAGTGTGGCCGAAGCTCTTCCTCTGATTGTTGAGGCAGGGTTTGATGCATTGAATCCCATGGAGCGCAAGGCCCTCAACAACGATCCCTTTGTTTTCGCCGAAAAATACGGGGACAAGCTCGCCTTCATTGGCGGGCTGGATACCCGCGTTTTTGAAACCAATGACAAAGAGATCATCCGCCGAGAGGTGACAAACTATATTGAAGGCATGAAGGCCCGAGGTGCTCGGCTTGTCTTTGCCTCGGATCACTCCATCTCTCCCAATACTCGGTATGAGAGTTACCTTTATGCTGTAGAGGTCTACCGAGAACACATGTGGTACTAGTATTCTCCCTTCTTGACGGAGAATGTAGTTTGTGGTATCATCTTTTGCGAAGCGGAGGCGTGGTGTAGTGGCCTAACATACTGGCCTGTCAAGCCAGAGATCGCGGGTTCGAATCCCGTCGCTTCCGCCAAAAGGGCTGTTTGAAAGAGCAGCCCTTTTTTTCTGCCTTCCGTTAACCCCGATTTTGTCCTCTCTTACGCTGGCGCTATAATTATATAATCTCATTATGTCGAACATGGTTTCCATCAGGAGCAGCCATGGCGCGTGAATATATCTCCATTCGTGGAGCTCGCCAACACAACCTGAAAAATATAGATTTGGATATCCCCCGAGATAAATTAGTAGTTATCACTGGGCTTTCGGGCTCGGGCAAGTCATCCCTGGCTTTTGATACCATCTATGCCGAGGGACAACGCCGCTATGTCGAATCCCTCTCTGCCTATGCGCGGCAGTTCCTTGGACAGATGGATAAACCCGACGTGGACTATATCGAGGGACTCTCTCCAGCTATCAGCATCGATCAGAAAAGCACCAGCCGCAGCCCGCGCTCGACGGTAGGCACTGTCACCGAGATCTATGACTATCTTCGCTTGCTCTATGCACGCGTGGGCACTCCTCATTGCCCTATCTGCGGACGCGAGATCAGCCGCCAAACGGTACAACAGATCGTTGACAGCGTTCAAAGCCTGCCCGAAGGCACCCGGCTGATGATCCTTGCCCCCCTTGTACGCGACCGCAAAGGGGAACACAAACGGATCATCGAGGACCTACGCAAAGCAGGTTATGTGCGGGTGCGCATCGATGGAGAGATCTATGACATCGATGAGGAGATCACCCTCGACCGCTACAAGATGCATACCATCGAAGCGGTAGTTGACCGCTTGGTCATTCGCCATTATGGGGAGGACCAGCACGAAGAGGCCGACGCTGCTCGGAGCAGGCTAAGCGACTCGCTGGAAACAGCCCTCAAACTGGGCGATGGCATAGTAGTTGTAAGCATCATCGGAGGAGAAGAGCGTATCTATTCGGAGCGTTATGCTTGCCCTACCTGCGGAATCAGCTTACCTGAACTGGAACCCCGAAGCTTTTCCTTCAATAGCCCCCACGGCGCCTGCCCTGCATGTATGGGCCTGGGCACCAAACAGGAGCTAGACCCTGCTCTCATTGTACCTAACCCCGATCTTAGCCTACGCGAAGGAGCTATTGAACCCTGGGCCAAAGCAAGCAGAGGGGAAACCTATTTTGTACATCTGCTTGAGGCGGTGGCCGAGCATTATGGCTTCTCCATGGACACTCCCTGGAAGGAACTCAAGCCTGAGCATCAGCAAATC
>JAGGYI010000276.1 GCA_021162655.1 Anaerolineae bacterium
ACCAAAATGTTCGAGTATATGGCAGCAGGGCTACCCGTGATCGCCACTCGAGCCGAGATGACCTCCTATTTCCTCGAGCCCACAGGGGCCGGCGTCCTCGTCGATTCTCTAGATCCCCAAGACTATGCCCAGGCCATCGCTGATCTCTGGTACTCTCCGGAGAAGATGATCGAGATGGGGCGCAATGGCCGTCGCGCCTTTGAAGAGCGTTTTAATTGGGATGCAGAGGGGGAAAAACTCCTGGCTCTCTACGCCAGACTCACTGGGAGGGAGCCATGAGGATCCTCTACATCCATCAGTACTTTAGCACGCGCCAGGGCTCAGGAGGAACTCGCTCTTACGAGTTCGCCCGCCGCTGGGTCCAGGCAGGGCACCAGGTCACCATGATTACCGGCACAAGTGCCCGGGGAGACCTGCAGTCCCTGCCGCAACGGGTCATCACACGAGAGATCGAGGGCATTCGCGTCTTTTACATCCGCACGGACTATTCCAACTATCTCTCCTTCCGGCAGCGGCTCCTCACCTTTCTTCGCTTTATGTTCTGGGCTACATGGGTAGGGTTACGCCACACTCCCTCCGCCGATGTCGTCTTTGCCACTTCCACCCCTCTCACTGTGGGCATCCCCGGATATGTGATCAGCCGGCTGCGCAGAATCCCCTTCGTCTTTGAAATCCGCGACCTCTGGCCCGATGCGCCCATCCAACTTGGTGTCCTACGCAGCCGGCCGCTCATCCTCCTTGCCCGTGCCCTAGAGCGCTTCCTCTATCGCGCAGCCCAACATATAGTGACCCTCTCTCCTGGGATGTTTGCTTCCTTGGCAGAGAGGGGCATCCCTTCCGCCAAGCTTTCCATGATCCCCAACTGCTCTGACCTGGACCTTTTCCAGCCTAGGGAACCGGATCCCTCTTGGCTTGCCCGCCTCAAACTAGAGGGGAAATTCGTCGCCAGCTACGCGGGGGCCATGGGTATGGCTAACGGGCTCGACGTGGTCATCGAAACTGCTCGCATCCTCCAAGTAGAGGGAGAAAGAGAGATCCACTTTCTACTCATCGGGGACGGGAAGGAACGCCCCTCGCTAGAGGAGCGCGCTCAAAAGTACGGGCTACCCAACGTCACTTTCCTCTCGCCCCTGCCCAAGGAGGAACTGGCGCATCTTCTCCCCATAAGCAACATCTGCTTGACCATCTTTGCGCCCTATCCCATCCTCGAAACCTGCTCACCTAACAAGTTCTTTGATGCCCTCGCCTTGGGGCGCCCTGTCCTCATTAACTTTGGCGGCTGGATGAAGGAGCTCTTGGAAGAATACCAAGCAGGCGTGGCTGTTCCCTCAAGCGATCCCGCTGAAATCGCCGTCACCCTGCGAACCCTCCGAGAACAGCCTGAGCGCCTCCAAGAAATGGGCCGACGTGCCCGCGCCCTCGCAGAGGAACGCTTCGACCGCGACAAGTTGGCCCGACAGCTGGAAGCTATTCTCAAGATGGTAGTAGAAGGCACGTCCTTCGAGGATAACCATGGATAAAAGAAAAAGGCTGCAGCTCTTTGTCAAACGCGCCCTGGATATCAGCGCCAGCGCGCTTTTGCTGATCCTTCTCTCCCCCCTGATGGGACTCATCGCCCTGCTTGTCTGGCTCTACCTTGGACCGCCCATCTTTTTTCGACAGGAACGTCCTGGATTGGGAGGAAAGCCCTTCACCCTGATTAAATTCCGCACCATGCTTGAGCGGTACGATCAAGAGGGCAACCTCCTTCCCGACGCAGAGCGCCTGACGCCTTTTGGCCAATTCCTGCGGAGCACAAGCCTCGACGAGCTGCCAGAGCTCTGGAACGTCCTCAAAGGGGAGATGAGCCTGGTTGGCCCGCGCCCTTTGCTGATGCGCTACCTCCCGCGCTATACTCCTGAGCAGGCGCGCAGGCACCTGGTCAAGCCCGGCATCACTGGTTGGGCTCAGATCCACGGCCGCAATGCCCTTACTTGGGAGGAGCGCTTCCGTTTGGACGTCTACTATGTCGACCATTGGTCCCTCTGGCTAGATATCAAGATCCTTTGGCGGACCCTTTGGATCGTCCTCCGCCGCGAAGGGATCAACCAACCCGGTGAGGCCACAATGCAGGAATTCATGGGCACACAAAAGGCCTCACCAGATTCCCTTTCTATGGAAGAAACCTCAAACAGCCAAAAGGAGAGATGAGAAAAAGAATCGTGATACTCGGAGCTGGTGGCCATGCCAAGGAGATCTGTGTTACCTTGCAGCTCAATGGCTACCAGGTGGTAGGCTTTTTGGATGACGACCCTGCCCTGTGGGGCACCCAAGTGCTAGGACTTGGCGTGCTAGGTCCCATCTCCCATGCCCCTTCGCTGGACATCGAGGGGGCCATTGTGGGGATCGGCGATAACGAGATTCGCCGCGCCTTTTTCGAACAACTCGAACGCTGGGGTATCCCTATCGTCAATGCGATCCATCCCTCAGCCATCATCTCTCCCCACGTTTTCCTTGGGAAAGGCGTTGTCGTCCACCCCCAGGCCATCATCAATGTCTCTGCCCAGATAGGCGATAACGTCATTATCAACTCTGGAGCCATCGTGACGCACGACGTCACCGTCGGTGACCACGCCCACATCGGCCCGGGGGCCTGCCTCTGCGGTGGGGTAAAAGTGGGCAAGCTTGCCTTCGTTGGGGCCGGGGCCACAGTGATTCCTGGTAAGAGCATCGGCGACGGAGCCATCATAGGGGCAGGAGGAACTGTGGTGGAGGACATCCCTCCTCACAGCCTCGCCGTGGGAGTTCCTGCCCGGACAATCAAGAAACTCTCCAAAGAGAGTTTACGCACTCCCTAGGAGCTCCTGGCGAACCCCCGCCCCCTCCTCAAGCTGGCTTTTCAGAAGGGCAAGAGGGCTGAAGATATACAAGGGGGAAGGCTATGGGAGAGCGGATCATCATCTTGGGAGCAGGAGGACACGGCAAAGAAGTCTGCGTCCTTTTGCAGATCAACGGCTTCAAAGTGATTGGCTTCCTAGACGACGATCCCTCTCTGCGGGGCACACGGGTGTTGGGCATACTCGTGCTGGGGCCCATCACCAAGGAACCCCTTCTAAAAGCGGATGGTGCCATCGTAGGCATAGGCAACAACAAGGTACGCCGTTCCTTCTTTGCCAAGCTTCGTTCCTGGGGCGTACCCATCGTCAGCGCCATCCATCCCTCCGTCTTTATCTCGCAAGAGGTGCGGCTGGGGCAAGGGCTCATGGCACAGCCCGGAGTGGTTATCAACGTTTCCTCCACAGTGGGGGACGACGTCATCTTTACCACAGGGGTCATCATAGGGCACGATGTATCGATAGGGGATCATGCCTTCTTTGGGCCCAACGCCTCCGTCTGCGGGGACGTAGAGATAGGGCCCCTGGCTTTCATCGGGGCCGGTGCAACGGTGATTCCTGGGATAAAGATCGGCGAGGGAGCTGTAATAGGAGCCGGGGCCGTGGTAGTGGAAGACATCCCCCCTTACAGTCTCGCCGTGGGGGTTCCCGCCCGGGTCATCAAAAAGCTCGGCCCCTAAGCTCTCCTATACCCTTGCCAGTGTGCCTCCAGCAAAGTACTTCGCAGGATGAGGATGATCCCCACGCTGGCAAGCCCAAAGAGTGCGTTAACCCCCTCTGCGGGGAGAAAGCCCAAAAGCCGCGCCATCCCTGGGACAATGATAGCGATGGAAGCATGGTAGAGCACGGCAAAGATAAACCAACGCCTCTGGCCACTCACCAAGCTCTGCATAACGAGAAGAGCCCAAGCAATTTGGTGAGGCAAAGCAAGGACACGCTCCCAGGCAACGATGAGCGGCTGCTGCCAGGATGTACTGAGCAACTCTCGCACAGCCTCTCGGAAGGCCCTCGACGTGCTGGGATCCGTTGAACGGAGAAAGGCGTCGAGATCCATCCGCCCTAGGGCTAGGTAGGCCAATAGACTGACAAAAGTCAGCCCCGCCAGAAAAAGCATCGTCTCCGTCGAAGCATGCCCCAAGCCAAACATCACCCCGTTACGCCAGTTCAGCCGAAAGCCCCCTCGAGGAAAGAGGTAACGATACCCCCACCAACGACCTCCCTCCTCCACCAAGCTGGTGAACAAGGCCATGCCCAAGAGCCAAAGAAAAGCCCCCGTCTCAGAAGAAAGGTGCTCTCCCACCACCATGTCCAAGTACACGCTTAGGGGTAGCCAACTGAAAAGCTGAAAGAGGGCAAAAACAAGAGCGCCGTAGAAAAAGAGCTGCCAACTAGCTCGAGTGCGGCGCCTATACCAGAGAGTTACCGCCAGAGGATAGCTCACCTGGACCAAGAGTGAAAGGGCAAAGGCAAGAACTGTGGCGACGTGCAACCTTCCCCCCAGAGGAAAATCTTTGCCTCCATTATACTTGGGCCCCTTTGCTTGGCAAACCCTCCCGCCCTTTACGAGACCAAACGCACGACGCGCAATAACTTGACAGTATACCTACCCACGTCTATAATAGGCGAGCTCGACAAAAGTAATGAAAGGGGGAATGGGTGTGACCCGAGTCGTTGTAGAGCAGGGAGAGTCCTTTGAAAGTGTACTGAAGCGCTTTAAAAAAGTCGTTCAAGAAGACCGCATACTCTCCGAGATCCGGCAGCGCCGTTTCTATGAGAAGCCGAGCCAGATCCGCAAGCGTAAAAAGGCTGCTAAAAGGCGCAAGAGCCGCCGAACGACGCTAAAGGACCAAATGCGCAGATACTAGGCTTCTCTTATCCTTTGAACACGTAGAAGGGAAGGGTTAGCTCCTATGAGCCTCAAAGAGCAGCTGATGGCAGACCTTAAGGAAGCCCTGCGGGCGAATGATGTCCCCCGCAAGGAAGCTATCCGAATGATTCGTGCAGCCATCAAGAATGCCGAGATCGAATGGCAGAGGGAAGCCACCGACGAGGACGTCGTTCAGATCATCTCTCGAGAGGTGAAACGGCGCCTCGAGGCCATAGAGATGTTCCGCCAAGGAGGAAGGGAGGACCTGGTAGCCAACGAAGAGGCCCAGCTTGCTGTGCTCAAGGCCTACCTTCCCAAGCAGCTCTCAGAAGAAGAGATCCGCGAGGCTCTACGGGAGATTATTGCTGAATTGGGGGCAACTGGCCCCAAGCAGCTTGGCCCCGTTATGCGTGAGGCCATGCAACGGCTCAAGGGCAAGGCAGACGGCCGCTTGGTGAACCGGCTTGCCCGCGAGCTCCTCAGCGGGAACTAAAGCGTCAAAGAAGGGGACCCTCCCCTTCTCTGACGCCTCTAATCCGTTTAGGCGCCAAAGGTTAACAAACGAACGATGAAAAGACGCGATTCGGGCGAAACCAAAGACACTCAAGAGCTCGCCCGGCGTAAGCATTCTGAGACCCCCCTACGCAGAACCCTTCGGGCCATCCTCCTGGCCTTTACCCTCTGGGCAGCGTGGAGTGCTACCTTTATCCTCTATCCCAGCCCTGGGCACGTGAGCGTCGTCGTGGGGGAACCCTCTCCCCGAGACATCAAAGCCCCTCGACAGGTCACCTATATCAGCCAGGTGAAGACCCAAGCAGCCCGTGCTGCCGCCGCCGCCAAGGTTCAAGACGTCTACACCGGCCCCGATCTGGGCATCGCTCGCCAAAAGATAGAAACCCTCCGCAAAGTAACTGATTACATCACTGCCATTCGCTACGACCAGTACGCCTCATCCCAAAAAAAGATAGAGCTAATTACTTCCATTCCCGCACCCAAGGTCTCGGCCGAGATCGCAGAGAAAATTGTCGCCCTCGACGACGAAGCCTGGCAGAGCGTCATCACGGAGAGCCTGCGAGTCCTCGACCTCACGATGAGAGAGGAGATTCGCCCCAACCAAGTAGCCGAGGCTAAACGCCGTGCCTTACGCCTAACTACCCCCACCTTGCCAGACGACCAGCGGGCCATAGTGCTCGCCTTCGTTCAGGGGCTCATCTCGCCGAATAGCTTCTTTGACGCCGAGGAAACCCTCGCCCGACGAGAGGAGGCTCGCAAAGCCGTCCAGCCCGTACACTGGACGATCCGCGAAGGGGAGTCCATTCTTCGAGAGGGAGAGATCGTCACCGACATGGCCATGGAAAAGCTCCGCGTGCTCGGCCTGCTCGAACGCGGCATCAAGTGGCAGGACGCGGTTGGCATCTCCCTTCTCCTTCTCATTGTCGTCGTCTCCCTCAGCCTCTATGTAGTCCGCGGAGCACCAGATCTCCTCTTTAGGCCTCGGAGAGAGACTCTTCTCGTGCTGACACTGATAGCCCTCGGGGTGGCCGCGAGGGCCTTTATACCCGAGCATACCCTCATGCCCTATCTCTTTCCCACCGCAGCGGCGGCCATGCTTATTGCCGTGCTGATGGACGTCCAGCTCGCCCTCATCGTCGCCGTCATCAGCGCGCTCTTGGTTGCCCTGAACGCCGACCGCTCCTTGGAAGTGGGTATCTACTCCCTCCTGGGCAGCCTCGTTGGCGCTCTTACCGTCTGGCGGATGGATCAATTGGGCGCCTTTATCCGTGCAGCCGTCTACGTAGGGCTCACCAACGCAGCCACTATCCTCGCCTTCCGCCTACCCAACCAACGGTACGACCTTGTCGGCCTTGTGCAGCTTATGGGCGGAGGAATGATTAACGGCATCATCGCTTCCAGTCTCACCTTCGTCACCTTCTCCCTCATCGGGAGGATCTTTGACATCACCACTTCTCTACAGCTACTCGAACTGGCACGACCCACCCATCCCCTTTTCAAACGGCTGCTCACCGAAGCCCCTGGAACGTATCATCATTCGATCATCGTGAGCAACATGGCCGAACGAGCTGCCGAGGCCATCGGCGCCGATGCCCTACTCGCTCGCGTTGGCTCCTATTATCACGACATTGGCAAAATCGTTCGCCCATACTTTTTCGCCGAGAACCAAAGCGACGGCGTGAATCCCCACGACAAGCTGGACCCTAAAACAAGCGCCGAGATCATCATCTCACATACCACCGAAGGCCTCGAGCTGGCTCGCAAGTACAGGCTCCCAGATAGAGTCAGCGCTTTCATTCCTGAACACCACGGTACCACCCTTGTCACTTATTTCTATCGTCAGGCTAGCCGGCAGAGCGATAGCGAGGATGTCCGCGAGGAGGACTTTCGCTACCCTGGCCCCAAGCCCCAAAGTCGCGAGACGGCCATCGTCATGCTTGCCGACGGGATCGAAGCCTGGGTGCGAGCCAACCGCCCGGGGAGTCAGGAGGAGATAGAGCGGGTTATCCGCCAGGTAATCAATGATCGTTTGATCAGCGGGCAGCTAGATGAGTGCGATCTCACTCTCAAAGATCTGGATCGCATCCGCGAAGCCTTTGCCAGCGTTCTTAAGGGCATCTTTCATCCGCGCATCCAGTATCCAGCAAAGACCCTCCGTCGCAATAACCAACAGAAGGCAGCCAAAAGCAATGGGTCTTCATAGGGAGAGTACCCAAAATGGCCAGGCAACCCAAAGAGAATCTCTATTCCAGCTTTCGCCACGCCTTCGAGGGTCTATACTATGTCATCAAAGAGGAACGCAATGCCCGCATTCACCTCCTGGCGACCATCCTCGTCGTCGCTCTTGGGCTGTGGCTGCACCTTTCGACCATCGAATGGGCCCTGATTATCACCGCCATCGCCTTGGTCTTTGCGGGGGAGTTGCTCAACACCGTCACTGAACTGACTATCGATCTTATCACCCTCGAACGCCTCCCCCTAGCCAAACATGCTAAAGACGTGGCCGCAGGAGCTGTTCTTGTAGCCTCTCTCGCGGCAGCTCTCCTAGGGTTCCTTATCCTAGGCCCTCGGCTCTGGGCCAAGCTCTGCACCCTTTGGGGATAGAGGCGAAAAGCAAGGAGGCGCCTTCATGGAGCTAAAAGAATACTGGAGAATTGCCCGACGGCGATTTTGGATCATCCTCGTTCTCCTTGTCTCCTCCGCCTTGACCTGGCTCCTCTTTCCATCGCGAACGGCTCCTTCCTATGCAGCCAGCATGCGCTTCGTCGTCGGCGTCAGGCCAGAGTCCTCCCAAGGCAAGTTTTACACCTACGACCGCTACTACACATGGCTCACCGCCGAGTACCTGGTAGATGACCTCGCCGAAGTCGTCAAAAGCCGCGCCTTTGCTCAAGACGTGGCCTCCCTGGCAGGGGTAGACATACCGCCCGGGGCCATCCAAGGGGCTACCTCCGCTGGAAAGCTACACCGCATCCTGACTGTACAGATCCACTGGGGAAATCGAGAGGAACTAGAGCGCATCGCCAACGCAACGGCGAACGTCCTTCTCCACCAGTCAGCCAAGTACTTTGCTCAGCTCTCCACAGAGAATGCTGTCGTCTCTCTCATCGATCCACCTCAGGTCAGCCTCGTCGGGCCCTCTCTCCGTCAAAGGCTTGACCTGCCCTTGCGTCTCGTCTTTGCCCTTGTGCTAGGGATCCTCCTTGCCTTCCTTTGGGATTATTTTGATGACACCATTCGTGACCGCCAAGACCTGGAAAGCCTGGGTCTACCCATCCTGGCGGAGGTGCCCGCCAAGCATAGGTTCCTTCCCCGGCAACGATCCCTTCCCTGAAAGGAGGCAAACTTTGAACTGCCTTCCAGGCATGGTATAATAGCTTCCGTCTACTTTAGGAGGCCATTGTGGAGCTAAAAGCTTATCTGCGCATCATCACCAAAAGAGCTTGGGTCATTGTCCTGGTGGTCCTGATCACGATGGGCAGTGCTTTTGTCTTTAGTAAATTGCAGACCCCTGTCTACCGTTCAACCATCTATCTGAACGTCTGGCCCAGCCGGCTGGATTGGGGACTTCAACAGACGATCAAAGGCCTTATGCGCAATTACGCCGGCAACATCACCTCCCGCGAGACGGCCATGGAGGTGATCAACCGCCTCCAATTGGACATTACCCCCGACGAGCTCCGCAGAAAGCTCACCGTCAGTCCGATTGAGTCGGATTTTCTCATTCGCATCGATGCGGACGACTATGATCCGCTCATCGCCCGGGACATCGCTCAGACCACCGCGGAGGTTTTTGTTGAGCGTATCAAGGTCTACATGCTCGACCAGGACAAGCGCGACCGCGTTGAGGTAAGCATCCGCGACTATGCCCTACCAGGGACGCTTCATAAGCCCAAGTTAAAGATCAACCTGCTCGCCGGAGCCCTCTTTGGGATAGTTATCGGTGTCCTGCTCGTCTTTCTCCTCGAATGGTTAGAGGCAGATATCATCCGTTCCCCCGAAGACATCGAAGAGTACGTAGGGCTGGCCGTGTTAGGGATCATCCCCGAGGCCACCCACTCTAACCGCCAGGGGAAGCGCCGCCGGCTGCGCGCGCAAAAGAGTCCCTCTCTCAGCTAAGCTTCCAAAGGAGGTCTCCTCCATGCCCGAAAACTTGCTTATCACTCTTTCGGATCCCCTCTCACCCATCAGTGAGGCCTACCGCACCTTGCGTATGAATTTGCAATATGCCTCCCTCGACAAGCCCTTGCGTACCCTCCTCGTCACCTCGCCAGGACCTGGAGAAGGCAAATCTACCACCCTGGCCAACCTAGCCGTCACGATGGCCCAGGTGGATAGAAAGGTCATCATCGCCGATTGCGATCTGCGCCGCCCCTACCTCCACCAGCTCTTTGGCCTGCGCAACGACGTGGGGCTGACAACGATGATGGTCGAAGACGAGGCATTAGAAACACCTCCCCTCCAGGAAACGGGCGTGGAAGGCCTTCAACTTCTGGCTAGTGGCCCCCTGCCACCTCGCCCTGCAGACCTGCTGGGCTCCCAGCGGATGGAAAAAGTCGTCGCCAAGCTCCTAGAGAAGGCCGACATGGTCCTTTTTGACGGCCCTCCTATTATG
>JAGGYI010000134.1 GCA_021162655.1 Anaerolineae bacterium
GTTCAGGAGGAATCACCCAATTCGTCTCTTCGAGTTATACTCAGGGATGTCTGCGCCTCACAGTACGCATCTATCCCCGGCGAGTATGGGCTGGCGATCACTGGCGCACCAAAGTCCCTCTTCTCGGACAGTTTCCCATGTACGACCACATGAGCAGCTCCGCGCCTGAGATGTGGCTTCGACTGTACCACGGCTCATCAGAGATCACCAATGCTATTCGCTGGGCAAACTATCTCGCTCCCGATCTTACTCTCCCCCAGGCGGGAGCAGCTGAATATACTCGCTACTCTGCTCTCCAGAGAACCGTCTTTTCTTTCCCCAAAGGGCCCGATGGCATACTTCTCCCCGCCAATTGGGGTGGCACCCTCACACTCTATGGAGATTATGCAGAGCTCCGGGCAACTTTTACTATCTATTTAACTCACCGCCCCCGGGTCTTTTATCTTGGAACTCAGCAGGCCACATTTCAATCTTACATTGGCCCAGGGAACGTAGGACGCTTTCAGCCACTGATGAATCAGCTACGGCAACACTATCCCGATCGACATCCCCGCATCATGCTGAACATTCCCACAGGGGCAAACTATATCATGTTCACCTATCCCCCCATGCCCTTTGACGTCTATGACTATACGGGGGACAACCTTTTCCGTCCCATCGCGGGAACAGTACGGCTCGCACCAGATCCAGGTATGCTTTCCCAAGACCTCGTCCATGGAGGGGCCTTTCCTCTCCAGGTAGCCTGGCAAGATGCAGATCAATCTGCTGGCCCCTACCTCTCGCTCCTCCCCCCAGTGGACCGACTCACCCCGCCAGAGTACGTCGTCCCTTCCGGAATCGCCTACAACCCTTGCTTCGAGCAGGGTAACTGCCCCAAAAGCGTCCTGGAGGAGATCTATAACTCTACCATGCCTCTCTACATCATCTACCTACGCGTCGAAACCAACGCCACCGGATTACTGCCTATCCCGCTGCGAATGGCCGATGATACGTGGCACCCTTCTTTGAACAGGATGGGTTATCTCCTCCCTGCAAACCTGGCCACTGAACGGATCTTTTTGCCACTCGTCATCTCGTTCCCCACAGGCAAACCCCATCCTCTTGGACTTTTTGACCCGACCAGTAAAAGAATGGTAGGGTACCTTCCGTAAGCTTATTCTCTAGCACTGGGAATATAAGCCGGCCAAGGTATATCCTTCTTCAAGCCAAAACTAAAGAGTTCGTTCGCATTACTCAGGCCGACGAGAAAGTAAAATGTTCCGTCTTGCACATCAAAACCACCAGTAGTGAGAGGTTGCCCGTCTTTGGAAAAACCCAAACAGCGATGCCGTACAAGCAGAGTCAGAGTTCCTGGATCAATGACGTCAAGCACTCCCCCTTGAGGGTCTACCCCTGCACACACCAAGCTACCCCGCACTACGGCGATATCATAGTAGTACCCTCCTCCAGCGAAGGGTTTCCTTCTTATCTCCTCTCCCGTAGGGGCCCATTCATAGATAGCTGTCAGACGATCATTAAAACCATAAAGATGCCCATCTTCTGTTTCTGCCACCGCTGTGATATAGTCATTCACCAAAAAGCTCCTCAGAGTTCCCAGGTACACCGGATCAATCATAAGGAGCAAGGTTTGGCTCTTCTCCGAAGAAGCTACTGCCGTCCACAAAGCCTGACGCCCCTTAACGAGACTTCCAACCTCAAAAAAGGGGCCCTGGCTGATTACTCTGAGCTGCCCTTTACCTGGCTGCGTCCGCAACATTCGGTAAATAAAGGCCTTCTGCTGAGCGCCGTCCTGTGCCGCGACATAGTAATATTTTTCAGAAACGACTAACCCTTGAATGCGTGCCCCTGGCCAAGGAAGTGGCAGAGAGAGCCTGAGCTGAGGGACAAGCCCCTCGATGCCTCTTTGCACAGGCAACGTAGCCGTAGGAGAGCTCCGCTGCTTCTCAGCTGGGACTGGGTGCGCATCTCCAGCCTGGGCAGAGACGGCCGCTTTTTCGGGGGTTGCCATCTTGAGCGAAGAAAACTTGGGCCCCAAAAAACGCTTTATGCCCATCGCAAGGGCAACGACCAATACGCCAAAAAGTATCAGCTGAACTAAACAGGACTTTTTCACCGGGGGCCTCCTCATTCAAAAGCACAGGTATGTTCATTCTATCTAGCCTCACCTTTGGCTTCAAGCTCGCTTTGGCGTCAAAACGCGGGAATGTTATACTTGGGAACATGAATGCACCAACAAGAATCTATCTTTCGCCCCATCTCGACGATGTTGTGCTCTCCTGTGGGGGTACTCTTTACACCCAATCCCAACATGGCCAGAAGGTACAAGTTGTAACATTCTTTGCGGGTTCCCCTCCTCGCACAGACCTTACCCCCTTTACAAAGGAACTACAGGAGCGTTGGGGAAATGCAAAAGAACCCATGGCCATTCGACGCCAAGAAGACAGAGCCGCACTAACCATTCTAGGAGCTCAACCCTGCCACCTTTCCTTTCTAGACTGCGTCTACCGCCAACATCCCTCGACTGGGCAACCTCTCTATCCAACGGAGGAAAGCATCTTTGGCGAGATTCACCCCTCCGAAGATCTTTTCCATTACACCCTCTGCCAAACCTTTCTAGAGACGGTCTCCCCCTCAACAGAAAGCACCATCTACGCACCGCTGGGTGCCGGCCAACATGTCGACCACATCCTCATCTATCGGGTTGCCCTTCTCCTTTTACAACAAGGATTCCAAGTCCTCTTTTACGAAGATTATCCATACGCTGCAGAATCCCAAGAAACCGCCCAGGCTCTTCAACGCTGGCCAAGAGAATGCTGGGTATCCCAGCTCGTTTCTCTCCAGCCAGATGCCTTGGAAGCGAAAATAGCAGCCATCGCACGATACGCATCTCAAATCAGCACGTTCTGGTCAGATCTTTCCGAGATGCGTCAAGCACTTTACCAATATACCCTCGCAGTGGGGGGCGGCCGCTATGCAGAACGCTTCTGGGAACTCACCCTTCCCCGTTCAAGGGCCGAAGCATCCCCAAGTTAGGAGGTCCACTAGAATGAAGTTTTTTCGCTGGATACGTCCATTTGCACACATTCTCTTCATCCTCGCCATCCCTTTGATTCTGATTGTCTCTCCCCTTTATTTGTTCGTCAGTCCAGGGTTTGTTCGCTACGAGTACTCTCGGCAAGGCTTCCCCCCAGCCGAACGTTTCTCTCAAGAAGAACGCCTTCGCATCTCTGACGTCATTCTACACTACCTCCGAGGCAAAGCTTCTCTCAAAGAAATGGCCACTTTCCCCACAACAGAGGGAGCCCCGGCCCTGCGCAAGGCCGAAGTAGAACACCTTGTCGACGTCAAGCACGTTCTGGACGGCTTCTTTACCCTTCACAAAATTGCTATTTTGATCGCTTGCCTCTCCATTATCTACCTATGGTACTCTCCTTCTCGCTTCCTGCTTCCAATCTACCTCCGCCAAGGCGTCTGGGTCACAGGGGGGCTTATACTGCTCGTCCTCCTTAGCTCGGTGCTAAACTTTGATCTCTTTTTCACTCGCTTTCACGAGCTCTTTTTCCCCCATGGAAACTGGACTTTTTACGTAGAAGACACTCTCATACAGCTCTATCCCCTCCCCTTCTGGAGTGACACGGTGCTCAAGCTCGGCCTCACCATTCTCTTGGAAGGTGGGGTGCTCTATGCTCTATCCTATATCCTGCCAGTAAGGAGCCAGAGCGAATGATCAGTATTGAAGAAGCACGCCAGTATTATAGCGACCACGACCCTGCCCACGGCTTCGACCACGTGCTACGAGTCTGGCGTCTTGCTCAACGCATTGGCCAGAAAGAGGGAGCAAACATGGAGATCCTCCAGGCAGCTGTCCTGCTCCATGACATCGCTCGGGTGCACCAAGGGTCCCGTCACACTTGCCATGCTCAGCTCGGCGCGCAGATGGCGCGCAAGATCCTTGCCGGGCACCCCCCTGAGCTGGTCGAAAGAGTCGCAGAGGCCATCGCGCAGCATCGTTTCCGGGGGAAGCAGAAACCCTCCTCCCTGGAAGCCCAAATCCTCTACGATGCCGACAAGCTGGATGCTATAGGAGCTATTGGCATTGCCCGTGCTTATGCGATTGCTGGGGCACGCCGCCAAAAGCTCTGGGCTCCCGTCCCCTCTTCATATATCAATCGCCCTCCCCACGAAGGGAAGGGCGACCTGGAATCAGCAGAGCATACCCCCATCCACGAGTATCTTTTCAAACTCGCCAAACTCAAAAACACCCTTTACACTGAGACGGCAAAACAAATAGCCGAGGAAAGGGACCGTTTCATGCGAGGATTCTTTGAGCGGCTTGACCGTGAGGTGGCTGGTGAACTCTAGTCGCGCGAGGCTTTGGCGGCTAGCTTCTCTCGCTCTCTACGAGCCAGATCCGCAAAAGTTGTCCGCCGGAGAATACACCGAGTAACGTCGGTGATCTCTTGCCAAACTTCACGTACAGGGCATTCCTCACCAAAAGGGCAATCGTCAACAACATTTTCCTGCACACAAGAGACAGGTGCGATCGGGCCTTCCAAGGCGATCACCGCTTCTTCCAACGAAATCCTCTCAGGAGAACGTGCCAGCATGTGCCCCCCTTGAGGCCCTCTCCGGCTTCGCACTAGGCCCGCCTTGCGCAGCGTGATGAGCAGCTGGTAGAGATAGTTCTCGGGAATTTCCCTAGCCGAGGCAATCTCTGTGCTCTGCACATACCCCTGGCCGTAACGTTGGGCAAGCTCTAAAAGAGCCCGTATCCCGTATTCTCCTTTGGTCGAAATTCTCATTCAAGTTTTCCTAGATAAATATATCTTCTCAATCAACTTTCTTTAATTAATTATAGGTGCTGCTGCCCCTTTGTCAAGGTTTCGGATTGTCAGCCTCGAGCTGACATGGTATGATTAATAACATCATGATGATAGAGAAGACCCGAGTCGACCCCGCTCGAGCAGAAAAGTTGGCTTACTATCTTCTCAAATCTCTCAACAAAGCGGTACACCGCTACCATCTATTGGCCAACGGAGACAAAATCCTCGTGGCTGTTTCGGGCGGCAAAGACAGCATGACCCTCCTTGATCTCCTCTGGCGCTATCGCCGCATGGCCAAGGAGCATTATTCTCTTGTTGTGGGGCACATTCGAACCGACTATCACTGCGGGCAAGCGGTGCCGGAGGAATGGCTAGCCCTTTGGTGCCAAGCGCGTGGTCTCCACCTAGAGACTGAAACCATCCAAATTGCCCAAGAATTAGCCCAGACCACGGCAAACAAATGCTTCCGTTGTGCCTGGAATCGGCGAAAAGCTCTTTTTCAAATGGCCGCACGCCTAGGCTGCAACAAGTTGGCCTTTGCCCACCACGCCGATGACATCGCTGAAACCGCTCTCTTGAATCTTTTTTTCAGCGGGCGGCTTGCTCGCATGGAGCCCAAAGTATCCTTTTTCCAGGGCAAACTCACGGTAATTCGCCCCCTTGCCTTGGTCGAAGAACGAGACATCGTTCCCTTTGCGGAGGCTAGCGGTTTTCCCCTCACAGGGGAGCCCTGCCCCATAGGCTTGGACTCCCATCGAACCCTAGTAAAACGCATCCTTCGAGAGCTCGAAAGTGAAAACCATCGGGTGAAACGCTCGATCTTTCGTGCTGTAGAGCTTTACAACAAGGCCCTCACTGAGGCCAAAAAAGCGCCTTCTACCTTCTCTCAGGAGGAAACCCGTGCCTGACCAGACCATTTCTTGCACTTATTTTGAGCAAGCTGGCCCGCAAAACACATTACACACGCTGGAGCTGGCCAAAAACCGTGCCCAAGAGCTAGAGATCTCCCATGTTCTCGTCGCTTCTACTTCTGGGGCAACGGGAGTACAAGCCCTCTCATTCTTTCCCCCTCAAAACCTTGTCGTCGTCACACACTCGGCAGGGTTCGCCGCCCCAAATGAGAGGGAGCTTCTCCCCCAGCACAGAGAAGCCATCGAGCGAGCGGGAGCAAGAATTCTCACCGCACAGCATGCCTTTGGAGGTATTGGGCGGGCAGTACGAAGGAAGCTAGGTACCTACCAGATCGATGAAATCATCGCCTTTACTCTCCGCGTTTTTGGAGAGGGGATGAAGGTTGCCTGCGAAATCGCGCTGATGGCCGCAGATGCTGGCCTCATCCCAGTAGGAGAGGAAATTATCGCCATTGGAGGAACCAGCAAAGGAGCAGACACGGCTATTGTCCTCCTCGCAGCAAACGCGCAGGACTTTTTTGATTTGCGCGTTCTTGAAATCATCTGCAAGCCTAGGCAGTAAAAAGCCCTGCTTTTAGCAGGGCTTTTCTCATCGCCTTATCCCTCTTCCGTATCTTCTTCAGCAGCTTGCTCCCAGGAAACTGCGGAGGGGGGAGGGGGTACTTCCGTCTCACCCTTTAGATAATAAGCCGTCTCCCGCGTGTTCTGCTCGATAGCCAAAGCCAGCTGAATAACCTCATTTGTCGCATAAAGCAAAATAAAATGAACCAACACGACAAGAAGGATAACAATCCCTATCACGAGCCCAGAGAGGGGACCATGCACTTGCGCAAATCCTGGTATTGAAGAGAGTAAAGGGCTTGGAGCTCCTACTCGCCCTTGAATAGCTCCCAGTACCACCACAAAAAGAGCCAGCAATGAGCCACCAATAAAAATGACCCACGCGAGCACCTTGCAGAGCAAAGAGACTAACCGCAGTGCCCGAAATTCCTTCCCCATACCCATAACTCCTTTCTTTTCTGGGCTCGTCAACACAAAGGCATTATAACACGAGGGCCCACTCTTCTCA
>JAGGYI010000245.1 GCA_021162655.1 Anaerolineae bacterium
ACATATTTCATACTGCGGAAAAAGACGTTGCGCAGCCGCCGCAGATCGCTCTGCACCTTGGAGAAGGCCGGGAACATCACCTGACCTACGATGCGGCTGAGATGCGTCGCCGGCAGGTTCGAGAGCTCATAGGCCAAGCTATAGGTACCCAACGCCGCATCTCCTAAAAAGCGCCCAACGAAAGCATCATCAATATTGGTGATGAAAAAGACCATGATCTGACTACTGAGGATATGCTTACCATAATTCCAAAGCTCTTTGGCCACTCGGCCACTAAAGCGCCAAGAGGGCCGCCATGGGCAAAAGAACCAAACCAGTATCGCGGTCATCAAAGAGATAAGCAGCCGACCATAGACGATAGACCATACGCCATAACCCAAAAGGGCCAGAATAACAGAGATGGCCGAGCCTACAAAACCAGCGATCATCTCGGGGATCACCTTGTTCTTAAACCCCATCCCTTTGGCCATCAGGGTAAGGGGCACTTGGCTGATGGCCGAGATGACCAGGGTCAGCGAGAGCACACGCAACACCTGTACAAGGCCTTCATTGCGAAAGAACTGGGCAATCCATGGAGAAGCTACCCAGGCCAGCCCATAGAGAAGCACACTGCTTATTAGAACGGCTACAAAGGTGGTATTCGCTGCCTCCTCTACATCCTCCCGGCGATAGATCAAAGCGGAGCTAAAGCCCATCTCCTTAAAAAGCTCGAGCACTCCTATCGCCAAAGAGGCATAGGCCACCAAGCCGAAATCTCCTGGCACCAATAGACGCGCCAAGATCAGCTTGCGCAACAACGAGAAGCCTTTGGAGGCCAACGTGGCAATGGCCACCCAAAAGAGGCCAAAGCCAACCTCTCGCTTCAAACTCATCCTCTCCTCCCTGTTATGGCGATGTGCTGCCTCGGTGTCATTCCTCCCCCTTTGTCTGCTTTACCCCCACCACAACAAAGTCTCGGCCAAACATCGAAGGCCACACCCGGGCCAACCAAGCGATGAGCTTGCGAAAGCGCCGCTTGCGCCAAAAGCTGGGGTAAAAATCCTTGGCCCAAAGGCTAGCACTGCCCTCCACCGAAAACACGCGAATCCCCCTCGCTTCGCAGAGCGCTTTGGCCTCGCGCACGGTGAAAAAACGAATGTGCATCATGTCCGTAGGCGAGTTCTCGACATAGGGAAAACGCCCCGTAAGCACCCACCAACGACAGATGATATGGGCAATGTTGGGCAAACAAACAATAAATCGCCCTCCCGGCTTGAGCACGCGGACGCACTCATCAAACGACTTCTCATAAAAGAAGCGATGCTCGATCGCCGAATTCGAGACAACCACATCAAAACGGTTATCCTCAAAAGGCAACGGCTCCGTATCGATATCCACGCGAGTACAGGGAATGCCCTTGGCCCGTGCCCTTTCCACCGCCACAGCAGAGAGGTCCGTTGCCACCACCTTGGCGCCCCTATCGCGCATCTTGGCAGCCAACACCCCTGGACCACAATCCACCTCCAAGACCTCCTCACCAGGGCGGATATGCTTGGCCAAAAGCTCAAGGCGCTCATGGTCAAAAGTATCATCAGCCTGCTTCCAATAGGCGTCGTAAAATGCCGCAAGCTCCATTGCTAGTTCTAACCCTTTCTCCGCAAGATCCTACGACGAAAACGACGCAACTTTTCCAAATGCCGCTGCAGACGCGGCCCATCATCGCGGTATAGCTTGAGCAAAAGCCGATAAATGCGATACTTCCAAGGACTGGAGCGCATCAAGGCAAGCTCGGAGCGGAGGGCCTCAAAACGCTCGTATCCCTTTGCCAGCTCCTCCTCACTGAGGGTGGGCAAATTCAATACGCTCTGCTTGCTGTAATAGCTCGTTAGCTCGGCCCCCGGTTTAATGAGCCCCTGCTGGACGCAGATATCATAAAGTTCCGTCATGGGGTAGGGGTAAAAGACGGAGAACTGAAACTCATCGGGCTTGAGTTGACGGTTGAGGTCAATGGTCTTTTGAATGGTCTCAGGAGTCTCCCCAGGGACGCCGATCATATTGCAGGTATACGTTTTCAAGCCATAACGGCGAAGCAGTCGAAAAGCCTCGATGATCTGCTCGTTGCTCATCGTTCGCTTGAGGACGGTGATACGCAGCTGCTCATCCCCGTTCTCCACCCCGATGCGGAGCCCCTCGCAGCCCGCTTCGGCCAAGGCTTTCACCATCTCTTCATCCAAGATGCGCTCCACCCGAGAGTTGATCCAGAAGGGATAATCGAACTCGGCTTTGTAAGCTTCGCAGAACTCGATCGTCCAGCGGCGATCAAGTGTAAAGATGTCATCCTGGAAGTTGATCACTTTGATCGCATAGCGCTGGCTCAAAGCGCGGATCTCTCCGATGACGTGCTCCACACTGCGGAAACGCACATAGCGCCCCAGCCCCCGATAGCGCTCCCGCAGAGCGGGATTACAGCAATAAGAACAATTATAGGGGCATCCACGGCCACTCATCATATCCACCCAGCCATCGTTCTCGCGGAGCATCTCCTCATAATCAAAAAGCTCCCGATCGGCAAAGGGCAGTTCATCTAGATTGGCAATCAAGGGGCGCATAGGATTGCGAATGACCTCTTCTCCACGCCTTATCCACAAGTTTTCCACATGTGTATAATCTTGGCCCCGCTCCAAACGCTCCACAAGATCGCGCAAGGGATATTCTCCCTCTCCCACGCAGACAACATCGAAAACCCCGCACGCGACCACTTCTTCAGGTACTAAGGTAGGGTGAATCCCCCCGCAAACCCGCAAAAGCTCGGGGTGAGCTTCTTTGAGATAGCTAGCATAGCGCGCGATATAAGGGAATTGGTGGGTCGTGGTCGAGAACGCCACCAAGTCTGGCGAGGCGGCCTCCACCGCGGCCAGAAACTTTTCCCTTTCCTCTTCACGCTGCAAGTAGAGGAGCGCCGTCTCGTGGCCCTCCTGCCGAAGGACAGCCGAGATCAATCCCAGACCAGAGTAAAACTTTTTGGCGCCATAGTGTTCGGCCCCACTGATATCAGAGTAGACGAACAGAATTCGCACGTGTCCTCTCCCTACTGAGCAGAGGATGCTCACTTTAGAATAGCAGGTAACCAGAGCTTTCGAAGGGGTAGAGAAGTCGGAGAAGGAGTCGCCGTTGGAATAGGTGTATTCGTCGGGGTAGGGGTAATCGTCGCCTCGGCGTAAAAGACCACCAGCTCGGGTTTGTTCATCGGGCTCTCGCTCGAATTCATGGTAAAGGTCCCAGCACCGTCCTCACTACGAATCAAAAGCCCGTGGTTGCTTGCCGGGTCTGCTACCCATTGCTGCACCAGGTTCGTCACATTGTAGCGATACCATTCACCCGTCCCTTCCAGCCAACGGATAGCACATGGTGTAGGATCATAATCCTTTCCTGCTCCCATGGCTCCCGCCTCTTCCCAAGGCACCCCGCTAGAACGCTCTCCCCAGGTGACGGTATGCACATCCCACCCTTCAAGCAACCGATAGATGGTCGTCTCGATTCGATCATCAGGGTACCACTTGGAGCTAGCAAAAAGCCCCAATTGAGCCGCCTTGATCACCGGATGCTGACCAGAAAGCTTCCCCTCAAGATCGAAGCGCAAAAGCGGGACCCTTCCCCCGCCGCCAGAGATACGCAATACCTCATTCTCATGGTTCGCATTGGGGGAATGTACTTCAATATAAGTGTCCTCCACCCCGTTGTAGCCTCCCTCTCCTTGACGTAAGACAAGCTGCTGGGGCTGAGGGGCTGCAAAAGGATAGGCTACCAGACGATGATGATCCCCTGGCACGTTCAGCCGCAGGTGGGTATCCGCCTGGACGGTGTACTGCTGAAAATCTCCTGTTGTCACGTTCAGATCTTCCACTGTATAAGCCACCTGCAAAGGCAAGCCCATCCGCTGCAAATCCAGAGTAACGTCCACTGGCACGGGCGGAATCCGCTCATCCCGTACTTCGACAGTGATTGTCTTGGTATCTGGATTGAACCAGGCGTTTGCCTGCGTCCAATGATCAGAGGCCACATGGGAAATATCCAACCAATAGTAGGCCTTAGGCTCATCCGTCCGCACTGTAACCGTGAGGGGGCAAGTTTCCAAAGTCCATTGGCTGAAAAAGTCCAGGATCTCCGCCGGGCCCCAATTCGGGGGATCATCCCCATGTCCTCCCTCATAGGAGACGAGCCGCACGTACTTGGGCTGATAGGCCAACATCCCTTGGTAAAGGTCCTCCGCATGGTGGTAGGGGACCAAAGTGTCGTCCAAACCATGAATGATAAGTGTTGGTACATTGCGCAGGTTCATCGGCATGGCCGCGGCGGATTTGCGTTGGTAGCTAAAGGGCGTCGTATAAGGCGTGCCATTCAGCTCATCACGCAGCCTTTCTCGATGGTATTCGTCAACTTCCCAGTACCACTGGTCCAAGCGGGTGGGCCCCTTGAGCTCCACCAGGGCAGCGAAATAATCCGGGTATTTCGCCGCGATAGTGGCCGCCATCATCCCCCCCATCGAAGGCCCCACTAGATAAACACGATTGCGATCCACCGAATATTCAGGCGAACTGATCAGATAATTAACAAGATCAATGACATCGTGCTGAACGGCTTTAGAGGGAGTGTGCTGACTCTTACCGCGTGTATCCGAACAAGCCAAGAGCCACCCACGATCGCTGCAGGCTCTGGCCAGCCACTTGAGTGAGTCAAAATCGCGCCCACCCCAGCCATGGAGCGCGACTACTAAAGGAAGATCTACCGCTCCAGGGGTGTAGCCGATGGGCTTTTGCACCATCGCCCGCTGCACCGTGGGCCTTTCCCCATAACTACTTGGGATCTGGAGCACTTCGATCTCTGTCCCCTGGACATAGCCAGCCAGTTGAATCTGCGGCGCCTGCAAGCTCCAGCTGTTTAACTCACCAGGGACATCAGCAAGGATACTGATCTCGTTGATGCCACTGACCACCAAACTGGGATCAAAAGAGATCTCTCCATAGGTTCCCCCAGTACATACCGAGTGATAGTCATCCCCCGGAAGCTGACCGATAACATGGCCATTCACCAAAACAGAATGATGCCGATTGTTGTTCCCCGCGAACCAGAAGGTTAGCTTGGCCATGGTAGGCATCCCCTGCCAAACCAAGAGGACCTCCGTGCGATCGCTGCTGTCCTCTGGGGCCGTAGGACCTGCTTGGATACAATTTGGATACTCGGGGCCAAAGGCCTCGGTCAGCCCAGTAGAGTAGATGACATTTGCCGGGGTAGGCGTCGCCGTCGGCGAGGGAGTGGGGGTCCACGTCGGCGACGGGGTATAGG
>JAGGYI010000030.1 GCA_021162655.1 Anaerolineae bacterium
ATGCTCGCCTTGCGCCCCTCGGGAGCCAAGTCCACAATGAGCGCCTTGCGGGTGGGTTCGCCAAACTCTTTGAGCCCCCGCACGATAAAGGCGAGCACGAGCATCGGGAAGGATCGGCTAAAGACCAAGACCAGCGGAAAGAGGGTAAAGAAAATAAAGGTGATGACGACAAAGGGCTTTTTCGTCGAGCGATCGGCCAGGTAAGCCACAGGGATGTAGACCAACATGGCCGTGACCATTTCGATGGCCGTCAGAAGGCCGAACTGCACCGGTGAGACGCCTGCATAATCCAGGCTCCAAATGGCCAAAAAAGCATAAGGGATCTGCTCACAGAAGCGGATGAGAATATCCGAGACGAGCAAAGAACACAGGCTGGGGCTCATCAGGGCAAGGATCTGGAGTGGATTTGCCTCTGCAGTTTGCTTGCCCGCATCCTTTTCCTGGATTAGGTACTGCTGCAAAAAGAGAGAGATGACCCCCAGGATAAAGGCCATCCCAAAAGCAATGCGAATGCCCGTCTTGATGCCATAGACCTGGATGAAAAACCCGCCCACCACAGGCCCCAGGGCCATCGGGATGCGGCGCACTAGGGAATGCATCGAGACGCCCATCGTCCGCTTGGTCTTGGGCAACACATGAGAGACAAGGCTCATCGTCGCCGGCAAGGAGATTGCCGTCCAAGAGAGGAAAAAGAGAGCTCCTACAAACACCATATACCAGGAAGGAAAGAGCGCCACGATCAAAAAGCCCAGCAACGCCAAGAGGTTAAAGACGATGAGGGCCTTTTTGTAGCCCAGTCGATCGCTCAGGTACCCTCCAGGATAGGAATAAAGGGAACTTAGGAGGTTATCCATCCCGTTCAAGAAACCAACCGAGAGGATCCCCCCTCCCAAGACGAGGAGATACTTGGGGAGAAAGCGCTCGGCCATCTTCTCCCCCATGCCAATGAGGATCACCATCGCGAGGATGGCCACCATGCTACGCTTGAGCCCTAAAAAGTTGACCACACGTCGCCACCAGGGATCTCGAGCTAGCGTGCCAGATTCCGCTGATTTAAGCACGATTTCCTCCAATGGAGTGATTGACTCCGATTATGGTATCCCGGTTGGCAGAAGGTATCAACTGTGTTATACTCTGCTATACATTCACAAGACATTGTCCATAAGCGAGGTACAGCCTCTATGAGACGTCAAAGGGAACGAGAGAGAAGCAGGAGCCGTCGGGCCTTGTTGGTCCTTTGCCTAGTGGGGATGAGCTACCTTCTTCTTGCCTGTGGCGGGCAAGAGGAGAACTTTACCCCACCCCCGGCCACCATCATTCGAGCGGTCGAGCAGGCCCTGCCAACTTTTACTCGCGTAGAAGCTACCAAGGCATTACCCACCTCCACGGCGACTCCTCTGCCCATGCCACCGACGAGGCCCCCTCGTCCCACGGTGATTAAACCAACAAAGGGCTACCCCGCACCAGTGCCCTCCCCAGGGCCGAGCGCAACGCCCTGGGTTTACCCCACCAAGGGAAGCTGAGCTCTATAAATAAAAAAGCAAGCAGAAGGGTTCGCCTTCTGCTCGCTTTTTTTTATTCCCTCTAACGGCGACGGGAGCGCTTCCCTGCTGCCATGGGCTCTGGCTCCAGCTTTTTGCCCGCCAGAGCAGCCGCCTCCTCCGGGGAGAGCCCCTTGCGCAGGCAACAATTCTTGTACTTTTTACCACTGCCACAGGGGCAAGGATCGTTCCGCCCCACCTTGAGCTTGTGCTTGCGGGCAGGGCGCAGGCTCCCAGCTGCTCCACCAGTAGCCCCGGAATAGCGCACGGGCCGGGGCCTTCGAGGCTGCTCCTCAAAGCGCACGTTCAAGACAAAGTTCGCAATATCCGTCTTGATATTCTCCTGCAACTGTTCAAAGGCCTGGAAGGCCTCACGCTTGTACTCTACCAGAGGATTACGCTGCCCAATGGCTCGCAACCCTATGCCCTGGCGCAACTCGTCCAGGGCCGTCAGGTGGCGCATCCAGTGGTGATCGATCATCCGAAGCATGACAAAGCGCTCTATCTGGCGCATCTGCTCCTCGCCGATACGCTTCTCCAGGGCATCATAGCTCTCCCGCGCCAGGGCCACCACCTGGTCGGCGATCTCCTCAGCACTCATCCCCTCCCAAGCGCTCGCCAGGTGGCCCGGCGGGAGGTGGATCATCCGATCGACGGCCGTGTGCAAGGCCTTGAGGTCCCACTCTTCCTCATCGCCCATCGTATAGGCAGCAACAAGCTCTCGCAGTCTCTCTTCCAAGATATCGAGGACGATCGGCTTTAGGTTCGGCTCGGCAAGGATCAAGCGCCGCTGTTCATAGATCACCTGGCGCTGCTGGTTCAGGACATCATCGTACTCGAGAAGATGCTTGCGTAGATCAAAGTTATAGCCCTCGACGCGAATCTGGGCATTCTCGATGGCCTTGGCGACCATCCCATGTTCTATGGGGGTATCCTCATCCACCCCCAAGCGGTCCATCAGCTTGGCCACCTTCGGCCCACCAAAGCGGCGCATGAGGTCATCTTCCAAAGAAACGTAAAAGCGCGAAGAGCCAGGGTCTCCCTGCCGGCCCGCACGCCCTCGCAGCTGGTTATCAATGCGCCGTGCTTCATAGCGCTCAGTGCCGAGGACGTGCAGCCCCCCCAGCTTGACGACGAGCTCATGGTCGGCATCACACTGCTCCTTGGCTCGCCTATAGGCCTCCTCCCACACCTGGGGATCGAGGTTCTGCAGATCGTACCCCTTGCGGCGCAGCTCCTCCCGCGCCAGCCCCTCGGGGTTTCCACCGAGAAGGATATCCACGCCACGGCCGGCCATGTTGGTAGCGATGGTCACCGCCCCCGGCCGGCCAGCCTGAGCGATGATCTGGGCCTCACGCTCATGGTGCTTGGCGTTCAACACCTGATGGGGAATGCCCAACCGCTTCAGCCGCTTGGAGAGCATCTCAGAGGTCTCGATGGCCAGGGTCCCCACCAGCACGGGGCGACGCGCCTTATAACATTCCTGGATCTCTTTGACCACCGCGCGGAACTTGGCCTCAGCCGTCTTGTAGACGACATCGGGGTAATCGATGCGGATCATTGGCTTGTGGGTCGGGATCACCACCACATCGAGGTTATAGATCTGGGAGAACTCTTCCGCCTCGGTCGCCGCCGTGCCCGTCATGCCTGCCAAGCGCCGATACATGCGGAAATAGTTCTGGAAGGTGATCGTCGCCATCGTCAGGCTCTCTCGGCGGATGGGCACGTTCTCCTTTGCCTCGATGGCTTGGTGCAACCCCTCAGAGTAGCGCCGCCCATACATCAACCGCCCGGTAAACTCGTCTACGATGATCACCTGGCCATCGCGCACGATATAGTCTCGGTCCCTCTTGAAGAGAGCCTTGGCCTTGAGCGCATTCTCCAAATAGGGGGTCAGGTTGTAATGCTCGGGAGAATAGAGGTTGTCGATGCCCAGCATACGTTCTACCTTGGCGATCCCCTCTTCGGTGATGGTAACGATGCGTTGCTTCTCATCGACGATGTAATCGACCCCCTCGCGCAGGCTCTTCACCAAGCGGGCAAAGCGTCGATATTCCTCGGTGGATTCCTCTGCCTCTCCAGAGATGATCAACGGAGTGCGGGCCTCATCGATGAGGATGTTGTCAACCTCGTCGATGATGGCATAGTACAGCTCTCGCTGGACGCACTGGCTCAGGTCCAGCACCATGTTATCCCGAAGGTAATCGAACCCGAACTCGTTGTTCGTCCCATAGGTGATGTCGGCATCGTACGCCTCTTTGCGAGAGCAGGGACGCAGGTGCTGGTAGCGGTCATCTGCCGAGACATAATCCGGATCAAAGAGGAAGGAGCTCATCGAGGGATCCTCTCCCATGGATTGGATCACCCCCACGCTGAGCCCCAAAAAGTGATAGATCGGCCCCATCCACTGGGCCCCCACCTTGGAGAGATAGTCGTTTGGGGTCACCAGGTGCACCCCTCGCCCCGTCAGGGCGTTCAAATAGAGGGGAAGGGTGGCCACGAGGGTTTTGCCCTCACCGGTCTTCATCTCGGCAATCTTGTTCTGGTGGAGGACGATACCCCCCAAAAGCTGCACATCAAAATGGCGCAGCCCTATTGTGCGCACGCTGGCCTCACGCACAGCCGCAAAGGCCACGGGAAGGATCTCGTCCAAAATGCGTTGCTCGCGCGCATCGATCTCGCCCTTGAGCTCCTCAATGCGCAACCTCAGCGAGCGCCGCTCATCGGCATCCTGCTCCCGATCCAGCTCCTCTTCCAAGCGGCGCAGTTGATCCTTGAGCTCAGCCGTCGCCTCCCGCAACCTCTGCCGAAAGCTCTCGGTCAGCTCGCGGAACTCTTCGTCCGAGCGCGCCTTCATCTCGGGCTCCAGAGCGTTGATCTGCTCCACCAAAGGGCGCAGCCGCTCCAAAGTCCGCGTATTGGGATCACCTAAAAGCTTTTTCAGTACCTTGAGCATCTATGAAAACCTCTCTACAAGCCCGATCGGCCATTTCTCATCATCCATGCCAAGATATTATACTACGAAATACGCAAAAGGCCGATCTGCCCGATTATGCCAAGTTCTATCCCAGGGCCCTATCCTCTGGGATATAGAAAAAATCAAAACGGTGTTGTCCCCTTTGGGAGAAACGGCTATAATGGACAAAGTAGAGTATCTGGATCACCGGCTGATCTCGTAAATCAAGGAGACGGAAGGATGAGTCATCAAATCCTCATCGTCGACGATGACAAGGATGTAGCGGAGACGATCGAACGAACCCTTGTCCGGGCAGGTTATCAAACCCTCGTCGCCTATCGAGGGGCCGACGCCCTGGAGATGGCCCGCCGAGAAAAGCCTGACCTGGTTGTGTTGGATGTGATGATGCCGGGGATGAGCGGCATAGAAGTATGCCGCCATGTACGGGCGAACCCTGAGCTTGCCAGTATCCCCATCCTCTTTCTCACTGCCCGTGGAGAGATCAGCGACAAAATCGAGGGTTTCGAAGCCGGTGCCGATGACTATCTCACCAAACCTTTTGACCTGCGGGAGCTCCAGCTACGCGTTCGGGCTCTCCTCCGCCGAGCTCGCCGCGCCGAGATGGAGAGTCCCCCTGAAAGAATCGAGGTCGGGCCCCTCGTGCTCGATTGCCGCACGTTCAAGATCCACACTCCGGAACGCAGCGTCCTCCTGACTCCCGTCGAGTTCGAGCTGATGCACTTTTTAATGAGCAACCCCGATCGCGTCTTTTCGGCTGAACAGCTCCTTCAGCACGTCTGGGGCTACCCCCCAGGGACCGGCATGCCAGATCTCGTCCGGGTACACATCAAAAACATCCGCGATAAAATAGAACCCGATCCCCGCAACCCCATCTATCTACGCAACATCCTCCGCCGAGGCTATATGGTATCGAGTGAGGTGAACGATTAAAGCCCTCACGAGCCAAGCCTGAAGAGAGGGGCAAAGAGATGTCCCCAGCAAGGATCCTGGTTGTTGACGATGAGCCCACCGTGCTCGAAATGTGCGTGCGCTCCCTAGAGCTCGCTGGCCACAAGGTGGAATGCGCCTCCAGCGGGCAAGAGGCCCTGGAAAAGGTCCGAAGGGAGACCTTTGACGTCTTTATCTCAGACCTCAAGATGCCGCAGATGGATGGCCTAGAGGCCTGCCAGGCGGTGCGTGCCATCAACCCAGATACCGCCACCATCATCATGACCGGGTTCGGGACGATGGAATCGGCCATCGAGGCGCTCAAGCTGGGCGTCTCTGAGTTCGTCCTCAAGCCCTTCCGCCCCGACGAGCTCAATGCAGCGGTGGAACGCGCCCTGAGCAGGCAGCGCCTCGAACGAGAGAACGCCCGCTTAAAAGCCCTGATCCCCCTCTTTAACCTCAGCCGCGTCTTTATGACCTCCGTGGATCTGGGAGTCATCCCCAAGCACGTGGTGCGCATCGCCCGCGAGGAAATGCAGGCAGATAGCGCCTCCCTCATGCTCCTCAACGAGGAGGGCGAGCTAACCATCCACGCTGCTGAGGGGCTCCCTCCAGAGGTGATCCTACAAACCCACCAAAAGGCGGATGAGGGCATCGCTGGCTATGTGCTCCAGCACCGCGAGCCACTCATTCTGCAGGGGGATATTTCCCAAGACCCGCGCTTTAAAAACCTCAAGGGCAAGGAACAGCTCACCAGCGCCATCTCCCTGCCGATCATCCACAAAGACAAGGCCTTGGGAGTGTTGAACGTGGCCAGGATGAGGGAGGCTCCTCCCTTTACCGATGCCGACGTCGAGTTCCTCTCCGTCCTCGCCAGCCAGGCCGCCATCGCCATCGAAAACGCCCGCCTCTTCCAAGAGATCCGCCAGGCCTATGAGCGCCTCGCCGAGCTCGACCATCTGAAGAGCGAGTTCATCAGCATCGCTTCTCACGAGCTGCGCACCCCTCTGGCGATCCTTCTGGCCTACGCCAGCATCCTTGAAGAAGAGATCACCGGCCAATCCAAAGAATACCTCGACCAGGTGGTTGAATCGGCCATGCAGCTCAAGGCCATCATCGATGAGATGGTCAGCCTGCGGCGCCTTGATACAGGAGAGACCCAGGTAGAGATCACCGAGGTCAGCATCACCCCCATCGTCGAGTCTCTCCTCGAGGAGTTTGGCCCCCTGGCCGAGAGAAAGGAGATCCACCTGGAGGTAGACCTCCCCGAAAAGCTGCCCCCCGTCCGCTCGGATGCCCAAGTGCTGCGGCTTATCCTCAGCAACTTGCTCTCCAACGCCATCAAGTTCACCCCTGAGGGGGGAGCGGTGCGGCTCTTCGCCCAAGAAGAACAAGATAGGCTCCTCCTGGGCATCAGCGACACGGGGCCGGGCATTCCTCCCCAGGACCTCGAACGCATCTTTGAGCGCTTTTACCAAGTGGAGAATTCGCTTCGCCGTGAGCACGGCGGCATCGGCCTGGGGCTCTCCATCGCCAAGGAGATGGCTGAGCTCATCGATGGCCGCATCTGGGCCGAAAGCGAGCTGGGCAAAGGATCGACCTTTTACCTTTCCCTCCCCAAGGCGAGCAAATAGCAAATACCCCACCCACAGGCCATGATACAACATGGAAGGGCCCCTCAAAAGAGGGGCCCTTCCACCCTTCTATGTCCTAGCATTCCCTTGGAGGTGATGCTAGGACATACACTTTACGACTACTATCGTCCATCCACATCACCTCCTTTGCCTGGGATAGCAAAAAAAGGGGAGGTGATCCTTTATAGTGTTTCCACCATTATCACCCATCTTGGGATGAATGTCAACCCTCTCAAAAATCCCCACCCCTTCCCCAGTTTATCCCCAGTTTATACACAGTTGTGGATAACTCATTCCTCCTGGATGACCTTCAGGATGGCCCTATAGAGGGCATGCTCTGCCCCCTGTTGCTTCCTCTGGGCAAGCTCCTCTGCCCACCAGCGCAACACCCGCTGTTGACGGCGCAGCCAACGACGCTCCGCTGTGGCCCTCTCCTCCTGGCCCAGCGCTGTAAAGGCCTGCCAAAGGTAATAATGCGCCACCATCTGAGAGACGCGGTCGCGCAGGCCCAAGGAGAGAGCCCGCTCCATCGCTTGCACAGTCTCCCGAGGCTCCCCCGCCTCCCAACAGGCCATCCCCAAATTCAAATGTCCCTCAGCCAAGTAAGGGGCCACTCGGGTGGCCTCCTGCAATGCCTGGCAAGCCTCTTGGGTCTGCCCGGCAGCGAGTAGAGTGAGCCCCTTTTCCGCGTACCCATGGTAAAGCTCAGGCCGCAGCGCCACGAGCCTCTCTGCCAAGCGGAGAGCTTGGTCATATTTGCCCTGTTCTCGAAAGATGCGCGCCTGCAACCAGAGCCCCTCATAAGAGGACTCGCCCTCCCCAGCTCCTAGCCCTTCCAAGGCAGCCAGCGCACGCTGATGCTCCCCCCGTTGGTACGCCTTCTGAGCACGGAGGAGCTCCGATGGGGCCCCTCGACCAGCCAGCCGCAGAGCGATCCCCAAAGCTCCCAACACACACCCAACGACGAGAAGCGTGCCTAGCCAACTATAAGGGCGGGACCAGGGCCAAAGGGATGCCCCCATCCCCAGGAGGAGCAGGAGGATGATCCCTCCCCAAGCGCCCCCATCGTGGCGCACAACAAGCCCACGGGCGCTCTGCTGCCGCCGCCAAAGGAGATACCCCCCGCTCAAAAGGACGAGGATCAGCCCTGCCAGGAGGCCCAGACGACAGAGGAGGCGCCCCTCCTCTCCTAAATCCAGTTCCAGGCTGGCCCAAGAGAGAAAAGCCAGCAACCCACCACCAATAAGGGCCAGCGGAGCCCAAGGCACTTGCTTGCGAGGGCGTTTTGTCACCATCACCTGCTCCCAGCTCTGCTCAGAGGTCTCCAAACAGAAGAGGAAACTCCCAGCCATTGTCAATATAGAACATTTGTGCTATACTGAGAATACCCTATCCTTGGTTACTTGTTATGCCTCGAAAAGAACCCTCATCCGACGAAATCGAAGCCATCGTCGCTGTTCTGAAGCAGATCCGCCAAGAGAACAACTTTTCCATCGAAGGGATGGCCCGCCTGTTGGGCTTCTCCGGTGCCCACCTCTCGATGATCTTTGCAGGGAAGCGGCGCCCTGGGCTGCGTTTCCTTCGAGCTGCCGCCAGGCGCTTCCCCCAAGTGCGCCGCCACCTCATCAGATCACTGTACAAATAGGCCCTTCCCTCCGGGCAGAAAGGGCACCTCCAACACGCCCCAAAAGGAAAAAGGGCTCCCCTGGCAAGGCCGGCGAGGAGCCCTTTGAACATCCAAAACGAGCTAGCGCTTGCGCACCGAGAGCGCCGCAACCGCCAAAAGCACCTTCAAAGCATCTGCCCCGGCAAAGGGCGCCACTCCCAGCCTCCACGCCTGAGAGATGCCCCCCACAAAGCCACTCAGCCAAGCAGCGCCCAAAGCATAGATCGCCACCAAGGCCGCCAAGCCACCCAGGGCCCTCCCATACACTCCTGCCACGCGCTCAGAGAGCTTGCCCGCCAACCAAGCGGCGAGGGGGAAGGCAATCAGGTAGCCCGCCGTCGGCGAGAGAAAGGCCGCCGGCCCAGCTAACCCCAGCGCCGTCAGTGGAGCACCAAAGAGAATAGCCTGCAGATAGAGCCCCTGCGCCAGCAGCCCACCCCGGGCACCGAGGATAAAGCCACTGAGCACGACCACAAGCACCTGCAGGGTTAATGGCACAGGCGAAAAAGGCAGAGGAACACTCACCCGCGCGCTCAGCGCCGTGAGGGTAGCGAACAAGAGGATCCCCAAAACTCGGACCCACGTCGAGACGTTCTGACGCCGCAGTACTAGAGACTCCATACAACCCTCCTCACGATTCAAGCATTAGCCTAACTATAGGGGAAACAAGGGGGGCTGTCAAAATAGCTCCCCTCTCAACTCTCTGTCTCCTCAGTCTCTTCTGGCGCTTCGATCTCTTCCAAGATGGTACGCACGACGAGCGCATCGATGTGGTCAAGCTCCTCATAGAGAGCACTGCCCCGCTCCCCATCGAGGATACGCCAGATGGCCTCAGCAAGATGTTGCCACTCGGGAGAGGTCTCTAGCTTTTCCATCGTTTCCACTGCCTCAACATCCAAAGCCTCTCCCCGGCAGCTCTTGACGACAGCCTCGATGAGAGGACGCCACTGCTGGCGCACTCCCTCGGCCGCTGGCGAGCGAGCAAAGGCCTCTTGGGCGCGCCTGCGCCACTGCGCCGCCTTTTCCGCATCCCCCTCCTCCTGGGCAATGCGCTGCAGCAACAGATAGATCTCCCAAGGGGTCGCCTCCTCTGAGAGCCCCTC
This sequence comes from Anaerolineae bacterium, assembly GCA_021162655.1. Taxonomy (GTDB): domain Bacteria; phylum Chloroflexota; class Anaerolineae; order UBA1429; family UBA1429; genus JAGGYI01. Next base: position 9,849 of record JAGGYI010000030.1, read on the forward strand.
CGCCAATGCGCGGGCGGCCTCGGCATGAACGCGCGCATTCTGCAGATCCCCCTCGCGCAAAAGCAACTCGGCCAAGGCCATCTCGGCAGAGACGAGGGCAGGCCGGACGTTATGCTCCTGATACACAGCGATGGCCCGCACATAGTGCGCCTTGGCCTCCTCAGCCTGGTCAGCCTGCTCTGCCATCTGCGCAAGGCGCATCAGCACCTGGCCCTGCCGCATATAGTGGCCTCCCTGCTCAGCCACCTCAAGGGCCTGGCGGTAGCAACGCTGCGCCTCCTCCAGCTCGGAGGCCTGCCAGGCCAGGGTCCCTAGCGACTCCCAGACAGCCGCCAGGTTCTCGGTATCTTTTACTGCCTTGAAGTAAAAGAGCGCCTTCTCAAAGTGCTCCCGAGCCTGTTCTTTATCCTCTCGAGCCATGGCAATGGTGCCCAACTGGGCATGCACCACTCCCAAGGCTCTCTCGTCTCCCAAGAGCTCGGCCATCTGCAGGCCCTTTTCACAGTATTCGGCAGCCTTTTCAAACTGGAGCACCGCCAAAAAGGCCTCTGCTGTATCTTCATAGAGGCTCAGCAACTCTTGCTGTACCTGAGCACTCTGGGGCAAGCTCTCCAGCTCGCTCAGCGCCTGGCCAAAGGTCCCCAGAACGGCATCCATGCGCCCCGTATTCCGCAGGAAGCGCCCAAAGCGATGTAGGGCCACCCCCCGATCAAAGGTCGCCTCCTCTCCTCCATAGGAGAGCCCATCTTCCCGGTACATCCGCTCGACAAGCTGCTGAAGCAGGGCCCCAGCCTCACCCAAGCGCCTTGCAGCAAGGAGCTGCTCGCTCTGATCCAAAAGCAGTTGGACTCCAGGGCGCCCCAGAGGACCTGAAGAGGGCACCGCTTTACTCGCAGCCTGCTCCACCTCCGCCGAGACAAGCTCTCGCTCCTCCATCAGCCCCAAGGCCTCTAGAAAGCGCCGCAGGTAGCGCACATAAGTGAGCGCTTCGCTCAGTCGCTCACCAGAGAGGAGCAATCGCAGAGCCCGCCGCAGGTTGCCCAGCTCACGGCGTGCCAAAAGCTTGACCAACTCGGCAGAGCGAGGCTCTATTTGAGCCAGCCAGGTCAAAAGGCCCAGATAGCCCCCACAGTATTCACTCTCGAGCTTTTCTCGCCGAGAGGCCGTCATGTGGCGAGCAAGGAAGCGTGCCCAGGCCGGGTGAAAGTGAATATAGGGCACGCTAAAGCCTGGGAGTCTCTCCTCGTGGAGCACTCGGGCGGCGCTCAGGAATTCCTTCCACTTTGCCCAGAGGGCATCATCCAGCCCCACAATACGCAGAGCAAAGGGCTCAACAAAGCCCCCTGCAAAGAGACCCAGCGATTGAAGCTGAAGCTGCTCCTCAGGC
>JAGGYI010000249.1 GCA_021162655.1 Anaerolineae bacterium
GAACACGGAAGCTTTGGACCGTGATCTTGAGAGGGGTTTGAGGATGAGGCTTGATTCGCACATTCACGTCTACGATGAGCATACGCTCCGGCAGATTGCCGAGATCGTGCCTCGGGTGGGGATGACTCACTATGTAGGGATCATGGATGACGAGGCCATCCATTTGGTCGATCGCTTGGATGAAGCCGGGGCCAGGAGCATACCCTTTTATTGGCTCGATGTGGCAAGTTCCTCCGTATCCCTCCAGGAAAATAAGGGGCTATTTTATAGAAGCCATTATGGCAAGCATCTTGGGGAGGTAGGGCGGACGGTAGCACAGTTGCCAGAAAGAGTGGGTTGTGCGAAAGAAATTCATGTCGGAGGAGCTGAATATCCTTCGAGATGGGCAGCCACATAGAGCGATAGAGGGGCTTCCCCCGTTGCTAGCCAACAATGGGGGAAGCTCTATCTTTTGTTTCTCTTTACCCGCGGTTTTGGCGGAGCCGTTCTAACTCGGGGAAGGTCTCCTCCAAGCCCAGAGCTCGGAGGAGCGAGCTCTGGGGCCAGCCAAAGGAAAAGGTGTAATGGACCATGTCCTTTTCCACCCGTAGCCTGGCCAAGGCAGGATAGTTCTCCCCCTCTTGCCAGAGGGAACAAGCGAGGAGGCAGACCTCACAGCCTCGGCAGAGGTCTGGATCGCTGAGGATCCTTCCCCTTTGTTTCAGAGAGCTAGAAGCTTTCATTTCTCCCTCCGCTCTTTGCTAGTTTACCCAAAAGGCAAAAGAGTCAAAGTGAGCTCTGCTTGACAGGACTTTTCACCATGCTAAGATAAGCCTGGCCGACCGTGAGGAGGGTGGGCCAGATGAAACGGTATCTTTTATGATGGAGGTTTCGAAATGGCCAAGGTACTTGTGGGGGCGCAGCTCTATACCGTGCGCCAGTTCACCCAGGATATTAAGGGAGTGGCAGAGACATTCAAGAAGATAGCCGAGATAGGGTATCCTGGGGTGCAGATCTCGGGCTTTGGGCCGGTGGATCCCAAAGAGGTGGCCAAGATCGCCGAGGATAATGGTTTAATCATTGCCTCGACGCATACGAGCTGGGATCGCTTTCTGCATGATCTCGATGCGGTGATCGAGGAGCACCTTCTCTGGAAATGCAAGCACCCCGCCATTGGAGGGCTCCCGGCGGAATATCGCTCGCTTGAGGGGCTGAAGCGCTTTCTCGACGAACTTGCCCCAATCGCAGAAAAGCTGGCTCAGGCGGGGATGGATTTCTCCTACCATAACCACAATCACGAGTTTGCCAAATATGAGGGCAAAACTTGGCTCGAGCGTCTCTTTGAGGAGGCGCCCCCCGAGATGCTCAAGTTCGAGTTGGACGTCTATTGGGTTCAGGCCGGAGGGGCCGACCCAGCTTATTGGGTGGCCAAGTGCGCCGGTCGGGAGCCCCTTTTGCATTTGAAAGATATGGCTGTGACGCCTGAGCGCGAGCAGCGTTTTGCCGAAGTAGGGGAAGGGAACCTTAATTGGCAGGCGATCCTTCCTGCCGCCAAGAGGGCAGGGGTAGAGTGGTTCTTGGTTGAGCAGGACCAATGCTACGACCGGGACCCCTTTGAGTCGTTGGCCATCAGTTTTCGCAATCTTCAAGAGATGGGCTGGGCTTGATCTTATTGATGGCCAGAGGAAGGGCGGTCATCTTGGCCGCCCTTTTTGTTTAGCTTGGCGAGAGGCTCACGCAGGAGAGGATAGAGGGTTTTGTAGAGCTCTAGTCTTTCCGCATAGAATTGCTGCCGCTGCTCGTCGGGTTCAAAGCGCTGCTCCACCTTGACGAGGGCTTCGACAGCTTCCTCGTGGCTGATAAAGGCCCCTATCCCCAAACCAGCGAGGATAGCGGCTCCTAGGGTGGCTGTTTCGAGGGATAGAGTTCGCTCTATAGGTCTCCCGAGGATGTCTGCGGCCAGTTGGAGCCAGCGTTCGGAGCGGGCTCCACCCCCAATCGCTCGGTAGAGGTGAATGGGAATGCCTATTTGGTCGTAGGCTTCCTGGGCTTCGGCGAGAAAATAAAGGGTCCCTTCCAAAAGGGCTTTGATGAGCTCTCCTCGGGATGTCTGCAAAGTGAGCCCGAGAATGGCTCCCGAGTTCACCCTCGGATAGAGGGGCCCTGTTTCGCCAAAAGAAGGCAAGACCATCAGAGAGGAGGGCTCTTGAGGCATTTCCTCGAGGAGGAGAGAATAGGTGTCCTTCCCTCGGCGAAAGGCTTCGCGCTTTTCCAAGGGAGCCAGCTCATCACGAAACCAGCGCAGGATGCGTCCTCCGGAGCGGTTGTAAGCTGAGCTAATCAATAGCCCGGGGATGACGTGAGGTTCCAGGCCGAGACCTTTGCCGAGCATGAGGGGCATAGACCAGGGGAGCGTCTCAAAAGTGGGGCTGATAGCCATCGTCGCGCCAAGGTTACAGATGGCCTGGCCTGTTCGGGTGACCCCTGCTCCCAGGGCTCGGCAGCCGAGGTCGTGCCCCCCTAGAATGATGCGCACTCCACCTGGGAGCCCTAGCTCCGCTGCCAAACGCCTGCTTACCGTGCCGACGGGCTTGCCGGCGGGGGCCAGCTCGGGGAGCTTTTGCCGAGGAATGTTGCAGGCTGAAAGGATGCGTCCAGACCATCTCTTCCGTTGGAGGTCAAAAAAGAGCGTGCGGCTAGCTAGAGAATAATCACATGTGGATGCCCCTCCCAGGAGGTGGCTCACGAGGCTGGCTAGGGGTACGAAGCGCCATGCTCTTGCAAAGAGCTCTGGCTGGTTATCGCGGAGCCAACAGAGCTTGGGCAGAGAGTAATGGGGGCCGGGCACGCTCCCCGTGATGGTAAAGAGCTCGATGGGCAAAAGTTCTTTTTCTAGCTCCTTTAAGTAGAGTTCCCCGCGAGCGTCGCTCTCCAATAGGCAGGAGGCAAGGGTTTGTCCTTCAGGAAGAAGAGGAACTATTGCCCCACCCATTGATGCAACGCTCAGGGCGCGAATGGGATCGTGGCGCGCCTTCGCGCTTAGCTCGCTGATGAGCTCGCGCACGCTGGACCAGAGTGAAAGGACAGAAAGCTCGGCCCCGTTTCCTTCTTCCGAAAGAGGATATCGTCGTCTAGCCTGTGCCCAGATCTTTCCCTCGGTAGAGATGACGAGGCCGCGGCAGCTTTTCGCACCCAAGTCGATGCCCAAGAGGCTCATCTATCCCCCCTCAGCAAGGCCCCACTGTTTTCATCTTAGGCGGGTGTAATGATTCTGTCAAGTAAAGGGGGTCAATGGAGGAAGGCGGCAAAGACTCGGTTACCCAAAAGCCGGCCCCTTTTGCTGAGGCGAATGCCTAACTCATCGATAGTGAGAAGCCCCTCTTCTGCCAGCGTGGTGATTTCCTGGGCATAGATTTCTCTCAAGTCCTCTCCAAAGCGCTGGGAGAATGCCTCCCAAGAGATGCCTTCTAGTAGGCGCAGGCCGAGCATCATTGTCTCCTCTATCTGGCGCTGGCGGTCCGTTTCCTCGCTGGTGGCGGTGGGGTCCTGGCCTCGTTGGAGGCGGAGGATATAATCTTTGGGGTGTTCCACGTTGCCTGAACGGTGCTTCCCATCATAGGAATAGGCGGCTGCTCCCAAGCCAAGGTAGCGCTCGTTGTGCCAATACTTGACGTTGTGGCGGCAGGCCAAGCGGGGCAATTCTCCCTCGCTCTCTCCTGTGGAGCGGGCCCAATTTGAGATCTCGTAATGCAGGTAGCCCGCTTTGGCCAGCATCTCCTCAGCGAGTTCGTACATCTCGGCGGCCAGGTCGTCATCGGGGGCTGGCAAAAGCCCTTGGGCGATCTGCCGAGCTAGAGGGGTGTGTTCCTCCAGGGTGAGGCAATAGAGGGAGAGGTGCTCTGGAGCGAGCTCGAGGGCTTGGGTCAGCGTCTCTTGCCAGCGACGTAAGCTTTGCCCTGGAAGGCCAAAGAGAAAGTCGAGGTTGATGTTCTCGAACCCTGCCGCCCTGGCTGCAGTATAGGCTTGGATGGCTTCCTGGGCAGCGTGGATGCGCCCCAAGAGGGCAAGTTCGTCGTCATGGAGGCTTTGTATCCCAAGGCTCAAGCGGGTAATGCCTAACTTGCGCCAAGGGAGCCAGTTTTGAACGGTTCCAGGGTTTGCCTCCAGAGTGATCTCACTCTCTGGGAGGACTTGAAAGTGACGCCTGCAGGCCTCGAGGAGGTGGCCGATCTGGGCTGGTGATAGAATGGAGGGCGTTCCTCCACCGAGGTAGAGGGTATCGAAGGGGATTCCCGCCCAGGCGGGGCTTTTTAATTCGATCTCGCGGAGAAGGGCCTGGATGTAGGGAGCATGGAGGTGCTCTAGCCCGGCAAAGGAGACGAAATCGCAGTAAGCACATTTGGCTTGGCAAAAGGGGATGTGGATATAGATGCCGGCGGGCTTCATAAGGGATTCCTCAAAGGACTAGCGCGAGCCTTGAGAGGGGAGGGAACGCTTGCGGGCCATCTCTAGCGCACGCCGAAAAGCCCGTAGGGCTAAGGAGGCGGCCTCTTGCGGGGGGATGGCGAGCTCCTGAGCCACCTGGCGGACGAGACGGGGAAGCTCATGGAGCGCTTCGCTGGTCGTTTGGCCTTCCAAGGCCTCCTCTACTTGGCCGAGGCGCTGAGGAATAGTCTCGGCGGAGCTGAGGGTGATGACGAGCCCTGCGAGGTGCTCTCCGGTGGCGTCCAAGGTGAGGGCTATTCCTAGGAGGACAGTCCCCCCCGCTTGCCCACGAGTTCGTTGCCCTCCCTCTAGGGCCATTCCCTGGCCGGCTCCCCATGGATGTAAGCGGATGGCCGTGAGGATCTCGGCGGTGCTATCTACCCGCGAGAGGCCCCTGCGTACGAAAAGCCGTTCCAGGCGGAGCCATTGGGCCCCTGTTAGGTTGGTGATCTCGGCCTCGGCCTCCAGGGTTACAAGGGCTACCGAAAGGCGCGAGAGCCCCTCAGCTGAGACAATATCCCCCGCCACGGTGGCGAGGTGGCGTAGTGAAGGCGAGCCCATGTCTTGCACGGCCTCTAGAAGGAGGGGAGCCTGCTGGCGGACGAGTTCTTCCTCCAGGAGGTCTTCTAGAGTGACGGCTCCACCGATGAGGAGATAGTCATCCTGGAGAGAGATTTTGGTCATCGGGTGGATGTGTGAGACGTCTACTAAACGTTGGGCTACCCCTTCTCCTCGCTGAATTTGAGGTAAAAGGTGAGTCCCGCCGCCCAGAAGCTGAGCCTCTCCGTGGTGGGCGGAAAGGTAGGCAAGAGCCTCTTCGATGGAGGAGGCGACAAAATATTCTTTTAAGATGCGCCTGCCTGTGGTAAAACTGAGCATGGGTTTCTCTGTTGGCCCTTCAGGGAGGCTAGCGTTTGCGGTGGGCGAGGCGGATTTCGGTATAGACGCGCTCCACATTTTCGCGGCGGCGTCTCTTTACTAGCGAGCTCTGGCCCTCGGGGATAGGGAACCA
>JAGGYI010000320.1 GCA_021162655.1 Anaerolineae bacterium
GCACGGGGGCTCGTCCAGGAGAATTCGGCGGGTACTTTCGGCTGAACCCCCAAGTGGACGACATCCCCAAGCGCTTTTCAGTGGAATATAGGGGCATTTATCTCATGCAGATGGGCACAATCCGTGGTGCTGGCAAGGGATGCGCCTGCCCAGAGAATGCAATGCTCAAGGCATTGATGTCCCACCTTCTCCTTCGCGAGAAAGAAACAGTCATTCTAGACATGGTGGCAGGGCTAGAACACCTAGGCCGAGGCACTGCCCAGGCAGTTGACGCGATGTACATAGTCGTAGAGCCAGGAAAACGCAGCCTCGATATCGCTCAAGAGATCGCGCAGATGGCCACTCAACTGGGAATTCCCCACATGTGGGCGGTGGCGAACAAAGTGCGTGGAGAGGAAGATCTGCTTTTCATGCGCGAACACCTCAAAACCTTGGAACTCATTGGCTGGCTTCCCTACGATCCTAGAGCCATCGAGGCAGACATGAGGGGACAACCCCTTTACGACGTCTCTGCAGCTCTTGTTGATCGGGTGCGCGAAATCGCTCGCCAGACGGGACTACTCTAGGCTTCTAACGCTCGGGGTAGGAACCCATCGAGCGATCGCGAGCGGTTTTGTACCCCTGCCCTGCTCTGCTATAATTTTCTTTTGGATTATGAATTTTCAAGGAATTTAAAAGATGAAAACCAAGAACGTACCTGCAGGATTATCCTGGAAATATGCCCTGCTGATCCTCATTGCTTTCGTTGTTCTCTTTAGCGGCGGCTTTGCAAGTGGGGCCGCCACTGTCTGGTTTCTGGGCCCCCAACTGCGCACCGCTCTAGGCCATATAAAAAGCGCCCCCTCTAAAGGAGAGCAAGAAATCTCTTGGGACAAAGAGGTCGCATTGCTTCAAGAGATTTGGGCTATTCTTCAAAGAGAGTACATTGATCCGCAAGCCCTGAATGCACAGAAAATGGTCTATGGGGCAGCGGCAGGTTTTGTCGCCGCCATAGGAGATCCCCACACAGCGTTTGTTGAACCTCTTTCGACGGCAATCCTCAATGAGGACATGCAAGGATCCTTTGAAGGGATCGGAGCAACCGTCGATATGGTCGATGGGCAATTGGTCATCGTTCGCCCTCTGCCGAACAGTCCAGCTGAGAAGGCTGGCTTGCGTGCTGGGGACATCATTTTGGAGGTAGATGGCACTCCCCTCAAGGGAAAGACAATTATGGAGGCAGTCTCTTTAATTCGAGGTCCCCAGGGAACTGTCGTTCGACTACTTGTCAAAAGAGAGGGGGTTAAGGAACCCTTTATCGTGCCAGTGACGCGTGCCAAGGTGGAACTTCCAATCCTGGAATCAAAAATGCTTCCTGAGCGAATCGCTTACCTACGTCTCACAGAGTTTAACGCCGTCTCAGCTAAAAAAGTGCACGCGGCTCTCAAGGAACTTCTTGCTCAAGATCCTGCAGGTCTTGTTTTTGATTTGCGCAATAACCCTGGTGGCTTTTTGCAAATGTCAATAGAGGTCGCCAGCGAATTCCTCCCACAGGGAACCCTAATCGTTAAAGAAAAGGAACGGGGGAAACCCTTTAAAGAGTATCGTGTCCGAAAGGAGGGACTAGCAACAGAGATCCCCCTTGTAGTGCTAGTAAATGGCGGTAGTGCCAGTGCTTCCGAAATAGTCGCAGGGGCCATCCAAGTCAATGGACGAGGCACTTTGATAGGAGAAAAGACTTTTGGCAAAGGCTCAGTGCAAAACACTCACAAGCTAGAAGATGGTTCCAGCTTGCGTGTGACCATCGCCAGGTGGTACTTGCCTAACGGGAATAATCTGGATGGCCAAGGCATCACTCCCGATATTCAGGTGCCGATGACTCCCAAAGATGCCAGTGCTGGGCGGGATCCCCAGCTTGATAGAGCGGTAGACTATCTCTTGCATGGGGCAAAGTAAGAGATGGCGAAAAAGAAGAAGCGCTCTGCAGAATTTTCCCGCGGCGATCGCGTCATTGCAACAAACCGCAAGGCTTATCACGACTATTTCATCGTCGATACCCTGGAAGCAGGACTTGTTCTCAAAGGATCAGAGATCAAATCTATCAGAGCGGGGCGCGTGAACCTTCGAGATAGCTACGTCGTCTTTCGCAACGGCGAGGCTTGGCTCATTGGAAGCCATATAGCGGGGTACGATCAGGCAAGCTACCAGGATCATGATCCCAGGCGCGATCGTAAACTTCTTATGCATAAAAAAGAGATCGACCGTTGGCGGGGCAGAGCTGAGCAAAAAGGGTTTACCGTTGTGCCATTGAAGCTGTACTTGAAAAACAACCGCGCCAAGGTAGAGATAGCTCTGGCAAAAGGAAAACGCCTTTACGATAAGCGTGAAGCCATTGCCAAGCGTGATGCAGAAAGACAGCTCCAGCGAACGCTCAAAAAGGTTCGTTGGTAGAAAAATTTTACCGTCCTCAAAGAAAAGAGAGAGCAAAGTTTTTTTTGCTCTCTCTTTCGATCTGTTCAATCAACCAGCTCAAGAGAGGTACTTGCCTATAAGCGGCTCAAGGACAGCTCTTCGTTCAGGAGGAATGGCCTCTGGGCGAGTGATAATTGCATTCTCTAAAGCGTGGGCGCACTCGCATTCGCGCTCTGCTGTAGCAATCTGTGGCAGTGCCTTTTTGATGATTGCTTTTGCCGTATCTACATTCGCTAAAAGATTGTTAACAACCATCTCCACGGTCACGGGTTCCTCTGCCTCATGCCAGCAATCATAATCTGTTACCATCGCAACAGTGCAATAGCAGATCTCTGCTTCACGAGCTAGCTTGGCCTCTGGCAAGGCCGTCATGCCTATAATATCGCCTCCAATTTGTCGGTAAAAGTGAGACTCTGCTTTTGTGGAGAACTGAGGCCCCTCCATGACAACCATCGTCCCTCCATCATGGACCTTGGCTCCCACTTTTACTGCGGCATCATAAACTATCTTGCGCAGCTCTGGGCAATAGGGCTCAGCGAAGGAGATGTGAACAACGATACCTTCTCCGAAAAAAGTGGCAGGACGAACTCCCTTGGTGCGATCAAGAATCTGGTCAGGGATAACCACGTCTCGTGGGGCCAGATGTTCTCGCAAACTCCCCACCGCACTGATAGAAAGGATATGGGTAACGCCCAGAGACTTTAGAGCCCAGATATTGGCCCGTGCGGGTAGTTCACTAGGGCTGATATAGTGCCCACGCCCATGACGAGGAAGGAAGGCCACTTTCACTCCCGCCAAGGTGCCTAAAACAATGTTGTCACTAGGGTGCCCAAAAGGGGTCTCCAGAGAAATTTCTCGAACCTCGGAAAGACCATCTATCTCATAAAGCCCACTCCCTCCAATGACCCCCACCTGCGCTTCAGCCATCTGTCTCTTGCCTCCTTGGGATAGATCAATCACAGCAAGATTATAATTCCAAGGCCCGCCCTTTGCAACCTCACTAGAGAATGCCTTCTGGATTTGCCTTATCTTTTTGGGTGTAGTATATTTAAATTTGCAAGGGGGATGAAAGGTTTCGACAGGGAGGGCAGGTCAGTCGATCGCAAGCCGAGGAGCCTCAACCTCGTTAATCAGAGGCAAGACAAACAAGTGCCAACAACACTAGTGCTCCGGCCTATGCTCTCGCTGCCTAGTGCAGCCTGAGCTAAGCCACTGATCGACAAAGGTTCGATCACGTCCGTGCTTTCGCCGTTCCCGAGGGCGAGGCAACGGGCGACGAGAATCTCGGGATGCGGCCGGAGCGACGCCGATAAGCTTCGGCCAAAGATGGCTCGGCTGGCAGGCTTTGGACTCTGTCGGTCGAGGCCAAGCCTGCGAGAATGAAAAGACCGACTAAGCTTGTAGTGGATCGCTGGCCGAACTCTCTGGACGCGGGTTCGATTCCCGCCATCTCCACTATAAGTTGCAAGGGACAATGAATGAGGAAACCCATCAGCAACGCTGTAGCGTTTTGCTGATGGGTTTTCCCCTACCCTAGCAAGATAGATCTCTGGCATCGAGAAGGAACTCCATGGTATCTCTGTCGCTCGTCAAGATTGTGCTGAAGCGCATGCAGAGCCGTTGGGGGCTCACCTTGCTCTCAGTCATGGGTATTGCCCTGACGATCGGGCTTGTGGTAAGTATCCCCCTCTTTGCAGAGTCGGTAGGGTTTCGCATCCTCCAAAAAGAGCTGGCCCGCTATGCTTTTGGCAATGCCAATCCCCTCTTGGCTATGCGCTACTACCGAGTTCCCTCCTCCCCAGAACCCATGACAGTGCAAGAAGCTTTGGATCTGGGAAAGTGGCTGGGACAGTTAACGCGTCAAGAAGTAGGATTACCTGTCGGTCGTACCTATATGCAAATAGGTAGCGATGCCTTTATTCTACGGGCCCTCCCAGAAGATTCCCGCTACAAGAAAAAAGCCCTTGAGCAAGTGCGAGTAAACTGCATCCCCGGAGTAGAAAAGCACATTGAGATCATCGAGGGGCTCCCCTTTGAAGAAGCGGACAAAGCAGATACCCTCCTCCTCTGGGCCCGTCCCGAATTTCTTGCCAAGTTGGGAATCCAAATCGGCGAGGAGTTTGAATTATTTAACTATAACGCTTTCCACCCTGATAAACCCTTGCGCTTTCGTGTTGCAGGAACATGGCGGGCCAAAGACCCTCAAGGTGCTTTCTGGTATCGCGATCCCCATGAACTGCTTCAGCGGGAATTTCTTACCACGGTGGGAGCTTTTGCTCGTTTTGTAGCTCCCTATACCCCCCGACATGTAGACTACTCTTTTTGGTATTACGTTCTCGATGAGAAGCGCCTTCGCTTTGACGAGGTCGACCGGTATGCCAAAGGAGTCAAGCTAGCGCAATACAAGGCAGAGGCCATGGTGCCTAGCATTCGAGTGGACCGATCTCCCATCGAGCCCCTTCAGGAGGTACAAAGCCGAACCCGAGTGCTCCGACTCTTACTTTTTGGTTTCAGCCTGCCAATTATCGTTCTCGCCCTCTTTTTTGTTGCTTCCATTGCTGCCGTGGCCGTGCGTTTCCAGCAGGCAGAACTGGCCATCTTAATGAGCCGGGGAGCCAGCCAGAGCCAAGTGCTTTGGTTAAGCGCTTTAGAGGGCCTGGGGCACATTGCCCTGGCTACTCCGCTGGGCATCTTGGCAAGCTTGGGATTCGCCCAGGCGATGACCTTGAATTCTAGCTTTTTGGCCTTCGACCGCCGAGATCCTCTCTCTCTTGCTACCCAAGCTATCGATCTGCGATTGGCCCTTTTGGCAGGATTGGTTTCCCTTTTCGCCCGCCTCCTTCCTGTATTGAAAGGCACAAGGCGAACTATCGTAACCTATGCCCAGCAAAAGGCGAGAGCCACTAAAGGGGATGTTTTCCAGCAGCTTCTCTTGGGGCTTGTCCTCGTGGGAGCAAGCGTCTATGCCTATCACCAGCTGCGTGTACGTGGGACGATGGGCTTGATCAATTGGGAAAAGGAAACCAAGGCGATCACTAGTGATCCTCTGGTCTTTTTCGCGCCTACCCTTTTCATCTTTACCGCGGCGTGGCTCATTGCTCAGATATTTCCCCTACTTATGAGACTCCCCGACCTCCTGGGAGGTCTCCTCCCAGGGACTTCTCTCTACCTAGGGCTCAAGAACCTGGCGCGTGAAAGCGGTCCCTACAAGGTCCCCCTTTTTCTCGTCATGGTATGTCTATGCCTTGGGGCATTTGAGGCCTCTGTAGCTCTCAGCGCGGACGTCTGGCTCATTGATCGCTTCCGCTACAAAGTGGGGGCAGACTTTTCCTTTGACCAGGGGACTATGCCTACCACAGGCGGAGAAGTCATAGGGCAAGATGCCTGGCTTTTGCCAGCGGAACAATACCGCAAACTCCCCGGGGTTTTGGACGCTACTCGAGTAGGAAACTTTACAGCAAAGCCCAAGCTTAAAACCTTGCCTGAATTGCGTCTAATGGGCATTGACCGGCTCGATTTTCCCCGCGTAGCATACTTTCGTTCCGATTACGCGCGCAGTTCTCTGGGAGATCTAATGAACCGCCTGGGAACAAACTTTGATGGCATCCTGGTGCCTCGTGAGATCCTCGAGCAGACGTCTCTTGCTCTTGGAGATACCCTCATTCTGGATGTTTATGTTGATGTTTATGTCCAGACAATCAAGTTCACCATCGTGGGAACCTTTGACTACTTTCCCACGATGTACAAGAACAAATCACTTGTCATGGTTTGTAATCTCGACTACATCTTTGATCAATGCGGAGGTATCTACCCCCACAGCATTTGGCTCCGAATCGACCCTAACCTCGACACAGACACCCTTGTGCAAGAGATCAAAGGAATGGGCGTTTTGCCAACCCACGAGTTGAACGTCTATGAGATGATTGCCGAGAGCAAAGATCGTCTAGAACGTGTTGGCATTTTTGGCAATCTTTCCGTGGGCTTTTTAGCTGGCTCCATCCTGGCCTGCTTGGGCATTCTCATCTACACTTTTGCCTCTCTGACGAGCCGAGTGCGACGGTTCACTATTCTTCGAGCAATCGGGCTAGGGCTTCACCAGCTTTTAAGCACTGTAAGCGTCGAATATCTGGGAGTAATTCTCTATGGCATCCTTGTGGGTGCCGCAATGGGGATCGCTACCTCAAAGCTCTTTGTCCCCTACTTTCAGTTCACTCAAGATCCCGGTATGCAAGTTCCGCCTTTCACTCCTCTCATTGCCTGGGACCAAACCGGATGGATCGTCATCACGTATTTGATAGTCCTTGCTCTTGCTGAGTTTGTCGTTCTAGCCCGGGCAACGCGTCGCGAGGTTTTCCAGGCCTTGCGGTTAGGCGATGAAGAATAGAAATAACGGCCCCTCCATCTTGCAAAAATGGAAGAGCCACAATAATAACATAGCGACCGAAAGCAAATTCTACGGACGCAAAAGCAGAGGCAAATACACTGCAGCAAGGACCCTCGTCCGGCAGGTTCGTTGAAAGCTATCGCCACCTGCTTCAAAGTGAGTCGTCGCTACGATGTCCTGGCCGGGTAATACTTCGTTAACGCGTACCCGCAATTGGGCCTCGTAAGAGGAATCCCCTGGCAAAGTCCCCGACCAGCTAAGTTTCTGATCCTTAAAACTGCCCCCCTCATGATCAAGATACTCTGTGCCAGGAGGAAGAGGCAAGGAAAAGTGTAAGAACAAGGGGGTGGCTTCCGTGTTGCGTGCCACAACCCGGTATGTTAAAACGCCTCCAAGCTCGATGGTGGGCCCAGAGACCTCGAAAGAAGAGCTTCCGCCCCGCACGACGTGAACGGTGCTCTCTGTCACTGCACTATGCCCAAGCGAATCCGTCACCTCCACCAGGATAGGGTATTCCCCTCTGGAGGGAAAAGTGCAAATAATTTCCGAGGAGGTGCTTGTGATCACCCGGGCTTTTTCCTCTCCTAAACGCCATCGGAAAGACGCTATCTCCC
>JAGGYI010000038.1 GCA_021162655.1 Anaerolineae bacterium
AGGATGCCCCTTTGGGACCAAATACCGTTCATCTACTTGTCTATGCTCCACAGCGAACACGTTTCCTTTGGATACGCCGAGGAGTGGTTCCTTGGCCTAGCCGGGACGTTGTTGTAGACCGGATAACGGTCGTCCCCTAGGTTCCAAAATCGAATCTAAAGGCTAGTGGGCTGAAGCACAGGGCGAAACTTGTAGTTGTAGATGACGAGGCCGTCTTCGTCCTCTTCACGCATTTTGCGCGTAACCATCTCCACGGGCATACCGATGTAAACGCATTCTGGCTCTACGTCGGTGAGCTGAGCAGTGATGAGAGAGCCTTCCTCCAGTTTAACTAGAGCGACTACATAGGGAACAAAAGGCTCAAACCCCTCTGGAGGGTTGTAGACGATAGAGAAAGAGTAGACGGTTCCACGGCCGCTAAAGTGATAAGGAGTGCGTGCGGGCTTTCCACAGTGAGGGCAAATGTCTCGCGGAGGGAATAGTTTGGCCCCACAGTGAGGGCAAATCTCTCCTGTCAAACTGAGGCGCTGTTTCCGGGTGCGCCAATATGCCGAAATATCCATCCTTTTCCTCCTTAATCAACTCGTTCCAGTATATGTGTGACGGCAACTGCTCCGCTGCCGCCTATATTTTGGGTCATGCCTAATCGGCAGCCTTGCAATTGGTTTGCCCCGGCTTCTCCACGAAGCTGAAGTACCGCCTCGACGACCTGATAGATCCCTGTAGCTCCCACGGGGTGCCCTCGGGCTTTTAAGCCTCCCATCGTAGAGATGGGGATACGCCCTTGGAGGGAGATCTCGTTTTCTATGGCCAGGCGTACGCCCTGCCCTCTGGGAGCAAAGCCAGCAGCTTCTAAGGAAAGGGCCGCCATGATGGAGAAGGCGTCGTGTAGCTCGAAAAAGTCAATCTCTTCTGGGCCTACTTGGGCTTGAGCGTAAGCTTTCTGTGAGGAAAGATAGGCCGCCTGTAGGAAAAGGGGATCAGGGCGATCGTGAATAGCGACCGAGTCTGTTGCGAGAGCCGAAGCTGCTATGCGAATAGGGGTCAGCGGTCTGCTTTTGGCGAAATGTTCGCTGGCCACTACCACTGCCGCTGCTCCATCTCCGATGGCTGAAGAGTCGAGCAAGCTGATGGGATCGGCAATCATTTTAGCCTGAATAAAAGCCTCTTGTGTGATAGCTCGAGGGAACATAGCACAGGGATTATTTGCGGCGTTGCGGTGGGCGTTGATAGCGAAATTGCCAAAGTCTTCGCGGCTGTAGCCATACTCGTGCATATATCGACGCATGAGTAAAGCGTTCAAAGCAACAAAGGAAAGTCCGTGTTCCGCCTCGTAGAGAGCGTCTGCGGCAGAAGCCAAAGCAGTGGTCGTTTTGCTTGGTGGAGCCTCGGTCATCTTTTCCACTCCACAGGCCACAACAACATCGTAAAGGCCGCTAGCCACTGCGACATAGGCCATGTGCAGAGCTGCCCCTCCGGAAGCACAAGCAGCTTCTACTTTGATCGCCTCTATGTGACGTAGGCCGGCATGGTCTGCAACAAGTGCTCCCAGATTCTGCTGGTTTGAAAGCTGCCCTGAGAGCATGTTGCCTACGAAAAGTGCTTCTGGTAGCTCGATCTGAGCCTCTTCCAGAGCCTGGCGGATAGCTTCCAGGCTTAGTTCGCGGAGAGATTTATCCCAGTGCTCACCTACTTTGGTTTGACCGATGCCAACGATATAGATATCTCTCACTGCTCTTTTTTTTCACCTTCTAGTGCATGAGAAGTTTGCCGCGATAACGAACGTAAAGCCCATAGTCGATTTCCCGACGGCGGGCGATATAGTCTCGAGTTTTAGGAGCTAGGTTCTGCCGCTCATTGATGCGTTCTGTAATCAGCCAGCAGAAAGCATCGCTACCAGCTCCTGATCCAAAGGAGACTTGGAGGATGCGCTGCCCTGGCTGGGCAATATCTAGGACGGCACTCAGCCCGACTAACGAGGAACCTGCATAGGCGTTGCCAATCTCTGGGGAAAGAAGCCCAGGTTGGACTTGCTCTGGGCGGAAGCCCAGTTCTTTGGCCACCCTTGTGGGAAAGCGCACATTGGGTTGATGAAAAACGACATAGGCAAAGTCCTCCGGCTTGTAGCCTAGCTCTTCCATGAGGTGCTGGGCCGCTTCACGTGAATGGCGAAAATAGGCAGGTTGCCCAGTGAAGCGTCCTCCGTGCTGAGGATAGTGTTGGTACGGACGACGCCAAAAATCAGGCGTGTTTGTGACAAAGGAAAAAGAGCCCTCCAAGAGAGCCAGGCTTTCTTCTCCTGGCCCGACGATATATGCAGCGCCGCCGGCAGCGGCTGTGTATTCGAGCGCGTCGCCAGGACGTCCCTGTGCGGTATCCATACCGATAGCTAGAGCATAATGGGCCATACCTGAACCAACCAGAGCAATGGCTGCTTGTAGGGCCTCGGTACCTGCTTTACAGGCAAACTCCCAGTCACCCGCTAGTGTCTGAGGCGTGGCTCCTATTGCCTCGGCGACGATTGTTGAGGAGGGTTTGACGGCGTACGGATGAGACTCACTTCCAATCCAAACGGCACGTAGTTCTGATGGGTCAACCTGTGCGCGCCGCAACGCGTTGCGCGCTGCTTCGATGGACATAGTAATGGTATCTTCATCTGGCCCAGGGACGGCTTTGGCTTTTACTGGTAGTAGGCCTGCATTTCCATGCCAGATGCGGTTGATTTCCTGAGCAGGCAAGCGGTAGCGGGGGATGTATGCACCGTAGCTGACAATGCCTACTTGGCGCAACGGTTTCATGATTGTCAAAGAGAATGCCTCCCTGTGGAATTATTCTTTTTGCAATTCGGCCAAGATGGCTTCGGCGCGATCGAGCCTGATTGTACCGTCGGCAATCAGACGTTCGGCCACACGCTCGATGAGATCTCCTGTGGCACCTGCAGCCATGGCTACTTGTCTCGCATGGAGCTTCATGTGCCCTCGTTGAATGCCTTCCATGGCAAGAGCACGCAGTGCAGCCAAGTTCTGGGCCAGCCCTACAGCAGCCATAACTTCCGCTAGCTCTCGAGCGCTGGAAACCCCAAGAATTTTGAGGGCAATTCGGGCTTGAGGGTGAGCTTTTGTTGCTCCGCCCACAATTCCCGCTGCTAAGGGGAGCTCAATGGTTCCAGCGAGGTCCCCTCGTTCGTCTCTTTCCCAGGTGGAAAGAGGTTTGTAGAATCCAGAGCGAGCAGCATAGGCATGTGCACCTGCTTCGATAGCTCGCCAATCGTTTCCAGTGGCGATGGCTAGCGCGTCTATGCCGTTCATGATCCCTTTATTATGAGTGGCCGCGCGATAGGGATCTGCCGCAGCGAAAGCATATGCTTCGAGGATGCGTTGAACTCCTTCGTCGGGACTTAGTCCCTCGAGCGCCAAACTTTCTTTTGGGATGGTGCAGCGGGCGCGAGCTAGTCGTCGATCTGCAAGGTTGGAGAGAATGCGCAAAACCACTCGTCCTCCCGTGAGCTGCTCGATCTTGGGTGCCAATGCCTCGCAGGCAGTGTTTACTGTATTGGCTCCCATTGCGTCCCGAGCATCATAAATGAGGTGAACGATCAGCATTACTCCTACCGGGCTAGGAAGAAGCCGTACCTCCAGATCTTTGGCACCTCCGCCTAGCTGTACAATCACGGGATCTTGGGCATTGGCGAGTGCAAGGAGCTCTTCTTTTGCCTCCAATAGCCGAAGCCGTGCTGAGGCAGGGTCCGAAACGTCGAGAAGCTGAATCTGCCCTATCATAAGGGGCTCGTCGCTGCTGGTGTGGAACCCTCCACCTTCACGAGCAAGCTTGGCGGCATAGCTAAGCCCGGCAACGACTGATGGCTCTTCGATGACCATAGGGATTAAATAGTCTCGCCCGTTGATGACGAAATTGGTGGCGATGCCCAATGGGAGGCCATACACCCCGACAACATTTTCGATCATTAGGTCCGCTCGTCCAAGATCGAGGCCCTTCTCCCCCGAGAGAATGGACAATTCTTCCTCTTCCAAAGAGGCAAAGGTGCGGACCTTCTCTCCGCGCTCTTGGGGATCGAGTTTAAAGAATCCAGGCAGCCGTGAACTCGGCATGCCAGCGCTCCTTTCCATCTTTTTGTGCTTTGGGTTAAGCCCATTATAGCATCGAGAAGCTGTCAAAAACTGCCATTTGGTATCTGAAAGCTATCATCTGCGAAAAAGAAAAAAAGGCTGAGGCCCCGACCTCAGCCTTTTTTTCTGATTCTGAGGAGGCTTAGCTGCTCAAGCTCTCCTCCGATAGTTCCCCGTAGCTCCCACCACTTGTTTCAGTAGGAGGAGTGGCTTCGGCTTGCACTTGCCCAAATAGGTGCGAACTGACCAGTACTGCCCAAAAGTAGGTAAAGAATACGCCGATGACGCAAAGGATGGTTCCAAACCCTGCGATGATTTCAGCGGCGAAGGCCAACAGTATGGCGACGATATAGTTAGAGAAGTTTTCACCGATGAAGCGAAAGATCTCATTAAAGCGGAAGAAACTGGAAAAGTCACCGGTCATTGCGTATTTGACGATCGCTGCCGGTAGGACGATGGCCTCTGCGAGCCCCCAAAGGCTGGAAAGGCAAGAGGCCCCCGTCATGCAGATCCCTACGATCACCGAGGCATCTCCTTCACTGTAGCCGGCTATTGCCTTAACAATCCACGCAAAGCCCATGAGTACCCAAATGGGGATAGAATAGATGAGCGCTCCCAGAGATACCATGAGGCCACGTATCCAATCTCCTCCCCAATCGTCCCAGTTGGGAAGCGGACGGTCTTTTCTCTCAGCGACGTTCTTCATGGTGCGGAGTGCGTAGCCGATGAGGACAAAGCCTGTAAAAAGGTTCACCAGAGGAATGATGCTTACTAGCGCGAGCAACCCTCCGATGGCCAATTTAGAAACCCAATCCTCATCATCGAACATATAAGTAAACGATTTCCCGATATCCATAGTGGCCTCCTTTTTCTCGCTGGATGGGTAGTCTTGGCAGCTCGTATTGCATAAAGACATTCTCATTATACAAGGATTAGGAAAGAGATTCAAGCTAGAGAAGCTTCAGAAGCCCAAAAGCTTTCGAATGGCGGCCAGGGCGCTCAGCTCTAGAAGGGCGGCTAACGTTCCCAATGTAAGATAGGGGAGGGTTTCTCGCCAGTGGTTTGCTGGGCCTTCTGGCCGGAGCCAGAGAGAGACAAAGCTCGCATTGAGGATTGCGAAGGTGAGCACTACCGCCCCGCTCAGCAGAGTAGCCCAGAAAAAGTAGGAGAAGAGCTGTTTGAGAAGGAGCCAGGCCATAGCTCCCTCAGCCCCTAGTATGCAGGCAAGGGGCCATGCTGGGCGGAGAACTTGGGCTTCTTCATGATGGCGCCAAAGCGCGGCATGATAGATAGGATAAAGCGGTATGCCTAGTGCAAGTCCGAAGCCTAGCCCTGTGAAGAGACGAAGGAGATTTGTTGGTGGATAGAGAAGGGGGGCTTGTCGCCATTCCTGCACCCAGGAATTCAGGCCATCCAGGGCCCAGATGCTTATCAAGATGCCAACAAGTACCTGAATAGGGCGCGTGGGCAATTGGCTGCGACGCCCTTGGCCAAAGCCGCAAGAGAAGGAACGTGAGTACTAACCCTAGATAAGTCCCTGTGCACCGCGCACAGAGAGGGAGAGGGTGGCCTTGTAGATACAAGGAATGAGAGGGTAGTTGATGGCAGATACCACTCAATAGAAAGTGGATGGTGGTATAGTATCCAGGAGGGAGCGAAAACTTCATAGCGACCAGAAACGCTGCATATATTCCAAGTCTTTTTTCATACCTTCTTGAGGTGCCGGGAGCTCTTCTGGATGCCAGTATTTTTCGTATTCATCAGAGAGATATCCCGCATAGTCGGCCTCTTGAAGAGCTCGAAAGACTCTCTTCCAAGGGATGTTTCCCTCTCCCATGAGACGAACTTGTCTTTCTCCTGTGGTACGGTTGATCTGCCAGTCTTTGCAATGGCAATGGAAGATTTTTGGCGTGCAAAGGGTAACTGCTTCCTCTGGACTTTCTTCCCCAGCCCAGTGAATCCAAGAGAAATCAAAAAGAATACCCACATTCTCCATATCGATGTCGTCAACCATTTGGCGTACCTGGTGAGCTGTGAGGGTGAGAGAGTCGTCGTGGGTCTCAATGCATAGTCGTACTCCAAGAGGCTGGGCAAAGGCCCCCAGTTCTCTCAGGGCCTCGACGGTAGCTTTCCAGATCTGGGAGGCAGAGTACCCTTTGGGGGCAGGCAAAAAGCCTCCTAGAGCGCGAACATTGGGGCACTCTAACTCATGTGCGATCTCTATGACTCGTTTCATCTCGGCGAGTTCTTTTTCTCTGGCAGACGTGACAAAGTCGCGGAAATAGGGGGTGAGGCAGGCTATCTTCAGGTCAAGGTCCTTTGACCAACGCTTGATCTTGTAGATTTCTTCGAGGGTGATGGTAGACGTGTCAATGTGCCCATCGGGAGCGCAGCGGATCTCAATCCCGTCGAAGCCGAGCTCTTTGAATAGTCTCATTGCCCCATAGAGATCTCGCTCAGGAGTACCCATTGTGTGCCCTGAAAACTTGACCATTTCCTCCCTCCTCGTTAGTTTGAATCATGGTACTGAATTCCAAGGTCTTTGGCAAAGGCCTTGCCATCCCTGGGTGTAGAGGGTAGAATCCGCTGCAAAGTTGAATGGCAAAGAAGGAGGACTGTGTGGCAAGTTATCTCCAGTGGCTAGCTACTGAAACGGCGACTGCTTGGTGGCATGATTCCGGGGATCCCGAGGAACTCCAGGAAAGCTTGGTGCAAGGGGCTAGTGGGGTGACGACGAACCCTGTGCTTGTTTATCGTGCTTTGGCGACAGATAGGGGCAGCCGTTGGGCCAAGCCTCCCCAGAGGTTCTCTCCAAGGGAGAGGGCAGAGGCGTTGACTCGCTTGGTCGTCACCGACGCAGCTCAAAAGTTGTTCCCTACGTATGAGAGGACAGGAGGATGTCAGGGATACGTTTGCGCTCAAGTAGATCCTGCCAAGGCCGGCAGCAGGGGAGCCATGTTTTCGATGGCAAGGCGTTTTCACCAGTGGGCTCCCAATGTTGCCGTGAAGCTCCCAGTAACGGCGGCTGGGTTGGATGTGCTTGAAGAGTGCATCGCGAACAGTATTACCGTTACGGCCACGGTGAGTTTTACGGTGCCGCAGGTGTTGGCTGTAGCGGAACGGCATCGCCGTGGTTGTGTGCGGGCGCGCCAGGCGGGTAGAGAGCCTGGGCGCTGTTTTGCAGTGCTTATGGTGGGGCGCCTTGATGGATATTTGAGAGATGTGGCTGCTGACCACCGGATTCAGATCTCTGAACAGGACTTGCGCCAGGCGGGGTTGGCGGTGGCTAAACGGGCTTATGCGCTCTATCAGGAGAGAGAATATGAAGCGATTCTGCTAATTGCAGCCTTGCGAGGGAGCTATCATATTACTGAATTGGCAGGCGGGGATTTGATCCTTTCCATTCATCCTCGCTATCGTAGGGACCTTTTGGCCCAAGATCCTCCCAAAGAAGAACGGATAGGGATTCCTATCTCCCAAGGTGTATTGCAGCAATTGTATAGAATTCCAGAATTTATCCGAGCTTATGAGCCGGGAGGGATGAAGCCTGAGGAATTTATCACTTTTGGAGCAACGCAGCGTACCCTCGCCCAATTTACTGAGGCGGGGTGGGCTCTTTTGGAGACTTGGAATCCCTAGAGTGAAGCAAAGCGCGGTACTTGTGGGCGTTCTTTGCCTCGGAAGGATAAAAGGTCTAGAATAAAATTGTAAACCATCAAGA
>JAGGYI010000211.1 GCA_021162655.1 Anaerolineae bacterium
TCTCATAGCGCTGGATCGTCTCGCGCACACGCTCAGCATCACAGATATCCCCCTGCACAAAGGCATAGCGAGGATCATCGGCGACATCCTTGAGGTTATCGAGATTGCCTGCGTAGGTCAGCTTATCATAGACGACTACCCGATAATCCGGATACTTGCGCAGGATATAGCGCACAAAGTTAGATCCAATGAAGCCAGCGCCTCCTGTCACCAGTAGGTTCCTCATTACGCCTCCCCTCTGCCTAGTACAAACCGCAGCCCCTTTAGCGTCCAGCTCCAGAGCGTGCGCACGATCTTTTTTGGCCGAGCATAACGCTTCCAGAGGTAGCGCACCCGACGCCGCAGGCTGTTATACCAAGTACGCCTTTGCGATTCCTGCAACGCCCAGGTCAGCCACTCATAGTCGATCCCTTTGATTTTGGCCTCGTCTGGGTTGCGCCGATAGCCATCATGGCTCTCGATCAACGAAAGGTCGTTCCCCAGACAATACTGATAGAGATCGCTCCCTGGGTGGGGAGTATAGAAAGCTGGGCTATAGTAATCTGGGTCGATCTTTTTCAACATGCTGATCGTCTCGAGGACTTCTTCCTTTGTCTCTGTAGGGATGCCCAGCATATAGTTTGCCCATATCGCGATGCCGTACTTGCGGCAGATCTTGGCCGCCTGGATGTTCTGCTCCCTGGTCGTCCCCTTGCGAATGAACCGCAGGACGCGATCGCTCCCGCTCTCAAAGCCGATGAAATAGCCCTTCAGCCCCGCTTTGGCCATCAAGGCCACCATATCCTCGTTCTTGACGATGATATCAGCGCGGCTCTGGCAAAAGAAGGGCTGAGTAAAGCCCTCCTCCATATAAGCCTGGCAAAAGGCCACTACCCACTCCCGATCTTCGGTAAGGCAATCGTCGTGGAACATGAGGCTATTAAAGTGATACTTGTCGCGCAGCATGCGCAGTTCCGCCATCACGTTCTCCACACTGCGGCGCCTCACTTTGCGCCCAAAGATCTGCCGCTCTGCCGGTTGACAGTAGCTGCAATTGTAAATGCACCCCCGCCCAGCAATGATGGTGACAAAGGGGGGAGGCAGCTCCTCCACAAAAGGCGCCTCGGGGGAATGCACATCAAAGCCCTGTCGCCGCCACTCTTCTAAAAAGAGGTCGTGATCAGCAAAGGGAATGCTATCCAAGTCGGGATGCGTCCCTGGAATAAGGCGCGGAAGTGGCTTGCCCCGCTGGAGATCGTCAAGGGCTTCGGGAAAAGTCTCCTCTCCCTCTCCTAAAAAGATATGATCGATGGTAGGGACATCGATCACCTCCTGGGGCATCAACGTGGGGTGTGGCCCTCCCACCATTGTCACGATGTGTGGGTCCACCTCGCGGACGATCTCCAAGCAGCGCATGGCGGGGTTATAGTCCACACTCATCATCGTCATAGCCACCACATCCGGCTTGCGCTCAGCCACCGTCTGGCGAAAATGTTCCCACCCCCGCAAAGCGCGCAGATCGATGAGGTTCACCTCGTGGCCAGCTTCCTTGGCACAGGCCGAGAGGATAGCCAACCCATGGCTGATCCAGCCTGAATCCATTCCCTGGCCGATGCTGTGGAATCCCTTGCCGATGATGCCCGGATAAACCAGGCTAACCTTCATCCCTCTCCTCCGAATCTCCTTCTCCTATTCATGACGTCCTCTCCCCAGGCCAGGTTCCCCTTTACTCCCGCGGGCGCTCCTCGATGGCGATGGCCCGCGCCCAAGCACTATCGATGGCTCGCGCCTTGAAGGGCAAGGCCATGAAAAAGAACTCGGGTTGCGAGATCTCGTCCAGATGATCGAGGAACTCGACGATCACCCCTCCAGCAAGCATAAAGATGTGGTGTAGGGCCCTCCCCTGTTCCACATCCTGGCCAAGGCGAAAGTGGGTATCGATGCCGATCATCTTGACCTCGTGGTTCGCAAACCATTGAGCCGCCCCTGGAGAAAGGGAGGGTAAAGGACGCTCCCCCCGTAAACTCAAGGGATCAGAGTTGCGACAGATGATGATATCCCCTGGGAGGTTGCGCTCCCCAAGCATCTCATCCAAGTACTCTGAGGTGACGATGGGCGCCTTGCTCACATCGGGCACATCGAGCAAAAGGGCCCGCCCCATGAACCTATCCAATGGGTAGCTCGCCGCATCGGGCCCTCCCTCAAAAAAGTGGGCACCCATCTCCACATGGGTCCCCACATGTGTGTGGGTGCGCACGTGGTGCATAAAGGCCTTATCGGGCAAGAGGTCGCGCTCGATCTCGAAATACCGCTCCTTGCTCGCCCCAGGGACAACCTCGTAGGAAAGATCGATCACTCGATAGCGCCGCCAATCGATCTGAAATGTTCCCATGAGTTCTCCTCCCGCCTATTTGTGGGGAAATTATACCCCTTTCCTCAAGCAGTGCCCAATCTCCCCTCCTCTTGAGCCCCTGCAGAGCGTCTCTTGTGGGTCGCACTGTTCGCCACCCCCAAAAGGGGCTATTATAATATAAGGCAAGCGGGCGCCCCTGGTGCCACACCTTGGAGAGAGGAAAGGAGCAAAATGTTTGAACGAGATCAGGTGCTCAAAGCCATTCGCTTCGAAAGGCCCGACTATATTCCCATGCGCTTTCACATCAACGCGGCCTGTTGGCACCACTACGATCAAGAGGCCCTGAAGGACTTGATGGAAGCTCATCCCTTTCTCTTCCCAGGCTACGAGCGACCAGAGGGCAAGGTCGAGCCCGAATACCTCCTCAACGCCCGCAAAGACGAACCCTACACAGACCCCTGGGGATGCGTTTGGGAGACCTCAGACGACGGGATCACGGGAGCAGTGCACGGCCATCCCTTAGAAAGCTGGGATCACTTCGATTCCTACGTCCCTCCCGACCCCTCCAAGACCGATGGGACATACCCCATAGATTGGGAAGAGATCAGGCGCCAAGTTGAGGAAGCCAGGGCCAAGGGAGAGCTTGTCATCGGAGGGCTTCCTCACGGGCACACCTTCCTACGCCTCCAAGACATTCGAGGATATGAGAATCTCCTCTTTGACATGGTCGATGAGGACCCTCGCCTATGGCGCTTGATCGAGATGGTTGCCGATTTCAACGAGCAGTTCATCCTCCGCTGGATCGATCTGGAGCCGGACATCCTCAGCTATCCCGAGGACTTGGGCATGCAGGTAGGCCCAATGCTCTCGCCAGCTCACTTTCGCAAGTACATCAAACCCGTCTACCAACGCCTTATGAGGCCTGCTCGTGAGCGGGGAATCGCCGTCCATATGCACTCTGATGGAGATATCCGCTTGCTCCTCGACGATCTCATCGAGGGCGGAGTAGAGATCATCAACCTCCAAGATCTCGTCAACGGGATCGACTGGATCGCGGAGCGCCTGGCCGGCCGAGTCTGCATCGATCTGGACATCGATCGGCAGCGCATCACTCCCCATGGCACGCCCCAAGAGGTCGATGCCCTCATCCGCGAGGAGGTGGCCAAACTGGGCCGCAAAGAGGGCGGCCTGATGATGATCTATGGCCTCTATCCCGGGGTGCCCCTCGAAAACGTCAAGGCCTTGATGGACGCCATGGAGAGGTATGCCACATACTATTCCTAGGGGGCAACCCTCTGGCTTGGACAAGTAGCATGGATCTAGAGGAGTTTGTTCACTATCTACAGAGCCTCCCCGAATATCGCGGGCAGATCGTCCACCTAGAGCGCATCCCTGCCCGTCCAGCACGCTATGGGGAGCTCTCTGCCCCCTTGCCCAAGGCCTTGGAACAGGCCCTGAGTGAAAGGGGCATCCAGCGCCTCTTCAGCCACCAGGCAGAGGCTATCGACGCCGTCCGCCGTGGGGAGCACGTCATCATCGCCACGGGGACGGCAAGTGGGAAGAGCCTCTGCTATCACCTCCCTGTACTTGAGGCCCACCTACAGGACCCCCTCGCCAGGGCCCTGTACCTCTTTCCTACCAAGGCGCTCGCTCAGGACCAGCTCCGCGCCCTCAGAGAGCTCAGTTCGGGGAAGGCTTTCCGCCTCTTGCGTTTTGGCACCTACGATGGAGACACCCCTCAGAACATCCGCGGGCGTCTACGCAAAGCCGCCTCGATCATCCTCTCCAACCCCGATATGCTCCATGTAGGGATCCTCCCAAATCACACTTCCTGGGCAAGTTTCTTCCGCCACCTTCGCTACGTCGTCCTAGACGAGGCCCATATTTACCGAGGCGTCTTTGGTTCTCACACGGCCTGCCTACTGCGCAGGTTGCAGAGGGTTTGTCAGTACTATGGCTCCTCTCCCCAATTCATCCTCTGCTCAGCGACCATCGCCAACCCTGCTGCCCACGCCCAAAGGCTCATCAGCTGCCCCGTGACAGTGATCGACAATGACGGCGCCCCCCGTGGGCCTCGCTTGTTCCTCCTTTGGAATCCTCCCTACCTCGACCGCGCCCTAGGGCTACGGCGTAGCACCAATACAGAGGCCACCTGGCTCTTTACCCAGATGGTCAAAAAGGGCATTCGCAATATCACCTTCGTCCGAGCGCGCCGCGTCGCAGAGCTGATCCTCCTTTATGCCCAGAATGCCCTGCGCCGCGAGCAACCCGAACTAGCTGAGCGCATCAGCGCCTACCGCGGAGGGTACCTTGCCGAGGAACGCCGGGAGATCGAACGCCGCCTCTTTACGGGGGAGCTCCTGGGCGTCACTGCCACCAACGCCCTGGAACTAGGTATCGACGTGGGCCACCTAGATGCCACCATTCTCGTCGGCTACCCAGGGACCATCGCCAGCACCTGGCAACAGGCAGGGCGAGCTGGCAGAGGAAAGCGCAAAGCGCTGAGCGTCCTCATCGGTCAAGACAATCCCCTAGATCAATTTTTTATGCAACATCCAGAGGAGCTCTTTGGCCGCTCTCACGAAGAAGCCCTTATCGATCCTCAAAACCCCTACATCCAACGAGAACACCTGGCTTGCGCCGCGTTTGAGCGCCCCCTTGAAGAAAAGGACCTACAACTCTTTGAGAATGCGGCAGAGAACATCGCTGCCTTGGAAAAGGAGGGCATCCT
The DNA here is from genome assembly GCA_021162655.1 of Anaerolineae bacterium. GTDB lineage: Bacteria > Chloroflexota > Anaerolineae > UBA1429 > UBA1429 > JAGGYI01. The sequence goes on from JAGGYI010000211.1 coordinate 5,064, forward strand.
GGGGCAACGCCAGGGGCGCTGGTACTTTATCCCCCAGGAATATCCCGCCCAACGGCTAAGCCTGCGAGCCACCACTGCGGATAATTACCTGCTCATCGAAGAGACGAGCGGCCAGATCCTCGAAGAAGTCGAAGCCGCGACGGCCTTTATCCGCATCCATCCGGGGGCCATCTACCTCCATCGCGGGGAATCCTACCTCATCACCCAGCTGGATATTGGCAGGCGCCTGGCCCTCGCCCAGGCTGTGACGGTAAACTATTACACCCAGCCCCGGGAGCTCAACGATGTGCACATCATCCGCTCCTTGCAGGTCCGCCACCTTCCCTCAACGAACCTCTTTTTTGGGCAGGTAAGGGTAAGGCAACAGGTCATCAGTTTTGTCCGCAAACAGCAATTCACCGATGCAGTCCTCTCAGAGGAGCCCCTTGACCTCCCACCCTACTCCTTTGAAACCCAGGCCCTCTGGTTTGAGGTTCCCCCTCCCATCCAGCGCGAGATCGCCCGCCAAGGCCTTGATTTCGCCGGCGGCATTCACGCAGTAGAACATGCCTGCATCGGTATCCTTCCCCTCTTTGCCATGTGCGACCGCAACGACATCGGTGGCCTCTCGGCGGCGATTCATCCCGACACCGGCCAGGCCCAGATCTTTATCTACGACGCCTATCCCGGAGGAGTGGGCATCGCTCAGAAAGGGTTTGAGATCATCAAAGAGCTCTGGCAGCGCACGCTGGAGACGATCCGCCAATGCCCCTGCGAGGCGGGCTGCCCCTCGTGCATCCAATCTCCCAAGTGTGGTAATAATAACGAGCCCCTGGACAAGGCCGCCTCCATTCGCATCCTGGAGCTTTTACTCGACCCAGCCAGAGGCTCTTGATTCCTCCACCCTACTATGCCCCACCATAATCTGCAGCCCAAAGGCCGCTCGATACACCTCACCTCCGCTCTATTCTATGTCTCGCCAAAGCCCTCCATAAAGAAGGCCATCCGCGCCAAGAGCCCTCCATCGACGACAACCGTCTCCCCAACGATATAATCCGCCTGCTCCGAAGCCAAAAAGGCGCAGACCTTGCCGATATCCTCGGGGTACCCAACACGCCCCCAGGGAATTGCCTTGCCCATCCGCTCGGCGCTGTAATCCTTGATCTCGGTATAATACCGTGGCACTTCGATGGCCCCCGGTGCAATGCCCAGCACACGGATGCGGTAAGGAGCCAGCTCGACAGCCAGTGCCCTGGTCCAAGCCATGATCGCCCCCTTGGTGCCCGAGTACACCGACACCCCCGGGAAGCCGGCCAAGGCATGCACCGAGAGGATATTGATGATCACCCCGCCATTTCCTTGTTCACGCATGACGCGGGCAGCTCGTTGAGCACAAAAGAACTGCCCCCGGATGTTCAAGCCATAGAGAAAGTCAAAATCTGCCTCCGTCACCTCTTCAAAAGGTTTAAAGAGCGTCACTCCTGCATTGTTCACCAGCACATCCAGCCCACCCAAGAATTCGACAGCCTCGCCAACCAGGCGAAAACACTCCGGCACCTGGGAAAGATCCGCATGCATTGCCACAGCTCGGTGGCCCAAAGCCAGGATTTCCTCTACAGCGCTCTGGGCGCCCTCCTCGCTCCGATAATAACTGAGCACTACATCCGCCCCCTGACGAGCCATCTCGAGGGCGATACCTCGTCCGATTCCTATCCCTGCACCAGTGACTAGCACCCTTTTCCCCTCTAGCAACATCGTTCCTTCCCTCCAACATCCGATCTAAAGCCTAAAGGAATTATACCATCA
>JAGGYI010000208.1 GCA_021162655.1 Anaerolineae bacterium
CGCAGCACTCGGTAGCCGGTGTTCAGAAGAATGACCTGTAATTTGGGGTAGCTTTTGCAAAGCCAATGAAGCTCTTCCCAGGAGACTTCGGAAAGCTCGAGAAGAAGGAGCATGTGCTGTTCGGCAAGAGGGGCCAGAAGAGCAGCACATTGCCATTCGGCGAGAGGATAGCCGTGACTTTTGGGGTAGAGGCAAATGGCACGGACATCAGCGGCAAGAAGGTTGCTGAGCCAGGGCCCCAAAGGTCCTAGTTCCCCTGTGTTAGGAGGAAGGGCCGTCCAACAGGGGAAAAGACGCTCTTCGCCGCCGATCTCTTCTGTGAGGACCTGATTGCCATAAGCAGGGTCGTAGAAGCGGCCTAGCGTGTGGCGGACAAGGGCCTTGCCAATGCCTAGACGATCCATCTCGGCCAGGAGCTGACCTGTTGTGGCCCACGTGGGTCCCCCTTCAGGCCAGCGCCCTAGGGTGCAGTTCACATCGAAGCGTTCCATGATGCTTCACCTCGCAAAATCGAGTTTGAAGCAGTGTGCACCCAGAGGGCAAGGCTGTCAAATGTTCCGGGAGGAGGGGGAAAAAGCGTGCCCCAACCAACGGGGCACGCTCGAAAGTGTTTACAGCCGTTTGAGGATCTCGGCCTTTTTGGCGTCGTATTCTTCTTGGGTAATGAGCCCCTCATCAAGCATCTGCTTGAGGGTTTTCAGGGTAGAGACGGGGTCAGAGCTAGCAGAACTGGTGGCACCGCCGGCTCCTCCGCCACCTCCGGTGAGGCTATCGGCGATAACTTTGGCTGCGGCGATGCCGGTGCCCAGGCCCATGCCTACTTGCATGCCCGAGGCTGCTGTGCCTCCCTCGGCTGTGGCGGCGTCACCAATAGCCCGAGCGGCCTTGAATTTGAGATAGAGGTCCATATTACCAATGGCGCCCATTGAGGCAGCCTCGTCGATAGCTTTGGCTGTTTCCTCGGTGGGGCTAACGGACATGATGTAAAGCTGTTTGAGAGCTAACCCCAAGGCGGCAAAGTCGTCGCGCAGGCGCACCCGCGTGGCTGCGGCGATCTCATCGAACATAGCAGGCAGATCGAGAATGGTGGTCAGGTTCTCACCTAGGAGATCGGTGAAGCGGTTGACGATAAGGCTGCGGAGATAGTTGACCACGTCCTCGGTCGTATAATACCCCCGAGCGCCGACGATCTGGGCAACAAAGCGCTGGGGATCGGCCACTTGCATATTATAGGTGCCATGAGCTCGCAGACGCACCATGCGCAGCACTTCGTCTCGTAGGGTGATGGGCTCGGGGGTGCCCCAGCGCATGTCGACAAAGTCTCGGGTAGTGACAAAGTAGCATTCCGCTGTGAAAGGCGTGCGCTCATCAAAGACATTTTTTATGAGGTCGATGAGTAAGGGGATGTTGGCTGTGGTGATAGTGTGGCGACCTGGCCCAAAGGTATCGAGGGCTTTGCCATCGCGGAAAAAGACAGCTACCTGGCCCTCGCGTACGATGACCTGAGAGCCGATGCGGAAATCGCCCTGTCCGTGCTCGGGGATGCGGTGAACGATTTCCTTACCCGAAGTATCGGGGAACTCAATGACATCCAGAATCCTTGCCATGGGTCTGACTCCTTATTTCTGACTCAAAATGACGTCCTGGCGTTGGCTGAAGGTATTGTTCAACGCTTCCAACTCTCGAATTAACTCGTTAGCCTCGGGAGGAGTGCGTTCCTCTGCCTCGGCAGCCTCGGCCAACCTGTCTAGCAACTTGGCAACCTTTTCTACCCCTTCGAGCATTGCAGCATCAAAGGCGTAAAGTTTATCCAAGGCAGCTTCATCTACTTTGATGGCATCAAAAAGCCCGGCATAGCCATAGCTAGCCGTCTTGAGGCGGTCAATAAGCAACTGGAGCTTCATTCCGGCGCGTTCGAGGGTTAGCACTGAAGCCAAGCGCCCTTTGCCTGTGAGGGTATACTGGATGTCGTTCAAGCGGTGGAGCTGCTCCTCGAATTTGCGTGCAACGTGCAGGCGCAAGAGTTTATCTGCTTCGCGGCGCAGTTCCTTTTGTTTATAGCCGGCATAGCCTGGGATCTTTGCTGCTAGCTCCTCCACCTTGTTCATAGAGGATTGAATTTTGCCCAACAAGTCGTCCACCGTTGCCCTCCTTTCAAGGGGTCCTTGGGCTCATGAGGCTCTCCCAACTCTCTCTTCTATACGTACTGGATACCAAAGGGGTTTCTCCTTTCATTGTAGTCGTTTTCCCCGGCATTGTAAATGGTTTATGTAGGGTGGCTCTGGGATGAAGGGCGGCTGATCCTCGAAACACCCGTCGCTGGAGCGGCAGTTTGGGAAAGGTTCAAAAAGTCACACTCTGGGGCTAGAGGACAACGGGCGCACTGGGGTTGCCCGGCTTTGCAGAGTGTACGCCCGTGGCGGATCATGTTTAGGTGGAAAGGGTAATAGGTCTCGGGTGGGAGAAGTTCTTCCAAAAGGAGATGGGCCTTTTCGCGGCTGGCTTTTGGGGGAATCAGTCCCAGCCGTCGGGCTACTCGGTGCACATGAGTGTCCACAGGGAGTACAGGCCGCTGAAGGGAGAAGAGAAGTACACAGGCGGCTGTTTTGGGGCCAACTCCTGCCAACGAGAGGAGATAACGCCGAGCCTCCTCGAGAGGCAAATCGGCAAGGAAGCGGAGATCTAGGTTGCCATGCTCCTCATAGAGCTGGCGAAGGATTGCTTGAATGCGGCGTGCTTTGACATTAGCCAGGCCGCCGATATGGATAGCCTCGGCGATTTTCTCAATATCAGCCGTGAGCAGATCTTCCCAACGGGGGAAGCGTTGGCGCAGGTTCTGATAGGCTCGGTGAGAGTTAACGTCGGCTGTGTTCTGCGAGAGGATGGTCATGATTAGCTCGCTAAGAGGATCGCGCTGAGGTTTCAGTTGGGGCTCGCCATAATAGTTGAGCAGGAGCTGGTGGATGCGCAAGGCTTTGGCGGCAAGAGCACTTTTTTCGCTCATCTTTTCTCCCTGGTTAAAGGCGACAGGCTGGCCAGAGAAGCCTCGCCAGCCTGTCTGCGTTGGCTCGATTGTCTAGCGGAAGTGACTAATCCTCTACCTTTTCCTCGACAACGGCGTTTAGCTCTTTGAGCAGACCATCAACGTCGACACCGTGAGCTACCGCACCCATTTCGAGATTCTCGAAGCGAGCGGCGGCGCAGCCAATGCAGACCAGCCCATGGCTGAGGAAAACTCGCACCGTCTGGGGGTATTGGCGCACGATATCGGCGATGGACATCTCTTTGGTGATCGTCGTCATGGATTCATTGCTCCTCTCATAATACATTTCTCTGGCGATCAGTGGAGTAATATTATACTATATTCCTCAAGAATTCGCAACTCATTCTATAAGATCGGGTAAAAGCTCCCGAATGGCGGTGGCGGATAGTGGCCCATGTCTCAAAAGCCGCGGGGGTGAGGAGACGAGATCCACTATCGTTGAGGCAATACCGCCGGGGCAATCCCCGCCATCGAGGACGATGGCTACTCGCCCTTGGAGTTCTTCCAAGGCATCTGAAGCGCTCTTGGGAGCAGGGTTCCCAGAGATGTTCGCGCTGGTGGCGGCTAATGCTCCACCCATTGCCTCGATGAGGCGCAAGGCTAAAGGATGAGCAGGCATGCGCACGGCTACAGTGTCTCCACCTGCACAGAGTACGGCGGGCACCTGCGGACGGCGGCGAACGATCAGGGTGAGCCCACCGGGCCAAAAGCTCTCCACTAGGACGTCGAAATATGGCGGCAGGTGATGGGCTACTTGCTGTACATGCTCTGGCGCTGAAACGAGCACAGGGATGGGTAACTCCTTGGAGCGTTTTTTTGCCCAATAGAGGCGTTCGATGGCTTCTGGGTTCCAGAGATCGCAGCCTACGCCATAGACGGTATCTGTAGGGAAGACGACTATTTCACCAGCACGCAAAGCTTGGATGGCTTGCTCAAGGGCACCTTCTGCTTCAGCTTGTAGCAGGAGGGTCTTTTTTCCCATCGGGGCTCCTTTCTTAATGGTTTCTAGCCTTCGTGGGCGATGCGCACCACCCGTTCCCAGCCGGCATAATCGCGGAGCAGGGTGATGTTGGCTTTAGGGAAAGAAGCCCTGGCCAGCTTACAGACTTGGGCTGCCTGGCGTGGATCGATCTCGAGGAGCAAGAGCCCGTGCGCTGCCAAACACTCAGCAGCCTGAGGGAGAAAGCGGGCTAGAATCTCTAGCCCCTCCTGACCACCATTGAGGGCTAGCCGGGGTTCATAAGTTGCGACTTCTGGTGGTAGATGGGAGAGCTCGGTATGATCTATGTAGGGGAGATTGGCCACGATGAGTTGAAAGGTACCTCTAAAAGCTGTGAGGAGATCCCCCTGGATGAGGGTGATTTGGGTCTCTAGCTGGTAGCGGGCTATGTTGCGGGCAGCCACACTCAGAGCCTGAGCAGAGAGATCCACTGCCCAGACGTGAGCTTGTGGGAGGTGGCGAGCTAGGACGATAGCCAAGGCTCCGCTACCTGTGCCCACATCGGCGATTTGGCGGATGTAGCCAGGGTGTTGCTGGGCCCAAGCAAGGGCTTCCTCGATGAGGTGCTCCGTCTCAGGGCGAGGGATGAGCACTCGTGCATCGACGTAAAGCTCGACATCGTAGAAAGCTCGACTTTTCACTAAATAGGCCACAGGCTCGTGCTGGGCACGGCGCTGAACGAGTTCCTGGTAGTGCTGGAGCTTTTTGGGGGAGAGAGGTTCTTCCCAGTGGACATACAACTGGCTGCGACTTAGCCCGAGGACATATCCCAAGAGTAGTTCTGCGTCAAGGCGAGGAGTTTCGCTTCCACTAGCTGCCAGCACGCGGGAGCCCCAGTGGAGAGCTTCCCCTACCTTGGGGTTGGTGGGAAGCTCTCTAGAAAGCGCTTGGGCAAACTCGGCGGCCATTTTGTTCATGCTTCTTGGAGCGATTGGGCTTTGAGGCGTTCGGCCTGGTCGTGGGCAATAAGCCGATCGATAAAATCGTCCAGCTCGCCAGCGAGAACGTCCTCCAGGCGATAGACAGAATACCCAATGCGGTGGTCGGTGACTCGATTCTGTGGAAAGTTATAAGTACGTATCTTTTCGCTACGTTCGCCGCTACCCACTTGTTGGCGACGAGCCTCATCGATCTCTTGGGTTTGTTTGCGATATTCCAGGTCGTAAAGCCGTGCTCGAAGGATGGCCATCGCTCGGGCGCGGTTTTGTAGCTGGGAGCGTTCATCCTGACACTGGACGACGATGCCTGTAGGAATGTGTGTGATGCGCACAGCAGAATCCGTGGTGTTCACACTCTGTCCCCCGTGGCCACTGGAGCGAAAGACGTCGATACGCAAGTCTTTCTCGTTGATCTCTATTTCGACGTCTTCTACTTCGGGAAGGACGGCCACTGTGGCGGTGGAGGTGTGGATGCGCCCACTAGATTCTGTAATGGGGATACGCTGTACTCGATGTACCCCGCTCTCGTACTTGAGCCGTGAAAAAGCTCCTTTGCCTTTGATCTCAAAGATGATCTCTTTATAGCCACCGATGCCGGTAGCGTTTGTGCTCAGGACTTGGGTCTCCCACCCATGTTTGGCAGCGTATTGGCTGTACATACGAAAGAGATCTGCTGCAAAGAGGGCCGCTTCTTCACCGCCAGTGCCGGCGCGAATCTCCATGATCACGTTGCGCTCATCGCGAGGATCTTTGGGCATGAGGAGTAAACGAACCCGCTCCTCGGCTTCTGCGAGCTTTTTCTCCAAGGTGCGAACTTCTTCGGCGATCATCTCGCGCATCTCGGGCTCGTTCTCTTCTTCGAGCATAGCCCTGGTGTCGCGCAGCTCTTCTGAGAGGCGTGTGTACTCACGGTAAGCCTCTACGAGATCGCGAATTTCAGCCTGCTCCTGAGCATAGGCACGGATCTTTGTTGGATCCCTCGCTACCTCAGGAGAAGCTAACAATTTGTTCAATTCTTCGTAGCGTTTGACGATTTCTGCGACTTGTTCAAACATCTTTCTCCATCCCCGGCAGAGGTTCTCTACCGTTTACACTCTCTATTATAGTGGCCTATCTCTGAGGGGCAAGAAGGGGCTTTTGGGGGATAAAGGGAGGTTCCTGATATAGGGGCTTGCTATTGGTCGCCGACGAGGCGATCATAGAGGGCTTGGAGTTCCTCTTCGGAGTAAAAGTGGATGACTAGTCGCCCACCTTTACGGCTGCGGTAAAGATCCACTTTAGTTCCCAAGGCCTCGCGGAACTCGCGCTCTAGAGCTTCCGTTTCGGGGGAACGAGTGCGCTGCCGTGGAGGGGCGGCCTTGGGTGCTTGTCTGGCCCGGCGTCGGCGGACTAGTTCCTCGGTTTGCCGCACCGAAAGCCCCTTTTCAAGCACTTGGGCAAAGGCTTCCAGCTGCTCTTTGGGATCGTCGAGCATGAGGAGAGCTCGGGCGTGCCCCTCGGTGATCTGGTTAGCCAGAAGGGCATCTTTTATCTTTTGTGGGAGCCTGAGTAGGCGCATAGTATTGGCCACACTGGCACGGCTGCGTCCCACTCGCTCTGCAATGCGCTCCTGGGTGAGGCCAAACTCTTCGGCTAGCTGTTGGTAGGCGGCGGCTTCCTCCAAAGGATTGAGATCAGCTCGCTGGATATTCTCTATGAGGGCTAACTCAAGCAGTTCTTGAGGTGTAGCCTCTTTGAGGATCACATCGACCTGTTCGAGCCCAGCAAGGCGAGCTGCGCGCCAGCGGCGTTCGCCGGTGATGAGTTGATAACGCGGTGGTTGAGTGGGGTCCTCAGCAGGGATTTCTTGAACGATGAGGGGCTGGATCAGACCTACTTCACGGATGGAGGCGGCCAATTCCTCGAGGGCCTCTTGATCGAAAGTGCTGCGGGGTTGATGAGGATTGGGTACGATAGCATCGATATGTACTTTGCGTAGTCCGGGGCTGCTCCCTCCGGAGGGAATTAGAGCCCCCAGCCCCTTCCCAAGGCCTCGCCTCGATTTTGGAGACATCCCTCCTCTACCTCCCCTCATCTAAAAGACAGGACTTTAAGCACCTTCACCTTGGAGAAACTCCTCACAGAGCGCTGCGTACGCTTGTCCTCCTGAGGAACTAGGAGCGTAAGTGAGGATCGTCTCTCCATAGCTAGGAGCTTCGCTCAATTTAATGTTGCGCGGGATGATGGCACGGAAAACAGCGTTGCCAAAGTGCTGGCGAATTTCCTCTACTACCTGGCGTGAGAGATTTGTGCGTGTATCGTACATGGTTAGAATCAGCCCACGAATGATCAGGTTTGGGTTCAGACTCTGGCGGACCAGGTCGATGGTTTGCAAAAGTTGGCTGAGCCCTTCCAGAGGTAGGTATTCGCATTGCACCGGAATGAGCACCCCGTGGGCAGCGGCCAGGGCGTTCACCGTCAGCATGCCCAGGCTGGGGGGTGTGTCGATGAGGACAAAGTCGTAGCGCGGTTCTACCTCGTGAAGAATTTGCTTGAGACGTAATTCGCGCTTGGGCAAATCGATCAGCTCTACTTCGGCGCCCGCCAGAGCTGGGGCTGAAGGAACCAGATCTAATCCTAAGCAGTTCGTTAACCGAATGAGCTGGGAAAGGGGCTCAGAGCCAATAAGTGCGTCGTAGATCGAATGCTCTAGAGCATTTTTGTCAATCCCTAGGCTGCTAGTAGCGTTGGCTTGGGGGTCTACATCGACGAGAAGAACCCGCTTGCCTGCTTGGGCCAGGTAAGCTCCCAAGTTCACCGCTGTCGTTGTCTTGCCGACGCCACCTTTTTGGTTGGCTAGGGTGTAGATGCGTGCCATCCTTTTCCTCAGCTGTGCTAATCTCGTAAGCGCCCATGGCGCATTCGCCAAAGGACTTGGGCTCGAGAGGGGAAATTACTTGCTCCCATTCCCTCAACAACAAAAGAGGCGGCGCTGTTGGCAAAACGGGCTGCCTCGATGGCATCTCCTGTCTCTCGATAGCGGATAAAGTAGGCTGCCGCAAAGACGTCGCCAGCGCCAGTGGGGTCTACTACCGGGACATGATAGGCGGGGACATGCCTCTCTTGCCCTTTCTGATAGACAATAGCCCCCTTTTCCGCTATGGTCAAGACAAGGAGCTTGGCATAGCGGATAAATATGCTTAACTGGGCTCGTCCGGTCAGGTCCTCTGAACTGAGGACGACGGCATCTGCCCGAGCCAGCACATGCTCGGCCTCAGGCCAGTCCGCTGGGTGTACAAGGCCGGATGCATCCCAGCGGCGAAGCCATCCTTGCGGAGTGACTCCCAGAAAGGCTCGCGGAAAGAGCTCTACCAGGGAAATGTCTACCTCCTGGGCAATGGGGCCCAGGTGGATGATTTTTGCTTGGTTCCAACTGGGAGGCAGATGGGCTGGAGTAAGAGGCCGTGCTATGGCACGGATGTATTGGCGGCGAGTGCCATCGCTGTAGATGTTTTCAAAAGTCGTAGTGGCAGGGGCTGGCTGGAGCTGTACAGCGATATCCCGCCCATCGGGAATGAAAGGAAAAGTCTCCTCAGCACTCGTCAGGATGCCCACACACAAGCCAAGCCGCTCTGCTGCGAGCGCGGCATAGGTGGCAGTTCCCCCTATGCAAAAGTCTCCCGAGGGCAGCAGGTCTTTGGAAACATGACCGATCACCACATATTCGGGTGCTTTATCCACCGGCAGTATCGTCCTCTTTGGCTACTTGGGGAGGATCTGCACCTTGCGGTTCTCGTCTTGGCCGGTGCTTTCAGTGTAGACGTCGGGATCGTTGCGTAGGGTGAGGTGGATAATACGGCGCTCGTGAGCAGGCATAGGCTCCAAGATGACAGGCTGCTTGGTACGGCGAACTTGGTCGGCCATACGCCGGGCCAGTGCCTGTAGGGATTTCACCCGTCGGGCTTTATAGTTTTCGATGTCCACTACCAAGTTAGGCCAAGTGCCGATCTTGCGACTAACGATGAGCCGAGTGATGAATTGAAGGTCTCGAAGGGTCTCGCCGCGGCGCCCAATAAGAATGCCCAACTCGTCGCCGACGATGTTTAGGCTGAGAGGGCTCACTTCGCCTGTCTCTGGATCGATCTTGCCGCCGTGGTCGACCACCTCTACAGCGGCCAGGATGCCCATTTTGTCAAGCAGGGTGGTAAGCACATCGATGGCCACCTCCTCTAACTCTGGAGGATTCCCTTTGGCACTGGCAGGGATCTCCTCCTTTTCTTCTGTAA
>JAGGYI010000256.1 GCA_021162655.1 Anaerolineae bacterium
ATGGTGAGGTCGTTTACAGCAATGACGTCGCCAAAACGCTTGGTGACATGATCATAGGTTACGCTAGCCATGCAAAATTCTCCTTTGCATCTGGATGAACGAATCTACACATTGGGGAAACATTCTTGGACCTCCCCTCACCTTTTGGGGGCCCACCAGCTCAGGGATGGCAGAACTCTTCGGTCAGCCACCTGGCCCTCCCCCAAAAAAACCAGGCGCCGGGCTCGTTGCCAAAACCGCCCATCCAAGAGCCGGAACTCGGCAAAAGCCAAAAGCAACAGGCAAAATAACCTTACCTCCCGATACTCCCTCCTTTCCTACACTGGGCCTGAGGAATCCTCAGGCAAAACCAATACCCTACAGAGGCCCGAAGGCCCAACTATTGGCTAGTATAGCATAATGAGGCGGGGCAAGTCAATAGCTCCTCTCCACCGCCAGTCCGCCTTCTGTCCACTCCAAGGCTCCCTAGGCCGTGAGCAGCGTCCAGATGCCGATGATGACAAAGCCAGCCCCCGCCACATAGCGAAGATGCTTGCCGCTGAGCCACTGGGAGAGGGCCTCCCCAGCCAGCACACCGATACCCGTGGCCACAATAAGGGCCAGCGAGGCTCCCAAAAAGACGAGAAACTTGCTCACCTGGCGATCCGCGGCAAAGCACATGGTGGCAAGCTGGGTCTTGTCCCCCACTTCGGCGATAAAGACGGCTGCAAAGACGGTCAGGAGAACCTTCCAATCCACTGACGTCCCTCCTCGTGCAGATGATGGATGGCTTGCGAGGCAGGTCTATGCCTCATAAGCTCTGCGGGCGTCTTTGATGGCCCTGATGGCCTCTTCGTGCCGTTCGCGGAAAGGCGGCAGTGTAGGCTGCCAAACGGTCTGCAGAAATCCCCAGAGGCGCTCTGGAGCGATATGCTCCTTGGCATATTGCACAGTGCGCGGCAGATTCTCTGGCAACACATAATTACTCCCCGTGGGGATCTGATCGTATCCATGCGCATCTAGCTCATCATAAGCCCTGACGCGCACGTTCTCGGGATCAAACTCGCCATAGTAATACCAGTTGCTTTGAAGAACCGAGGTGGGCATCTTGGCCCAGAAGCGCTCGGGATGATGCCAGAGATAGTCGGACCAGACCCAGCCCCGGGCGCCATGCCGCTCTACCTCGGCAACGTAGAAAAAGAGATCATCCCACCAGAGGTCATACTGGCGCACGAGGGCATAGAGATAGTACTTTTGATGTTCAAAGGTCTCCTCATCCATGCCCAAGTGAAAGAGGCGTGGCCCATCGAAAAGCTCGCAGACCTCGGCGATCAGATCCCGGCAGACATCGTAATACTCTTTTGTGGAGACGCAGCGCGAATAGGGCCCCAACCAAGCATCGTGGGCGGTGGAAAAGTTCAGCTTGGGGATGGGCTCGATGCCCAACTCGCGGACGCGGGCCAGCTCCTCGCGCAGCTTAGCGGAGCTCCAAGCTCCTTCGACAGCGATCTCGGGGTGGCTTTGGTAGCGCACGGCATCGCCCAGGTCGATAACTAACATGTTCACCCCAGCCTCGGCCATCTGCTCCAAAAGCTGGTGAAAAAGGTCCTCATCGAAACGCAGATAGGGCCGATAGCCGATGTATTCCCGCTCAGGGTCGGGGGAATCGCAATCAAGCCACATGTTGTAGCTGAGGTGAATGAGATATCCCCAGATCAACTCAGGCAAAGCTCCCATCATCTGCCTCCTCTGCCCAATAGGGCTGATGATCCAGGCCAGTTACAGCGCAAGCAGAGCCAAAGGACAAGCAAAAAAGAGGCCGCACCCCGCCCACGAACGGGATGCGGCCTTTGGAGAGCGCTATTGGCTCGGCGTCTCGACATCGATATCCACCGGGCGCTTTTTGTAGCGGTAGACGATACGCCCACGCGTCAAATCATAGGGGGAGAGCTCCACCCGCACACGATCTCCCAAGAGGATGCGGATGTAATATTTGCGCATCCTCCCCGAGATATAGGCTAGCACTTCGTGGCCATTATCCAGGCGCACACGAAACTGCGTATTGGGGAGTGCCTCCACCACCGTACCCTCGACGACGATCTTTTGTTGACTCGCTTTCGTCATGCTCTTCCCGATCCTCCTTGTTTGCACCCCCAACCGGTTCGGCGTCCGAGGCGCCTCACACTGAAAATTCCCTAATTAATTATAGTATACCAGTTACTGGCGATAATGTAAAACGCCGGCCCCGGCTTGGCCTTTTGCCTTTCTCAGAAGGTTGAATAAAATCAAACTGAAGATCGTTTATTCTATAGTAACGTATTCCAACGGTCCTCTGGAGAAACAAGCATGTTCAAACCTCTCCTGCGTGCCCTTAGATACCTGGGCAAGTACTGGCATCTTGCGCTGGCCACCTTCATCTGCCTCATCCTCGCCACGGTGGCCACGCTCTTTATCCCCAAGTTGGGGCAGCTGGCCATCGACCAAGGCATTCTCCAGCGCAACTGGCCCCGCGTGCTCCGCCTCTCCCTGGGAGTAGTGGCCTTTGCCTTGGTGGGGGCACTCTTTCAGTTCGCCAGGGGGGCCCTGGCCGCTCGAACGGCCCAGGGTGTCGCCTATGACCTGCGCAACACCCTCTATGCCAAGATCCAAAAGCTCTCCTTCAGCTACCACGACCGAGCCCACACGGGGCAACTGCTCACCCGGGCCACCTCCGACGTGGAGGCCGTGCAGCGCTTTGTGGGGATGGGGGCCATCATGTTTCTCTCGGCCCTCTTTATGATCGTGGGCTCACTGGGAGTGCTCTTTTCCTTCAGCTGGCGGCTGGCCCTCATCGTCGTGGCCATGCTCCCGTTGACCTTTGCCATCTTTGGCATCTTTGCTCGCAAGGCCACCCCCCTCTTTCGCAAGGCCCAGCGTCGTCTGGCCAAGCTGAACACCATCCTCCAAGAAAACCTCGCCGGGGTGCGCGTAGTAAAGGCCTTTGTCCGCGAGCATTACGAGAGCGAACGTTACGAGGCGGCCAACTGGGAGCTCTATGACATCAACATCCAAGTGAACCGCATCCTCTCCCTGGGCTTCCCCACCATCTTTGGCACCCTCAACCTGGCCACCCTGGCCATCTATTGGCTGGGCGGCTTTCAGGTGATCGGTGGGACAATGACCGTCGGCGAGTTGGTAGCCTTTGCCAACTATCTGATGATGGCCTTCTTCCCTGTGCTCATGCTGGGGATGCTCGTCGCCCAGCTCTCCTTTGCCGCCGCCTCGGCAGCACGCATCTTTGAGATCCTCGACGCTCAATCAGAGATCGTCGAAAAACCGGACGCCATCGAACTGCCGCGCATCAAGGGACGGGTGGCCTTTGAGAACGTTACCTTCCGCTATTACGAGAGCGCCGAGCCAGTGCTCAAGAACGTCAGCTTTGTTGCCGAACCAGGGCAAACCGTGGCCCTCCTTGGGGCCACCGGCTCGGGCAAATCCACTATCATCAACCTGATCCCTCGCTTTTACGACGTCTCTGAGGGGAGGGTGACCATCGATGGTTATGACGTACGCGATGTAACCCTGAAATCCCTACGCTCGCAGATTGGCATCGTCCTTCAAGAGACGACCCTCTTTGAGGGCACCATCCGCGAGAACATCGCCTTTGGCCGACCCGATGCCCCCATGGAGGAGATCATCCAGGCAGCCAAGGCCGCCGAGGCCCACGATTTCATCATGAGCTTCCCCGACGGCTACGAGACTCATGTAGGCGAGCGGGGCGTTACCCTCTCCGGAGGGCAGAAACAACGCATCGCCATCGCTCGAGCCCTTCTCTTGAACCCGCGCATCCTCATCCTCGACGATGCCACCTCGAGCGTGGACCTGGCCACCGAGTACCGCATCCAAAAAGCCCTCGAACGGCTGATGAAAGGACGGACGAGTTTCGTCATCGCCCAGCGGGTGGCCACCGTCCTCAATGCCGATCTCATCCTCGTCCTTGAGAAAGGCGAGATCGTCGCCCGCGGCACCCACGAGGAGCTGCTTGAAACCAGCGAGACCTATGCCGAGATCTATTATTCCCAGCTAGAACCCGAGTTGCTCCTTGAGAAAGCCCAAGGGGGAGAGGAGGTGGCCCGATGAGCCGTAGAATGCGTGGTCCGGTGGATGGAGGCCGCCCACAACATACCAGCAAGACGATCCGTCGCCTCCTGCGTTACTTTGCCCCCTACAAAGGGCGCCTGGCCCTGGTAACGCTTGTGCTCGTCCTGGGCGTCCTGGCTGATCTCTCGGCCCCCTATCTGATTGGTGTGGCGATAGACCAGTTCATCAATCCAGGCCACACCCCTCCTCCTAGGTGGCTCGCCCTTTTGGTGCCCCCAGAGGCGGACCCACGCCTAGGGCTCTCGGCCGTTATGCTCATTCTCTTGGGTGCCTATCTCCTCTCCTGGGGGCTGAACGTGGCCCAGTTCCGCCTGATGGTGCAGGTGGCCCAAAAGGTGCTCCTGCAGATGCGCTCGCAGATCATGGAACACATTCAAAAGCTCTCGCTCGACTTTTTCGATAGCCACGAAGCCGGCGACTTGATGAGCCGCCTAGTGAACGATACCCAGGTGATCAACGACGCCTTTGGCGGCAGCCTGATGCGCATCCTGCGGATGAGCCTAACCCTGGGAGGCATCGTCGTTTCGATGGTCAGCCTAAACTGGCGGCTAGCCCTCGTCTCTTACAGTGTACTTCCCCTCATCCTCGGGGTTACCATCGCCTTCTCACGGCGGATACGTCGCGCCTTTCGCCGAACCCGCGAGACGATCGGCGCGGTGAGCGCCGAACTCCAGGAGAACATCGCCGGCGTGCGCGAGGTGCAGGCCTTTGCCCGCGAAGGAGCGAGCTTTGCGGCCTTTGAGGCGGTGAATGCCCAAAACCGCGAGGCAAATGTGCGCGCCCAGACCCTTTCGGCCCTCTTTATGCCCATGCTCGATGTGCTCAGCACGGCAGCCTCAGCTATCGTCATCGGCTATGGAGGCTACCTTGTTCTCCACTACAGCCCACCTCTCGTCTCGGTGGGGGTGATCGTCGCCTTTCTCACTTATGTGCGGCGCTTTTACCAGCCCATCCGCGAGCTGGCCAATCTCTACGGGCAGCTGCAGGCAGCCTTTGCCGGAGCTGAACGCATCTTTGAACTGCTCGACACCAAACCGGCCATCGTCGACGCCCCCGACGCCATCGAGATGCCCCCCATCAAGGGCCACATCGCCTACGAGCATGTCTCCTTTGCCTACAAAGAGGACGAACCCGTGCTCCAAGACATCACCTTCACCATCGAACCAGGGCAGACCATCGCCATCGTTGGGCCCACCGGCGCCGGGAAAACAACTCTGGTGAACCTGCTGGCCCGCTTCTACGATCCTCAGGAGGGCACTATCCGCATCGATGGATACGACATCCGCCAGGTCAAACAGCAGAGCCTGCGCCGCCAGATCGGCATCGTGCCCCAAGATACCTTTCTCTTCTCTGGCACGGTGATGGAGAACATTCGCTATGGCCGCTTAGAGGCCAGCGACGAGGAAGTCATCGCAGCGGCCAAGCTGGCCAATGCCCACCAATTCATCGAGCGGCTGCCCCAGGGCTACCAGACAGAGGTGGGGGAAAGAGGCACCATGCTCAGCCACGGCAACCGCCAGCTCTTGGCCATCGCTCGGGCCATCCTCAAAGATCCACGCATCCTCATCCTCGACGAGGCAACCAGCTCTGTGGATACGCGCACCGAGCTGCTTATCCAAAAGGGATTGGAGACGCTCATGGCCAACCGCACGAGCCTGGTCATTGCCC
The DNA here is from genome assembly GCA_021162655.1 of Anaerolineae bacterium. Lineage (GTDB taxonomy): Bacteria > Chloroflexota > Anaerolineae > UBA1429 > UBA1429 > JAGGYI01. Next base: position 5,788 of record JAGGYI010000256.1, read on the forward strand.
ACCGACTGAGCACCGTGCGCCATGCGGACCGCATCTTTGTCTTGCAGGAGGGGCGCATCATCGAGGAGGGCACCCACGAGGAGCTGATGGCCAAAGGCGGCCTCTATGCCGAGCTCTACAACAGCCAGTTCCGCTACGAGGGAGGTAAACAAACGCCTCCTCGGGAGCCGGCGGCAACCCCTCGGGAACGCCCTCCCAAACAGAGCGAGCCCTAGGATAACCCACTCCTTTTCGCCAAGCCCCAGGGGGCCTTGGAGGGTGATCCTCCAGGGCCCCTGGCCTTTGACGGCAAGTTTAGGCCAATTGACGTGACATTAACAGCACCCAAACGGCTCTATGCTATACTTTGATTGCCTGAAGGGGATTTAAGCATATCAGAGTCTTTTGAGGATATCTGAATTCAAAGAGGGGCAAGGATCGTGGAACGAGAACGCTATCGTCTGTTGACGGCCAAGGAAGCAGCGCAATACCTACGGGTGAGCCTGCTGACCCTCAGCAAAATCGAAAAAGAGGGTGGCATCGTTCCCTACCGCACGCCCGGAGGCCACCGGCGCTATAGCATCGAGATGCTCAACGAGTATCTAGAAAAGAGCCGGGGCTTTCGGCGCAAGGGGAACAATGGCAGCGCTCCCCA
>JAGGYI010000089.1 GCA_021162655.1 Anaerolineae bacterium
CTCCTCGTCGTCGAGGGGCTTGCCCTGGTAGCCCACCGCCAGGGCAAGCCCCTCGACGACGAGGAGCCATCCCCCGGGGATGGGCCAGCGCCAGGCGAGCAGGGCACTGAGTAGGCAAACGCCCCCAGGCAGGACGACGTGGAGGACCCCTCCCAGAACACCCAACCCCTCGCCAAGGGCCGAGGCCAAACCGAAAAAGAGCCACCAAGCCGCCCAGGCCAGGGAGAGGACCCTGGCAGCCAAGAGCAGCCGCCCCTCCCGTTCACTCGTGCGTTCCATCTTGCTCCTTTCGCCCGCGCCAACGGGCAAACAGCTCACGCATATGCTCCCAATGGGTTCCCCGCCAATAGAAGCGGTTGCACTCGGGGCAGAGGCGGAACTCGGCCTGGGTGACAAAGACGTAAGGAGGCACCTGACCCCAGGCCCAATCTTTGGGAACGGGCTCCAGCGGCGCATTGCAGACGGGGCAACGCTGAAAGGGGTTCTGCGCATCGATCCCCAACTGCTCATGCAGCTGGTCGAGCTGCTCCTCAAGCACCTCGCTCTCAATGAGGATGACCTGCAGGTTCTTGCGGCGGGTCAGCTCGTGATCGCGCGTGAGGAGGATGCGTCCCTCCGCCCGGGCGATGCGCACCAATTGGGGATCATCGAGGCAAGGATCGTAGAGGGTATCGTAGCCGAGAATGCGCAGCCACTTGGCCAGGCGGCCCAACATGCCATCGACGATGAAACGCAAGCCCACCTTCTGCCCCCTCCTCTCGGAGGACCTTTCTCCCCTCAGGATACCCCCAAAAGGCCGGGGCGCCAAGCGGGGCTCAACGTCCCTTCTCCAGGATGAGGCGCGAACGGTGGAAACGGGCCCTGGCCATCGCCAAAAGGGTTCCATCAACCAGCAGAAGGAAAAGCAGCCCCAGTGGCAGGGCCCGGATGAACACCCCCTGAGGGGAGCCAACCTCCCGCGTTGCCTCGTCGAGCCAGCGGGCCAGCGCCTCCCTGGCCCCAGGGAAAGCGCTCAAGACGACAAAGGGCATCCAACCCACCACCAAGATCCCCAGGCTTAATCGTTGCGCAGCCTGGCGCACCGTCGCAGCCCGCAGGGAGATCAAAACCCCCAGGGCAGTGGTCAGCCCAGCCAAGAGCAGGCTCAGCGAGAGGGTCCCCAGAAGGATATAGCTCGGGTAAAAGTGCACCCGCCCATCCCAAGAGGCGATATTCACCGCCAGGGCGGATGAGAGCAAGCCCAAAATAGAGATGGCCCAGCTATAGAGGACGAGAGCCAACACCTTACCCCAGAGGATGGCCCCATCGGGCAGGCGGCTGGCGAGGAGCGTCTCCAGGGTGTGGCGCTCGCGCTCGCCGGCAAAGCTATCGGCCACCCAGCCCATCACCATCGTCGCCGGAAGAAGGCAGAAATAGACCAAGGGCAAAGGCCCCGTAAACCAATCCAGCCCCTCCTGCAAGGGGAAAAGCACCCCAAAGACGCCCACAAAGATAAGGGTGCCCAGGCGCCCCTTGCCTGCCCCGCGAGCGAACTCGCGGTATTCCTTCCAAATCACCGTCGCCAGATCGCGAATCACCCCTCTTTTTCCTCCACCAACTGCAAAAAAGTCTCCTCCAAGCTTGCGCGCCGCTTATAGACCTCCTCAATGGCCGCCCCTGCCTGCACCATCTGGGCAACCAGGGGGGCCATTGGCGCTCCCCTTTGCAAACGAATGCGCAGGGCATTCCCTCCGTCGGAGGAAGCAACCTCCAGCACTTCGGGGCGAGCCTCGAGGGCCGCCAAAAGCTCGGATGTAAAGCCGCTTCCCACTACCTGCACCTCCGTCCCCTGCCCCCTGGCCTGGAGCTCCTCAGGAGTACCCACCGCCAAGAGGCGGCCTTGGCGGATCACGCCCACCAGGGCACAGAGCTTCTCGGCCTCGGCCAGGTTGTGGGTAGTGAGAAAGACGGTCACGCCCTCACCTTTGACCATGCTCAGCAGGTCCTCATGCAAAGAGGCCGCCGCAACAGGATCCAGCCCCGCCGTGGGTTCATCCAAAAAGAGGATGCGTGGGCGGTGCAAAAGGGCCCTAGCCAGAGCGAGCTTTTGGCGCATTCCGCGGCTCCAGGTGCGCACAACCTCTGCACGCCGCTCCCAGAGGCCAAAATGCTCCAACAGCTCACGGATCCTCGCACGGCGCTCCGCCTTGGGCAAGCGGTAGATGCGCCCATAGAACTCGAGGTTCTCTTCGGCCGTCAGCCGTTCATAGAGGCCATTCTCCTCGAGGAGGGCCCCCGCACGCTCGCGGACCGCCCAGGCCTCCTGGCGCACGCTGTGGCCCAACACCCAAGCCTGGCCAGCGGTGGGCTCGAGGAGGCCCAAAAGCAAGCGGATGGTCGTCGTCTTGCCTGAGCCATTGGGGCCCAGGAAGCCAAAGATCACCCCCGCCGGCACCTCCAGAGTGAGGCCATCTACCGCGCGGAGCTCTCCAAAGGAACGACCTAGCCCCTCTGTGCGGATGGCAATCTCGGTCATCTTTGCACCTCCTCCCTTATTACGGTCGGCGTAGGGGTAAGGTTGCGCGCAAAGTAGGCACGCCACTTTTCCAAATAGGGTTCCGAGACGGTGATGGGCACCCCCTCGGGCTTCCAGGCGGTGAACCAAGCCGCGTCCTCAGGGGAGATGCGGATACATCCATGGGAGGCTGGCCGCACCCCGAGGGCCTCGCGGTCCTGATAGACCTTGTAGCCATTGTAGAGGGTGTAAGGCAGGCTGTGGATGAGGATAGAGCCCTCGGATTTAAAGAGGTACCAAGCCTCATCGGCATAGACGCCAAAGGCGTGAAAGGTGCCCCAATAGCGACCCACCCGGCCGCTCCAGGCGGGAGTGTATTTATCAGGATCGGGCAGGCCTGTACTACAGAGGATAATGCGCAGCAGCCGGCCATGCTCAAAGAGGTACATCCGCTGGCTGGCCTGGTCCACATAAATATAACGCGGCAGCTCGGGATGGGTATCAAAGGGGAAAGGCGTAGCCGACGGCGTCGGCGAAGGCTTGGCCGTGGCCGTAGGTGTCAAAGTGGGCCGCCGCCGCGTGGGGCTGGACGTAGGGCTCGGCGTGGGTGTGGGCCGAGGGGTAAAGGTGGCCGTGGGGCTGGGCGTAGCACTGGGGGTGCCCAGCAAAGCGGCCAATTGTTCCTCTCCCCGCGGCAGGCGCGGAGGCGGAACAAAGGCCAGCGTGGCGATGGTGATACAGGTCAGGACGAGGACAAGGCCCCATTCCCAGCGGCTCATCGTGCTCTCCGTCGGCATGTTGGGCAAAGGAAAGCCATTACTGCCCACCCAGGCGTGCGTTCAGCCTCTCTTCAAAGGCCTGCAGGGCCGCCTGCAGCTTTTCCTGGCGAACGGCGGTGGTTAGGTCGCCCCGGGTGCGCTCTGTCACCCCGCGGACCATGTCCGTCGTTCGGCGCAGGCCACCCGTCAACGCATCGGGAAAGTCGATGGTCACCAGGTAGCTATAGACCTCGTCCATGATCTCCAGGAGGCGCTCGGCCTCGGCCGTATCGCCCCGGCGGATGCTATCGAGGGCAAAGCGGCGCATCTCCCCCATGGCCTCGGCCAAGCCATTTAGATAGGCTGGATAGGGGATCTCCATCTCGTCGGGATCGGGGAGCTCCTCCCCCCGCACCAGGGCCAGGGTGATGGCCGCCTCGGCCAATTCCTTGAGGGCATCCTGCAGATAGCCCGCATAGTAGATATCCGGATAGACGCGCGCCTCAGCGCACATCGTCTGGGCGGCAGCCTTGGCCTCGGCCAGGAGCTGCTCAGCCCGCTCGTATTCATGGCGGTGGGTAGCGCGAATGCTGTTCGCACAGAAACGGATGAGCGCCCGAGAGCGCGTCAGGGTAAGGTCGCGGATTTCGTTCTTTTGCTCCCAATGGGCGCGGATGCGTTCAACGAGCGCCTCCAAGTTCTCGATCAAAGCAAACCTCCTCGTGATGGCTTTAGTGACGAAAGCCCAGGGCCCGATCTCCCTCAAAGCCCTTGCTCTCGGGGATCTTGATCTCGCCAAACTGGGCCTCGTACTTGGTCAAGTTCTCGTTCAAGGCGCGGAGGAGCAGTTTGGCGTTCATCGGCGTCATGATGACGCGCGCATAGACCTTGCCCTTGGGGCTATTAGGTAGAAGGCGGGCAAAGTCGATGATGATCTCGGAAGGAGAATGGGTGATGACGGCAAAATTCGCATAGATCGCCTCGAGGTTCGCTGGGACCTCGATGTTGATCTGGCGCTGCTCATGTCGTTCCTCTGGCATGGCCCCTCCTCTGGCTACTTGGCCTGCTGAAAATCTACCCAGGTGAGCTTGCCCCACACCCCCAGCACCTCAAAGGGTAGGCAGGGGAGATCGGGCAAGGAAAGGGTATAGGTGACGGGGTTCCCCAGCCCATCAAAGGCGTACTGCCCCTCGCCATCGGTCACGGCAACAGCGGACCAATCCCAGGCCTGGATTTTGACGCGCACGCCAGGGATGCCCTTGCCGTTCTTGTCGAGCACCTTGCCGCGGATGAACATCTGCCCCTCCTTGAGTGGCTTGCGCTCAACCAGGCGCCCATAGAAGGTGCCCGATGGCACGGTGGGGCCAGGGGTCGCCTGAGGCTGGCGCGTGGCTCCCTCGCTGGGGATTGTAGGCGCCTCCTTGCAGCGGGCAAGGGCCTGCTGGTGCTTGCTTGCCAGCTCTGGCGGGGTATCGGGCATGAGCTTGACGGCCCTGCCATACTCCTCGGCCGCCTCACACCACCTGCCCTCCTTGGCCAGGTCATCGCCATAGTTCAGGTGAGCCCCATAGAGGCGCTGGAGAACGTCTTTGTATTTGGGAGCCAAGCGGTAGAGGGTCTCGAGGTTCTCGATGGCCTTGGCCCAATCCGCCCCCCAATAGCCCATCGCCGTCATATAGAGGGTGGCCAGGTGCTTGCTGTGGGCCACCTGGGTATTATCGGGCTGGAGGGCTAGGGCGCGATCAAAGAGGCGCACGGCCTCCTTCATGCGGTCCTGCTCCACCAGCTGCAAGCCATTCTGGTAAAAGGCATCAAAAAGGATTTGGTCCACCTCATCGCGGTGATAGGTAGGATCCAGGGCGAGGAGACGATCGGCAATATCAAAGACCTCGGCCCAATCGCCCTGCTGATGGGCCTGGCGCAGCTTTTCTAAATAAGCCGCCTTGGTCTCCTTTTGGAGCATGGGGGTAGCCGTAGGGCGTGCAGCGAGCTTTTGCTTGGCCTCGAGGAGCTTGACCTCAGCCTGCTTGAGCTTGGGGTTCAGCTGAAGGGCCACCTCAAACTCGGCGATGGCCAGCTCTAGCTCGCCCTTTTCCAAATGGGTCAGGCCCTTCTGATAGTGCTCTTCGGCGGCCTGGCGCTCGACCTTGGCCCGATCTGCCAGGCCGTAATAGACGGCCGCCACCCCCAGCCCGGCGATGAGGACCATCACCAGCCCGGCGATGAGCAAGACGGCCAGGCTCAGGCTACAGCCCCGACGCTTGGGCTTCTCTTCCATCGCGGCCAGGGGCTCCGCCGGAGGCTGCTGGCGCGGTGCCTGAGCATCTTGCTCCAAACGATAGCCACAATTGGGGCAAAAAAGGGCCCGCCCTTTGATCTCATAGCCACATCGCGGACAACGCATCTCGCTCACTCCTCCCTCGCTAGCGCAATGTAAAGGATAGCACCAAACGGCCCGAGCTGTCCAGAATACGGACGTCCAGCTCGCCTGCCGAGTTCCCCAAGGGTAACTGATCGCGGAAGGGAGCTCCTGGCCCCACATCAAAGGGCTGACGGACCAACTCGCGGCCACCCTGGAGCACCTGCAGGAGCCAGCGATGAGCCCCTGGAGCGCAGACCCCCACCACAAGCTGCTCCCCCTGGCGGCTGGCATAGAGGGCCGCCTCCTTATTGGCTAGGGAAAGGCCCCCACAGCGCGAGAGGATGTACCAGGTCTCCTCCCAGGAAACTTGGCCCTTGGGCGGCAGGGTGGCCTCATCCCAAAAGGTAGGCGAGAGCCCGCCCCACATCTCGACGTACTGAGAGCCGTCATCGGTGTAGACTTGGGCATCAAAATGCTGGCCAAAGCCAAAGAACTTGCACCCCTTGGCTACCTGAGGCGGAAAGACGCGCACCACCCCCAGCTGCCTATCCTCATCATAGACCCCCGCAAAGGGCGCCTCAAGCTGCGGGGCGAAAAAGCCCAGCCAGTTCTGCCAATTCCCATAGCGGCTCAGGTCGCGCCCCTGATAGACGGGCCAGGGGAGCCGTTCATGGGCGGCGGGCAGGGAGGGATCCCCCCGGCTATGGACGATCACCTCCGAGGCAGGGCAGATGAAGCGCAATTCCGGCCCCACGGAATGCCCTCCAGGGGCGAGCATCGCGTTGATCCAATATTGAAAGGCCTTGGGGGCATCGTCGGGGTTGATGATGGTGGAGCGCAGATGAAAGCCTCCCTCCCCAGGCCGCAGGGTGGTCTCCACCCGAGTCCGGAGGTGGTGGCTCTCCTCCTCCAAGCGCATCACCACCGAGACGCCACCATCCGCCAGGCGGCGCACCTCCGGCTCCCAAGGCTCAGCCGTCACATAACCATGCTCCTCTACGGGCAGGCAGAACTCCACCCCACCCACGGCCAGCCACCAACCTTGGTCCTCTGGCCCCCAATGGGTGGGCTTGATGACGGCATTGTTGTAGAAAAGCGTCTGCCCTGTGGGTAGGTAGCGGCATTGGTAGAGCCGCCCACCCAGCTCAGGCAGGAAGGTGAGCTCCAGATACTCGTTCCAGACATAGAGGGCGCGATAGTCCACCGGCTGCGGAGGGCCCACTTGCCCATGGTGCAAGAGAGGATAGGGATGGCCCGCCTTGGCCGGATCGCGATTGAGGGCCTGGCGATATTGATAGGTGGCGATGCGCAGCGTGCCCCAGCGATAGTGCACGCTGCCCCGCCGGAGCCCCGTTGCGGCCGTAGGGGTAGCTGTGGGCGCAGGGGGCAGCGTGGGTGGCGCTGTGGGGCTGGGCATAGGGCTGGGGAGGGCAGGAGTAGAAGGGCTCGGCACAGGCTTGGTAGGGAGGCACAGAGAAAAGCGCGCCTCCAGGCGGCCCTGCCGGCCGGCGGCATCCTCCGCAGTGATGAGAAGCTCGTGCTCCCCCAGGGGCAGGCGGCGCGTATCGATATTATGCCGCAGAGAGGCCCTCTCCACCCGACGGAGAAGCCGCCCATCCACCCAGAGCTCCATGCGCACGATGTGCTCCCCGCCCTCGGCTCGGGCCACCACCTTGAGGCCCTCCTCGGGAGCCACCACAGGGGGCAGTGGAGCCAGGGAGATGCGCGGAGGGCGAGTACGCGTTGGCACCTCGCTTAAAGTGGGCTGTAGCGTGGCCGTGGAGCTGGGAATAGGCAGCGTGGAGCTCGGCGGGGGCACACCCTGAGGGGCACTGCAGGCAACAAGAAGCAGGGCCAGGAACACGCCCCAGCCCAACAAGCTCACCCCGCGCACGCCTTTGCCTTCCATACCCCCATTATAGCGGAGCCCAAGGGAGAGGGGAAATGGGGGAAAGCGGCTTGACGTCCCCTTCACACCCTGCCCCGTTGACGCTCTCGGCAGAGCCAGTATAATTTGCACATACAACTTGGTTGAAAGGGTACCCCCATGCACGAGCTGGCCCGTCGGCGAGCCTTGTTTTCCCTGCTTTGCCTCAGCGCGCTCCTCATCCTGGGGCTCTTTCTCCCCCAGGGCAGCTCCAGCGAGGGAGGGCGCCCCTTGGGGCGCTGGTCGCGGGCGGCCGAGAACCCTGTGCTTTCTCCAGGCGAGCCCGGCACATGGGATAGCTTTCGCATCTATGCCCCCACCGTCCTCATAGAGGACGGCATCTACAAGATGTGGTACACCGGCTGGGACAGCCTTGACTTTTGGCGCATCGGCTATGCCACCTCGCACGACGGCCTACATTGGGAAAAGTACGCCGACAACCCCGTGCTCAACGTGGGAGCCTACTTCCGCTGGGACGGCCGACGCATCGCCCACCCCACCGTCATCCACCATGGCCGCCTCTATGAGATGTGGTACGCCGGTTGCGACCGACTGGGCCGCTGGGCCATCGGCTATGCCATCTCTAACGACGGGATCACTTGGGCCAAATACAAGGATAACCCCGTCCTTACCCCCGGCCCCGCCGGCAGCTGGGACGAGGCCGCCGTCCGCGAGCCCACGGTAATCTACCGGGATGGCACCTATCATCTCTGGTATGTAGGTAAAAAAGGGTACACCTCCGACGAGCCCGAGGCCATCGGCTATGCCACCTCGGAGGACGGCATCCACTGGACCAAACACCCTGGCCCCGTGCTCACCGCTGGCCCCCCAGGGAGCTGGGAATATCCCCACGTCTTTGGGCCCAGCGTGCTCTATGACGCCGAGCGAAACCTCTACCGCATGTGGTACATCTCTTTCAACCAGGAAGGAGCCGATCCGAGCAACCGCATCGGGCAGGCCACCTCGGAAGACGGCATCACCTGGCAAAAACTGGCCGGCAACCCCGTCTTTGGCCCCAGTGCCACCCCCGAAGCCTGGGACTCTTACGACCTCTTTACTCCCTTTGTCCTGCGCGAGGACGATACCTACCGCATGTGGTATGCTGGCGTGGACCAAGAAGGGGTCTACCGGATCGGCTATGCCGACGCACCAGCCTACTGGCAGGTCTTCCTCCCCCTCGCTCGTGGCTGAGTTGGTCGAAATTTAATTTCGACCAACATAGCGCTGGCCTCTGTCGGAATGGGAGGGTATAATATAGAAAAATCCGCCCTCGAGCCGTGCCGAAAGAGCGCTCACTCCAGCAAAGGAGGCCCCAGAGATGACGGATTCCATTCGCTCTGCCCTGGCTGAATACCGCTCCCTGGAGGGAGGCCAGCGCTTCTTTGCTGCCCTTGGCTACCCCACAGAGGAACCCATCCCCTCACGAGAGCTGGAGGACCTACCCCAAAGGGCACGCGAAAGCCTCGTCTCGCTTCATCAACTCGCTCAGATCAAGACGGAGGGGGACCTATTCCGCATCTTTCATGCCGAGCTGGCCCACGAGCGCGCTCGGCGCAGCGACATCCGCCGCTTCCTGGAGGCCTTTTACCGGCACTATCCCCAAGGCAACAACCTCTTTGTCTTTACCCTCAGGGGGCGCTTCGATGAGCTGACCTTCGTCTCCCCAGAGCGCCTGCCCGGCCGTCGAGATAAAGACAAAATGCGCCTCTGGCTACGCATCCTCCAAGTGCAGCGAGAGCACCCCTACCGCACCGATCTGGAGGTGCTCGAGAGCATCCGCCGGGAGAGCGACGACCCCTCCCAGATCTGGGAACAACACAGGCGCGCCTTTAGCATCCAACGGGTGAGCGAGCGCTTTTATCAGGATTACCGCACGGTCTTTCAGCACATCAGGGAGCTCCTGGCCCATACCCATCCCGACCACGACCCCATCTGGGCCCGCGACTATGCCCACCAGCTTCTCAACCGCATCATGTTCCTCTACTTTATCGCCCGCAAGGGCTGGCTCCTCGGGCCCGAGGGCTCCACAGACCGCAACTTTATGCGCCACTTCTGGGAGGCCTACCGGGAGGTCCTCCAAGAGGGCCGTACTCGACCCAACACCTTTCACTCATCCTGGCTCCGGGTCCTCTTTTTCGAGGCCTTTAACAAGCGCTGGCAGAACCGCGCCGAATATTACCAAACCTTCCCCCACTGGCTGATCCACGCCTTCTCCCTGGCCCCCTACCTCAACGGCGGCCTCTACCGCCAGCGCCCCGGCCTGGACGATCTCCTGGAGGAACCCCTCCCCGACGAGCCCTTTACCCTCCTTTTTGAAAAGTGGCTGGACGGTACCTATCCGGGGCTCTTTGAGCGCTACAACTTTACCATCGTAGAGAGCGGGCGCTTTGACGAAGAGGTGGCCGTGGACCCCGAGATGCTGGGGATGGTCTACGAACGCTTAGTGAACGTGACCTTCGGCGAGCAAGGGGAGGAAGATCAGCGCGGGCAGGCAGGCATCTTTTATACCCCACGCACCGAGATCGACCTGATGTGCCGCCTCTCCCTGGTGGATTGGCTGAGCAACCAGCTGGGCGCAAAGTACAAGGACCTCCTTTACCAATGGGTCTTTGCCTTCTCGGAGGAGGAAAAAG
>JAGGYI010000310.1 GCA_021162655.1 Anaerolineae bacterium
TATAAGTGGGAATCCAAAAGACGATCCCCGGGATCATCATAGAGCTCAACAGATAAAGAAAGGCCGCATCCCGACCAGGAAATTGAAGTTTGGCAAAGACATATCCAGCCAACACAGCAACCGTCCCATGATGGGATAGACCAAATTCTGACGCAGCTTCTCGTCCCAGCCCATATTCATATGCTTAAACGTAGCATAGGGATACTTGACCTGGAACAAGTTCATCACGGCTTCTCGGTAGGGCTTGTGCTTCTCGTTTTCCGGATCCATACCATGCACAGTCCAGCCTACCAGCTCTACCTTCTCAGGAGCTTTCTTCACTGGGGTCGCCTGGACAACGACGGTCTCTTTGACAACTTTTTCAACAATCTTGGTTACTTCGACGACCTTGGGCTTGCACCCTGTCAGCGCAGCCATCAAGCCCGCTCCCACAAGGCCGGCCCTTTGCAGAAAACCTCTCCGCGTCAAACGCTTTCCAGACATGCTCTCATCCTCCTAAGATACAAAAGCAACTCTCCCTGAAGAGAAAGCTTTGCTGTCTCCACCCCTCCTTTCTCAAAGGCTAAATTCGATAAATAGTCCTCTGGCTTGTTTACATACCGGCCGGTACTTTAAGTTTAACATGCTTCACAGACCACCGAAAGGGGTTTTGTGATAGATAATTCCCTGCTTTGTACATCATAAATATCAAGGATTCATGCAAAACGACAACAAAAAAGGCGGCAGGGGAACCCCTGCCGCCTCGGCTTGCCTTGCAACAGCGTCATCTACTAGCAGGAACGATAATATCGCGAGCAATGCAACGCAAGATAGATGTAATATCGTAACTCTGCCATTCCTCATTCATCGCACCAGCAGTAAAAACAGCAAAGCCAAGGACATAACTATCCTGACGTACCTGAGCATCATACCAAGCTAATTGGCGAATATATATCTGTACACCATCACCGCCCAAACCTTTCTCCTTCCAATAACCGATGAAATCTCGCCAGCCACGTCCTGGAGGGCCCGGTCGATTCCCCACCGTCCCATCCACTCCCAGCTCCGAGATAACCAGAGGTATCACCAAATCTCTAGGCTTGAGGAAATCTTCATACCACCATCGATAGCGCAGAGCCAACGCGCCCCGATCAGGATAATCAGGATGCCCTGGGAGGCCCGCCCCAAAGGAGCGATCCAGCGTCGGAGCGTCATACTCGTGCACTGTCAGAATGCCTCCATACATCTTGGCCGCCTCAATGGCGGGGATGAATTCAGCAAATTCATCCCACTCTGGCACCCCCGTTGAGAAAGCGCCCACTGCCACACGCAAATCATGCTCTGCCATCGCCTGGGCACGCTCTGCCTCAAAGGCAGCAAACCACGCCATCTTGCCTTGCACAGAAGGCTCGTTCACTCCTTCCCAATAATCAACAGCAGGATTCAGAAGATACGTCTCCAGGTTTCTCGCCACAAAAGCCCGAGCGGCTGCTCGAGGATCTCCTTCCATGGATATGTGCTGCTCGGGCCCTGCTAGCCGCCCAATGGTCACTGTGGAAGGGGAAACTTGTTTCACCTCCTCCAAAAAACCCAGATCATCCACCGCTTTCACAACCGCCGGTTTCATTCTCCGAATGAACTCCATGATCTCCGGGGAGTTATTCCACTGCACATGGAGGCCTAATTTGCTTGCACTAGGGCCTGAAAGAGGGGGAGGCCAAGGAGGCAAGGGAGTCTGAGTGGGAGGAGGAGGTACAGTAGGGGGCTCAATGCGAGTCTTTGTAGGGGCAGGTAGTGTAGCAGATCCACCTCGGCCCTTTCTCACTAGAGGGAAAAGTAACTTGGCTAACACACGCACAGGAAGACGGAGATCCGGACGCTCCAAAGAAGGGGGCGTGCTCGTCATTTCTAGAACAGCATCCCGCCCTGTGCGCTGAGCCATTTGACGCGCAACCCTTCCACGAGCCGTCCAGGCCCTCTCTACTACGATCCCAACTGCGAGCAGGCTGAATACAAATAATAACAACACCAAGACCCAAAAAGCTCTTTGCCACGGCTGCACAGACTACTCCTTACCGACAATCCTTGTGACGATCATTTGCCCTTTTGGCGCACAGCGCATGGCTGCCCCGCCGACTGAACAATGCTCTCACGTTCACGATAAAGCCGCCAATCCACTGGCTCCGCGTGCACAAAAGCGCGATCTACCTCAGGCAACCTTTCCACTCGCTCCCGAACCTGATCACTGATGCGATGCACTTCCTCCAAGCTCAGCCGGCCATCCAAATCGATGTGAATATCTGCACGCACTTGGGGACCCACATACTCAACAATCACCTGATGCACATCCAATACGCCGGGTACAGAGCAAACTGCCTCCACTATAGCCTCCGAAACCTCCTCCGGAGGGGCCCCACCTATCAACTGACGCACGCTCTCCCAAAGGACTTGTGCCGCACTCCAAAAGATCCAAGCAGCCACACAGAAAGCAGCCAAAGGAGCAGAAAAAGTTCGCACAAAACGGCTTCCCAGGACACCAAGAGCCATGCCTGAGGAAAGCACATCGCTCAAGTTATCTTTGGCTGAGGCCAACAGGGCAGGACTTCCTACCAGATGAGCGATCCTCCGCACCAAGTAGAACATGGCCCCTTTGAGAGGAGATAGAAAGGCTGTCAAAACCTCCTCAAGCAGGCCTCTCCTTGATAGCTCGAGCTCTCTGACGCAACACCGCTCGCACCCGCTCGATATCTTTGGGAACAACCCGCGCCAAGAAGGCAAAGAAAGTAGCACAAAGCAACCAGGCCACTACACAGATGCTCAAAATAGCCACTTTGAGAGAGGAACGATCAGCAATAAGCCCAGCCAGTCAGGGCGAAAGCGCGGCCCCCGTGTTCGAGATAAACTCGGTCAAAGCATAAGCCGTACTCCGCACCTCGGGCTCGGCGATGTCCTGGATGGTCGCCGAGACGTTAGAGGTTGGCCAAGACATAACCAAACCCGTCAGTGCCATCGAAATGGTAAAGAGTAGGCGCTGCTGATTGGGTATGCTCAAAGTAAGAACCAGGAGCACCATCCCCAAAAGAGCTGCCGTATTAGCCACTAACACGCGCCCACGCAACGTGCGTCGAAAGGCAAAATCTCCCAAGACGCCACCTATAAAGTACCCTCCAGCCAGCGAGACGATCGCTACCATCATCGTAAGGGTGGCTTGGGCGCCTGTGAAACCTCGCTCCGTCTCCAGATAGCGGAAGAACCAATAGGTCAGCACATTCCAAGGAAAGACCCCAAAGAATCCCTGTATGAGAATGAAACGCATGCTTGGGCTTCGCAAAATACGTTTTGCCACCTGCCAATCAAAGGTAAACGAAGGAATCTGCTCCACTCCCTCCATCTCCGGCTCAGCTCGGCCCCGAGGTACCTCCTTCACTCCAAGAAAAATAACCAAAGCCAATATCACGCCCAAGCCACCTGTGAGAAAAAAGACTTTCCGCCACCCCAAAGCTCCTCCTAAAGCCGTCGCCAGTACCAAGCCAAGCATGTATCCGAAAGGCATTGCCGTCTGCAGTAAGCCGTACACTTTGCCACGGATGCGCGGCTCAAAATAGTCCGCCAACAGACTATACATCCCCGGATAGCTCGAATCATCGATCCCTGTAGAGGCCCTTGTCACCAAAAAGGCCCCATAAGTTCGGGCGAGGGCATTCAACCAGGTAGTTATCCCCCAAATAAAAGAGGCCAAGGCAAGAAGCTTGGCCCGAGCATAACGATCGTAAAGGTAGCCCCAGATAGGATAAAGGACGGCTGCAACAATGATCGCAAAACTAGAAACGGCTCCCATTTGGGCCTGGTTGATACCAAATTCTTCCATAATCGGCGTGGTCAGAGGGCCAATAAGGAGCTTGTCCGCCTGATGCAGAAGAACGAAAGCATAAAACACTGCTACCACAAACCACCTACGTCGTCGGAACATGGCCCTCCCTCCTGAGAACACTGGGAGGATCTTAACATGGGCAAGCGGTGCTCGTCAAGGGGGGAAAAGAGAAAGTAGGTTCCCTTGGCAGTGGCCTACTCTTCCGCCCCGTTTCCAGGGAAGTACCATCGGCGCTGGAGGGCTTAACTGCCGGGTTCGGGATGGAGCCGGGTGTTTCCCCTCCGCTCGAACCACCAAAGGAA
>JAGGYI010000241.1 GCA_021162655.1 Anaerolineae bacterium
TTATAAAGACGATGAGGGTCCTGTCAAGGAATTTTAAGGGAATTGACGGCTTTTTTACGCAGGCAGTGAGAGCGGAAGGCGGGGGAAAAAGGGCTTGGCGAGGCTGGGGTGCCGTGCTAGAATGCCGGCTGATGATGGCTTTGAGGAGGAAGGTTGATGTCCAAGAGAGACGTTCTACCCGTGCTGGCGGCCCAAGTACCCATTGGGGCTTTGCTGGAGGAGAACTTGGAAACCATTCGCGAGGCGATGCGCGAGGCTGCAGCCCGGGGGGCTGAGGTGGTCCTTTTCCCCGAGACGGCGCTCACCGGCTATGCTCCCAACATCGGGCGGGGGAGGCGTCCAGCAGAGTGGCCGGCAATCGCCCAGGCGTTGGCAGCCATCGCTGAGCTGGCCAGGGAATTAAAGCTGTGGACGATCGTCGGATCTGAGGCCTGGGATGGGCAGAGTTGGTGGAACCGCCTCTATGTCTATTCAGAGGAAGGGCAGCTTGCTGCCACTTATGATAAGGTACACCTCACGGCCGACGATACTCGCTATTATCAGTCGGGCAAGCGCTGGGTGCTCTTTGAGCTCAAGGGCATCAGGGCGGGGTTGCAGATTTGTTATGATGTACGCTTCCCCGATGGCTATCGGGCCCTTCTCGACAGAGGTGTGGAAGTCATCTTTCAGGGGTTCTATGGCGCTGGCAAGGATACATGGAAAGTACCTGTCATGGGGGCACATCTGCGTTCTCGGGCGGCCGAGTGCGGTTGCTTTCTTGTGGCGGCGAATGTGGCGGGGCCTCTTCAGATCGTCGTTTCGCAGATCGTCGACCCGATGGGGCTCATCCTCGCTCAGGCGAATCAAGATCGCTCTGAGCTTATCCAGGCTGAGCTCAAGCTAGAGCGCATCGCCGAGAGCTTTGTACGGGAGGACTATTTTCAGCGTTTTCAGGCTTTGCACGCCCAGGTCAAAAACGCCTAGGCGTTTTTTGAAAATTCCTCGTATCTTTTGCCTAGCATGAGCGTCATAAAATAAAAGCCGGATCCCAGTTTGGGCCGCCGAGCGTTGTCGCCACCCAAGTCTTTGCTCAGAACAGTTAGGAATGTTATAATTTCCCCAAGGGTGGCTTTTTTCTGCAAGCATGAGCAGAGGGTGGGGAAAAGATGCGTATCCTGGCAGTGGACGACGATCGGAACAATCTCAAGATGATCGCTTTCCTTCTGCGGGAGGAAGGCTATGAAGTGATCACGACGGACAACGGCAAAGAGGCTTTGGAGTTGGTGGATAGCCAGCATCCCGATTTGGTCATCCTCGATGTGATGATGCCTCAGATCGATGGTTTTGAGGTTTGCCGACGTATCCGTCAGACGATGGATGTGCCGATCATCATCCTCTCGGCCAAGGGGGAGACGGCGGACAAGGTGCTGGGCCTGGAGCTGGGGGCCGATGATTACCTACCCAAGCCTTTTGAGCCCTCAGAGTTGTTGGCGCGTGTCAGGGCTGTGCTTCGACGGAGCGAGATCTCGACATTTGATGACCCCAATGCGGCCGTTTCGGTGAGTGGGTTGCGCTTGGACCCGGTGGGTAATCGGGTGATCTTGGAAGATGGGCGCGCGGTGGATCTGACGCCCATCGAATTCCGTCTATTGCACTGCCTGATGCGCAATGCTGGCCGTACCCTCAGCCATGATTACCTCCTCAGTCATGCTTGGGGGTATGACTATGATGGTTACAGCAACCAAATCGCTGTCTATATCCGGCGGCTGCGTAGCAAGATCGAAGAGGACCCAGCAAACCCCAAATATATCACCACCGTCCGCGGCCTGGGCTATCGCTTTGAGAAGTATTAAGTTTCCAGAGCCGCGGGCTGAGATATTCCCACATCTTGCCAGAGAGGAAGCAAGCGCATGAAACGGTCTCTGTTGCCCCTGCAGGTGCCTGCCTCGCGATGGTGGCGAGGGGCCGGGTATCTGGCCTTTAGTTTGTTTTTTCTCTTGCTTCTGAGCCCATTGGTGGGGGCAAAGGTGCCCCAAGCTCCTCAGTCGAATGCTTTACTGGCGGAAGCCACGTGGGAGCTTACCGCGCCTATTGGCTGGAGCACCAAGCCGGTGGTCATCTGTGTGACGGTGACGGATAGCGATGGTCTCCAGGAGGCTACCTCTCAGTATCGCTACTCTACAGACGGAGGGGCAAATTGGAGCACCTGGGCTTCTGATGCCGCTCTAGAGCATAGTTCCCCTGTTTCAAGCACCGTCTACCTCACTTTGACCCTTTCCTCGTTGATCGATTCGGGGCTCTCGAACAAAGTGCAGTTTCGGATCACCGATCTGACCTCTGCGATAGAGAACTCGCCTACCTATACGATCAAAGTGGATAGCACCAGCCCCGGTGCGCCCATCGGCTTGGCGGCGGATCCTTCTGATTGGACGAACCAGGATAACTTTACCCTCTCTTGGACGAACCCCAGCGATCTTTCGGGGGTCGTCAAGGCGTACTATAAGATAGGAAGTACTCCCCCTTTGGGACCGACGGACGTGACGGGCTCCCAAGAGGGGGAGGATATTCGCACCCTCACGAACATCTCTTTGGGAAGCCATGGGCCAAAGAAGGTCTATGTTTGGTTGGAAGATAGGGCCGGCAACAGCGATTACACGCACTATAGCGAGGTGACCCTTTGGCTCGATCAGCAGGCTCCCTCTGGCCCTCAGAGCTTGGCTGCTGATCCCTCTGGCTGGACAGATGAGAACTCTTTTGATCTTTCATGGACCAATCCTCCCCAAAGCGATTCGCCCATCTATCGAGCTTATTACAAGTTCTTCAATGCTCCTACAAGCAACAGTGATTACAGCGGGTCGCGCTCGGGGATGAATATTTGGCAGATTACCGACCTTTCAGTGCCCTCTAGCGGTGAGGTTCCTTGCTACGTCTGGCTGGAGGATAAGGCTGGCAATGCAGACCATACTACTGCTGTTAGCGTGACGCTCTATTACAGCGGGGGGAGTGCTCCTCCGCCGCCCTTTGCTTTGCAGATTGAGCCTTCAAGCTGGACGGCAACGGGCGTCTTTACGGCTACCTGGACGAACCCTCCTGCGCCAGCGGGTATCCAGGCGGCCTGGTACAAGTGGGGGGATCCTCCAACCTCGCCCAGCGATGGGACGCGCGTCCCTGGAGCAGGCATCCATCGCTTGGAGGGATTGACGCCTCCTAGCGAGGGGGCCTGGGATTTGCATGTTTGGCTGGAGGATGGTGCAGGCAGCAAGGATCAGAACAACCGGCGCACAGTTGTTGCTCATTATGATGCCACCCCGCCTGTCACCACGCCCGAGTACTCGCCGCCTTTGCCGAGCAAGGGCTGGTTCAGCAGTACGGTGACGGTGACGCTCACCGTGAGTGATGTGGCTTCTGGCCCGGGGGCCACCTACTGGCGGCGAGTGGCAGGCCTCTGGAATGAGGGGAACAGCTTTCAGGCTACAGCAGAGCATCCTGGCTATGAGTTCTATTCGGTGGATAATGCAGGCAATATTGAGGAGACTCAACGGATCACCGTGCCTATCGACATCGTTCCTCCAACAAGCCAGATTGAGGTGACCCCAACCGTGCCAGCTAGTGGCTGGTATACCGCTACAGTTTCTGTGGTCATCTCGGCCACCGATGACCTTTCGGGGGTGGATCAGACGTGGTATCGCCTCGATGGGGGGAGCTGGCAAGAAGGAGATCAATTCGTTGTTGCCAGTGAGGGTGAGAGCACACCCTGGCCTATTACGCTGTGGATAAGGCGGGCAACGCTGAGAGTTCTCATCTTGTAACTCCACTGTGTCGCATCGATTGGACTCCCCCAACCGTTACAGCAGTGCCCGACAAGACTGGTGAATATGTGCAGCCACCAGTGACGATTTCCTTAAGCGCGATGGATGCCCTTTCGGGGGTGGCTCACGTAGAATATCGCCCTGTGGGAGAGACGGCTTGGACTCAAGGTACTACTATCTATATTGATGGCTCTGAGGGAGATAAGGCCTATGCCTTTGAGTATCGGGCCCAGGATGTGGCGGGGAACCTCTCGGCGACGCAGGTGATCACGGTGAATGTGGATGGTTCGCCCCCTTGGCCACCAAATGATCCCGTCGCCACGCCGGCAGACTGGGTGAACATCAACGGTCTCTTTGGCCTCTGCTGGACGAATCCAGAGGATTTCTCTGGGATCGCTGGGGCCTTTTACCAGTTCGATGAAGATCCTACCATTACCCTCAAGCCCACTTTTGTAGCAGGTGAGGACCTCCATTGCCTCAACGGGCTCTCGGTGCCAGGGGATGGAGAGCATACTATCTATGTTTGGCTAAAAGACCGTGCAGGGAACGCAAGCCCATACATGGCGGTGACGGATACCTTCCGCCTTGATACCATACCACCTACCTGTGATTCTCCTTCGCCCGATGGCCCCCGAGGGGAGGATCCCATGTTCTTTACGGGGCCTGTGACGGTGACCATCACTGGGCATGATGCGCTGAGTGGCTTGGCAGCCTTTTACTATCGGATAAGTGGAAGCAACTGGGTGGGGGATTGGATCACCGTACCTCTGCCCAGTCCGCTGGGAACAGCCCAGCACTCTTTTGTGCTTGATGAGAATGATGGCCGTTACACTGTCGAGTGTCGGGCGAGCGATGCTGCTGGCAACTACCAGCCTGCTCTAGCCAGCCAGGCGATTTATATCGATACCCATGCTCCTGCTTCTCCATTGAGTCCCTCAGTGAATCCCTCGGGGTGGACGCGGACGAACAGCTTTCAGATTTGCTGGACGAATCCTCAGGATTATTCCGGCGTGCGGCGTGTCTATTACAAGCGGGGGGGACCGCCTCAAAGCAATGCGGATTATGAACATGAAACGACTTTGGGCTTGGGGGAGTCATGCATCTCGGGGATCACTGTAGATCATGATGGGGAGACGCCTCTTTACCTCTGGCTAAAGGACCGCGCAGGTAACGTGGACTATACTACGGCTGTTTCGGTGGTATTGCGCTATGACGCCACCGCTCCGGAGACGAGTGTGCAGGCGACAGGTACGCAGGGGCGTAATGGCTATTATGTCTCAGCCGTCGTTCTCCAGTTCCAACGAAGTGATAACGCCTCGGGGGTAGCTGGCACTTACTATCGCCTTGATGGTGGGCAGTGGCAGCTCTGGGTTGGTCAGGATGTTCTCATTTCACAAGAGGGAGAACATCTCCTCGAGTATTACTCGGTGGATCATGCTGGCAATACTGAGTGGCCATACAAGCAGGCGGTTCTCAAGGTGGATCGTTTGCCGCCGCGTTGCAGCGTTCGTCCGGCTTCCGACTATGCAGGGACGGACCAGCAGTGCATCGAAGTGAGCTGGGCTGGTGAGGATAACCCCGAGGGTTCCGGTGTGGAAAAGTACACCGTACAGTATCGGCGGGGACGATATGGCCCTTGGGAAAGCTGGCTTGTTGATGTGGCGGCTACGAGCGGTTCTTTCTGTGGGTTGGAATTGAACAACTTTTACTACTTTCGTGTGCGTGCCGAGGATCGGGCGGGGAATGTTTCTACTTGGACCTTAGCCAGCGATGATGTGCGGGTCTACCGCGAAGGGCTGGCGAA
>JAGGYI010000267.1 GCA_021162655.1 Anaerolineae bacterium
CATGTAAGCATCGGCCAATATATTCCCACAGGTTCGCCATTACACCGGCTAGATCCTCGTGCGAAACTGCTTGGCTTTGCCTTTTTGGTAGGGGCGGTCGTTTTTGTACGTACGTATGCTGTGGCGTTATTGCTTTGCCTTTTCATCCTTGGCCTGGTCAAGTTGGCTAGGCTTTCGGTGCACTATATCTGGGCGAGCATTCGCCCAGCTCTCCCATTGATCCTATTGTTCACCTTGCTGCAGCTTTTCTTTTACCGTGGCACCGGGGCGGTTCAAGTGCTCTTTGCCTGGAAGGGCATTCAAATCACAGCAGAGGCTGTGCATTTGGTTGTCGTCTCGCTCTTGCGCTTCTTTGCTCTTTTGATGCTTACCAGTTTGTTGACGAACACGACAACGGTGGGGGCATTGACGTATGGCTTGGAACGTCTGCTCCATCCTCTGGATGCCCTGGGCTTTCCTGGTCACGAGTTGGCCTTGGTGGGCACGATCGCTCTGCGCTTCTTGCCCCTTTTGGGTGAGCAGATGGAGGCGATTCTCAAGGCGCAAGCCTCTCGAGGGGTCAATGTTGCTTTTCGAGGGCGCTGGCACTTGGTGCACAATGCCCGCCGAGTGGCGAGCTTGATCATCCCCTTGTTCGTCGATGCCTTTCGAAGGGCGGAAGAAATGATCTTGGCGATGGAGGCCCGCTGCTACCACGGGGGCAAAGGGCGGACGTACTTCAAGACCTATAGTTTCGGGGTCAAAGATGCCCTTGCTCTGGTGTTGGCTGTGGCAATTTTTCTGGCTGTTCTCTTGTGGTAAACATCTCTGTAAGAGGGGGAAAAGATGGAGAGAGGAATTCGGCGCGTTGTTATAGCTGGGGTGCTTTTGGCCATTACCCTACTTTTGGTCTTTGCGCGGATTGGGATGATCCCCGTGCCGACGCCGGCGGCCAATGCGACGATTGCACACATCCCTGCGATCATCGGAGGCGTCCTAGAAGGGCCATTGGTGGGGTTAATCATTGGCTTGGGCTTTGGCTTTGCCAGTTTTATGAATGCAGGTATCCCTATGTTCAAAGATCCCCTGGTTGCCATACTCCCAAGGCTCTTTATCGGGGTGACTGCCGCTTGGATTTATATGGGGCTTCGCCGAGCGGGGAGAAGGGTGCTTCTTGCCTTGCTTGTGGTGCTTTATGGTCTTATGCTAGTATTCAGTTGGGAGGCCTACAAGATAGCTCGTTGGCTGGGGCTTGTGCTTGTTGCCGCTTCCACGATAGGCGCAGGGGCTCTCTATTGGTGGATGCGCCGGGAGGAAGTGGAGATCATCAAGTTGGCCATCGCGGCAGCCGTCGGCTCGCTAACCAATACGGTGCTTGTCCTTTCAGTGGCCGTGTGGAGAGGGTACCTCTCAGCAGGCCCTGCTTTGATGGTGGGGGTAACTCATGGCATTCCTGAGGTAATAGTTTCAGCGATTGTGACAGTGGCGGTTGTTGGGACGCTGCGCCATATAGGCAGGCGAAGGGCTCGCTTGAGCGGCAAAGAGAGGAAGGGATGATGTTGCTCTGTGTGGATATTGGCAACACGAACATTGTTATGGGGCTGTACCGCGGCGATGAGCTGCTCACGCATTGGCGCATCAGTACAGACCATGCCAAAATGCCCGACGAGTATGGTATGCTTTTGATGGATCTCCTGGCGTACCATCGTTTGGAAGCCCAAGAGATCGACGGTGTAGCCTTGGCCAGTGTTGTCCCTCCTGTGACAGATGTCTTTCAGGAGATGCTTTACAGGTATTTGGGGCTGGAACCGCTCGTTGTTGGGAGCGGCGTAAAGACAGGTGTGGCCATCCGCTATAGTAACCCACGTGAGGTAGGGGCCGATCGCATTGTCAACGCAGCGGCCGCCTATCGCCTCTATGGGGGGCCAGCTTGCATCGTGGATTTCGGCACAGCCACGACATTTGATGCTCTCTCTGCCAAGGGAGAGTATCTAGGAGGAGCTATCGCTCCGGGGGTCAGAGTGGCAGCTGAAGCTCTCTTTCAGCGAACGGCCAAGCTTCCTCGTATTGACCTAA
This sequence comes from Anaerolineae bacterium, assembly GCA_021162655.1. Lineage (GTDB taxonomy): Bacteria > Chloroflexota > Anaerolineae > UBA1429 > UBA1429 > JAGGYI01. The sequence goes on from JAGGYI010000267.1 coordinate 2,056, forward strand.
AAAGGCCTCCTCGTGCCATTGGGAATAATACTATTGATGCAATGCGTTCAGGAGTGCTTTTTGGCTATGTGGGGCTCGTGGAGGGCATGGTGGCTCGTTTTCGTGCAGAGTTGGGCCCCGGGATGCGGGTTATTGCGACGGGGGGCCTAGCTCGAATCATTGCTGCAGAGACCAAGGTTATCGAAAAGGTAGACCCTTGGCTCACTTTGAAGGGTTTGCGCATCATCTATCTGTTGAACCGTGAGGAGAAATGATCCTTCAGGGAAAGAACGTTGTTCTGGGAGTGACTGGCGGCATCGCCATCTACAAAGCGGTCGATCTTTGTAGCAAGCTAGTGCAGGCAGGGGCCAATGTTGATGTCATCATGACGGAGGCAGCCACCCATTTTGTAACGCCCTTGCCTTTTCAGACGCTTACCAAGCGGCCGGTTTCGGTGGATATGTTTCAACTCCTTCGAGATACAGAGATGGCTCATATCTCTCTCTCGAAAAAGGCAGATGTGCTCGTCATCGCTCCAGCGACGGCGAATACTATTGCCAAGCTGGCTTTGGGCCTGGCAGACAACTTGCTCACCAGCACGGCCTTGGCGAGTCGCGCTCCTTTGGTCATTGCTCCAGCGATGGATGCAGATATGTGGGCACACCCAGCAACTCAGCAGAACGTACAGCTCTTGCGTTCGAGAGGGGCCGTCTTTGTAGGACCAGCCCGGGGGCGCCTGGCTTCTGGAAGGATGGGGCAGGGGCGGCTTGCGCCGATTGAGGACATCCTGGGAGCTATTCGCCAGACGCTTGGCAGCAAAGGGCCCCTGGCGGGCGTGCGAGTCCTCGTTACAGCGGGGGGAACTCAGGAGCCTTTGGATCCTGTTCGCCATATAGGGAATCGTTCTTCTGGCAAAATGGGCTATGCTCTGGCGGAGGCAGCCAGAGATATGGGAGCTCAGGTGATCCTTGTCAGTGCGCCCACTTGTCTCGCGCCGGTTTTTGGGGTGGAGATGCTCCATGTGCGTACGGCGGCTGAAATGCATCGTGCGGTGATGGAGCGCCTCTCCCAGGTGGATGTCCTCATCATGGCGGCTGCGGTTGCTGACTACCGCCCCAAGCACGCGGCTGTGCAAAAGATCAAAAAAGGCGCCAAGGGGCTTGTTCTAGAACTAGAACGCACGGAGGATATTCTAGGAGCTGTTGCCAAAGCAAGACCATCTTTGGGAAAGCCGCGGGTGGTTGTGGGGTTTGCCGCCGAGACAGAGGACCTATTAAAGAATGCCAGGGAAAAGATGCACCGCAAAAAGGTAGACCTCTTGGTGGCGAATGATGTTTCGGCCCCTGATAGTGGCTTTGGGGTAGAGACGAATCGGGTAGTGCTCTTGGCCCCGGGCAAAAAGGAAGAGGCTCTGCCGCTGCTGCCCAAGTTTGAGGTGGCTGAGCGAGTTTTGAGTAAAGTGGCTGCTCTTTTGGAGGCGGAATGAGGGAGCTAGCTCCTGGGGAGTTGACGGATGTAAAAGGGCTCAGGGTGGGCCATGCCACAGATGAGCGTGCCCTTACAGGGTGTACTGTTGTGCTTTGCCCAGAGGGGGCAATAGCCGGAGGGGCTGTGCGTGGCTTGGCACCAGGAACTCGGGAAGTCGCTCTTCTGAGCCCAGGGACGTTGGTGGAAAGGGTTCATGCTATTCTCCTCACAGGGGGAAGCGCTTTTGGCCTTGCAGCGGCTGATGGCGTGATGCGCTATTTGGAGGAACAGGACGTTGGCTATGATGTTGGTGTGGCCAAGGTGCCGATCGTCCCCGGAGCAGTGATCTTTGACCTTGCGCTGGGGGATCCATCCAGGCGGCCCGATGCGGAGATGGGCTATGCAGCCTGTATAGCGGCTTCCGATAGGGTTCCCCAAGGCAATGTAGGGGCTGGCACGGGGGCCACGGTGGGCAAAGTGCTCGGCATGGGGCGGGCAATGAAGGCGGGATTGGGCACCGCTAGCTTAAAGGCGGGGCGCCTGGTGGTGGCGGCTCTGATGGTAGTGAACGCCTTTGGGGATGTTTGGGATCCCGAAGAGAATAGGATTATTGCCGGGGCGCGCGCCATGGATGGAAAGGGCTTTGTGAATACCCTTCGGGCGTTGCGTGGGCCTTTGTTGCGTCATGCCCTCGCTTTGCGTAATACGGTCATTGGGGTCGTAGCCACGAATGCTCGGCTCGATGTGGCTCAGGCGAACCAACTTGCTTCTGTGGCGCATGATGGCATTGCGAGAGTTATTCGTCCCGCCCACACGCTTTACGACGGGGACACTATCTTTGCTTTGTCCATGGGGCGATTGCGAGCTGCCTTTCCGGTAGTGAGTGCCATGGCTGTTGAGGTGGTTTCTTTGGCTATTCTGAACGCAGTGTGGGCGGCTCAGGATGCTGGCGGATTACCTGGAGCAACAAGTTTCCCAAAGTAAGATGGGCCGGCTGAAAAGCCGGGTTTTTTGATTTGCCGGCCTGGTCCAGAATCTTATTCCATAAGAGAGTATTCTTGGGAGAATAAAGGGAGAAAAGGCCTTGATTTTTCTTTCCCATTCTGATAAATTCAATAAGAGAATCCAAGATCTTACAAAGTTATTTTTTAAGGAGATGGGATGTTTCTTGGTATTTTAGATCAAGTTGCGTCCGAGTTTTCTGGGGAAAGGGCTGCAAAGCTCGTTCAGGCTATTCACGAGCACGACCGCTGGTCTACTTTCTCTCACTATGAGGCAAGCGGAAGTTACATCGCTGCGCGTATGCGCGAGTATGGCCTGTCGGATATAGAGTTGCTCAGGATCCCTGCAGACGGAGAGACCCGCTTTGGAGATTGGGTTGTTCCTCTTGCTTGGGATGTTGCAGAGGCCTTTTTGGAGCTCGTTGAGCCCGAAGGCGAAGCGCGTTTGCTAGCGAATTATCGAGAGGAGCCGGCGAGTCTGGCTATGTGGAGCGCTCCTACTCCTCCTGAGGGGGTAGAGGCGGAAGTTGTCTTGCTTGCTGATGGTCGCCATGAGGAGGATTATTCGGGGGTAGATGTACGGGGCAAGGTCGTTTTCAGCTCCCAGCCAGCAAGTGCGGTGAGGGCTGTAGCTATCCAGCAAGGAGCGATAGGAGTTATTACAGATTACCCTGCTTGTTCAGACGATGCCTTGGCTGAGGGAGTGGCCTGGATTAATGCTTGGACTGACGATCATGGATGGGGATTTTTGAAAAAGGATCTCCCTGCTTTTGGATTCTCGCTTACCCGGGAGAAGGGGGAATATCTTAGGCGCCTTTTGCGAGAGGGCCGGTCTGTTAAAGTGCGTGCGTTGGTGCGCAGTTGGTTGTATGAAGGTTCCTTTCCTTTGGTGACGGGAGTTATTCCCGGAGAGAGCGAGAAGGAGATACTGGTTTTCGCTCATGGAGACGAGTATGGGGCGGAGGATAACGCCTCGGGATGTGCCGTCTCGTTAGAGGCCGCCCGAGCATTGACTAAGTTAATTCAGGAAGGGAAGCTCTCGAGGCCTCGCCGGCGGATACGTTTCATCATTTCGTGGGAATGTTATGGCTCGATGTTCTGGTGTGTGCAACGTATTTTGCCCACCAAGAATGTTGTTGCAGGGCTCTGCCTCGATGGTATGGGGGGCAAAAGGGCTCTTACGGGAGGGCAGCCTAAGGTAGTCCTGAATCCTCACTGCCAAGCTTCCTTTACCGATTGGCTGGCTTTTCAAGTGGCTGGGGCGTGCTTTCCCAAAGAATCAAAGTTGACTGTTCCTTGGAGCACGGGGACGGATCATATGATCTTTGAGGATCCGTTTTGGGATATCCCCATGCCTCTCTTTACTGAGTATCCCTCTCGTTTCCACCACACTTCTTTAGATAGGATGGACAAGATTGACCCCGGGGGGTTGGGAAAAGCGGGGGCATTTGCTGCTACGTATCTTTATTTTCTGGCCGTGGCTGGCGAGGAAGAGATTTCCTGGCTTGCTCGGGGGACTCGGCAGTCCTGGGAGGAGAGGATCTGGGAGGTAGTCCGGGAAAGTGAGCCTGCGGCCAGTGTGGATGAAAAGGAGCTATCAGATCATTGGCAGCGTGCAAAGGGAAGAGCCGCTTATTTTGCTGAGCGAGGACGTCGGGCGGTTCTTTCTGTGCGTAAGCTTGATCCCAAAGTGGCATTGGAAGGGGAACTGGAGCGCTTGAACGAGGCAGAGCGTTCAGCGCTTGCTCGTTTGGACGAAAAATTTACTGCTTGGGCTCATTCTCGCGGTTGGGCGCCCGAGTCCTCTGAGCAGGCAGAGAGCGAGGGGGGGCTAGTCCCTGTACGCTTGGTCCCTGGCCCGCTGACCCTTTGTACTTTGCCCTTGGAGGCGCAAAAAGACTTCAAGCGCATTGCCAAAGGTCAAAATCCCATGTGGTCGGCGGAGCTTATCCTGGCCCTTTATTGGGCAGATGGACGGCGCACAGTTGCAGAGATTCAGCGCTTACTAGAGTTGGAACTCGGTAAGGTGACTGTGGATCTTGAAAAGTACTTTGTCTTCCTCCATGAGCATGGCTATATCGATTGGGCCTGACCCAGTCGATAAGCATATTAAAGGCGCTTTGAGTGGTTGTACGAGGAGGTGCAGCAAAAAAAGACGGTAGCGATTGTCTGGTTATAGTTGTCTACTCGCAAAGGATCAGAAAGAGGGAGAGAAATGTCTGGTTTATGTTCGCGTCGAGAGTTCTTGCGCCTGGTGGCTGTAGGGGCAGTGGGGGCTGCTTTGGCTGCTTGTAAGCCCAAGGTAGTAGAGAAGGTTGTCAAGGAGACGGTCGTCGTCGAAGTAACCAAGGAGGTTCAACCGGCAGCGCCCAAGAAAAAGGTTGTCAGGGCCTTGATCTCCTCCTGGGCGTTGGGGGAAATTCCCTTTGATAAGACGGCTCGTGAGTATTCGGAAAAACGCGAGGACGTTGAGATTAAAGTTCAGAGTACTTTTGAGGGTTGGGAGACCAAGGTCCGTGCGCAGATCAGCCAGGGCAAGGTTGAATGGAGCATTGCGGGGATCATGAGCACAGACTATCACCCCGCCAAATGGGTGCGTGGTGGCATAGTTCAGCCGATGGATGACTATATCGCCTCCTCGAAAGAGGAAGGGGCGGATCAGATTCTCGAAGACATGATCCCCACCGTCAAAGAGGCGGGTATGCTCGATGGTAAGCTCTATGGCATCCCCTATAGCTTTGAAAACATCACCTTCAACTGGCGTCCTGATTACTTTAAAGAGGTGGGAGCAACAGAGCCTCCCAAGTCGTGGGATGAGTGGCTGAGGGTGGCCTTGGAGCTGAAAAAATGGGGTGCCAAGGATGAGATCTATCCTACTTCATTTGTAAAGGATATGAACTCTTGTATCGTGGCTCTGCTCTGCGCGGCCTCGAAGAAGCCTTATACAGATGAGGGTTTGGTCGATTGGCTTGGCCCGGAGATGACTGAGGCGCTAGCTTTCTTTAAAAAGATGGTGGTGGAGGAAGAGTTGACGCCTCCTCATGGTTACGACGGCTGGCTCGATGCCTTCTATGCGGGCAAGGTGGCTTCGGTGCAGGCGCAGAGTTCCCGGGGAGTTTGGGGGCAGAACGCATTCGGGACGGACAAATGCATCACTTCGCCCCTCATTCCCAAGGCTCCGGGAGAGGGCTCTGGTGCGCCCTATTGGGGAAACGACCTTTCCATTGTCAACAAGGCGCCATATCCTCAAGAGGCGATGGATTACCTCATCTATACTATGGGCCCTCAGAACCTCTGGTTCCAAAAGACGGTCATTCGAACGGGCAAAACCCCGGTCTACAACTCCATCTATGAGAAAGTCATCAAGTCGGATCCCCAATTCCGCGTTTACCAGTGGATGATTGGGATGCGGGAGGACGTGGAAAAGGCTATTCCTTTGCCTAAAACGACCTGGGTTGACATTCAATACTCTGCCTATGGGAAGCACATTGTGAACTTTACAGAGCCCGGTTCGACGATGACCCCTGAGGAATGTGCCAAGCTTATCTATGAAGACGTCAAGGCGGAGATTGCTAAACAGAAGACTAAATAGAAAGGCTAGGCGCCAGCAAGCGCAGGAGGAGATCTGTCTCCTCCTGCGCTTTTTATTAGGCCCAGGGGACCATCATTGACGAGGAGAACCCTCGCCCTTATAATCACAGGGAACGCGAGTCTCCGTTTGTGAGGGAATAGTGGGGCAAAGATGGCAATCTCTTGTTAGGTGGAGCATTCGCGCCTCCTGGGCCGTATGGCAGGTGGTGAGTTCCCCCTATATGGGCTTGATCCTGTTGGCCTTTTTCTTTGTCTTTGCTCTTGTGGGGGGGATTCGCCCTTTGGTGCGGCGGCACACTTTGGACGTGACCCTCCTTGACTCTAGTTCATTGGGCGTCTCAGAGGCGGTGTCGAGGGGCTTGAGTACCTGGCTGATGGATGGAATAGGCCAGCGTCTCTACCGAGCAGTGTCGGCTCTCGTTGGGATGGTCTCTTTGTTGCGAATGTTTGGGCTGTGGACTTTGCCACCGCTTCAAAGGGGAGTGGAAAAACGCTTCTCTTTGGCAGGTACTCCCGAGGAAGCTTGGGCACGGCTCCGGAGGGCTTTGGCTACCGTAGGGCAAGGGCTCGGACCATACCCGGGGGAAGGCGTGCGTTGGGCTCCTTCGTTGCGAATGGGTCTATCTCGCTTTCTGCCCGGGATGTTTTATTTGGGAATACTTTTTCTCCTTCTGGCGGTGGCTCTGTCGCCTCTTTGTGGTTGGCAGAGTGCTATCTATCCTTTGAGCCTTGGGGAAATCTATTCTTTGGAGCGGGAAGGGATATCGTTGCGTTTGGAGGAGATAGCCCTTTTCCCTCGGTCTGATGGAGGGATAGGTCGATTTGTCTCTCAACTTGCGGTGTTTGAGGGAGGACATCTCGCCCGTCGACTGAAGCTCCGGCTGGATCACCGAGCCCTTTATCGAGGGCTGGCTTTCTATCAATTGGGGTTTGGCCCAGCTGTGCGGGTGGAAGCTTGGGAAGGGGAGAAAGCTCTTTCTCTTCAGCAGATACCAGGGGAGGAGGGGCCAAAGCCGATTGTTCATCTACGCTTTTCAGGGCGCCAGGAACGCTTTGTGGCTATTCCCCAGAAAGACTTGGTCCTTCGCTTGGCGTATTACGACGAAGGAGAGGGCCAGCTTGGGAGAAAGGGTCTGCAGGTGCAGGTGATCCGCAGCAGCAATGGCCAGGTGGTGAAGGAAAGTTTTATTTCGCAGCAGAGCCAGATGGTAGTGGATGGCCTCACGTTGCGCTTTGCCTTTGAGTATTACATTCTTTTGCGCGCTAAAAGAGAGCCGTTGCTTCTCCTTGGAGTGCTGGGCGGGTTTCTCCTCCTCGTGGGTCTTTTGGGATTTGTTTTCTGGCCTCCGCGGAGTTTGTGGGTAACGGGAAGAGCAAGGGGGGCGGGGACTGAGTGCATCTTGCTTTTGCCGGAGGAGGAGGAAGGAGCTCCTTGGCTAGAGTGTGTTCTCTCCATGCTTGGGGGATGAAGGGATGATCTTTTGGGTATGCCGGATGACCTTGGGGGTAGCTGCCCTTTTGCTCCTGTTTTCTTTTGTTTTTGCGGGGCGCCACCGAGGGGATCGTTTGTTCCTGCTCGTAGGATGTTTTCTGGGCGGCCTAGGGCTGGGGCTCTTTGGGCCGGCTCGGGGAAGGTTTCCCTTGAGCTCGTGGCCTTTGATGGTAGGATTGGTGGGGCTAGCTATGGGAGTTTGGGAGGGGATCCTTTCACCCAATGTCAGGCGGTGGGTTCCCATACTGGCGCTCTTGGCTCTGGGGGTAGGAAGTTTTCTCCCAGGGAAGGAGATACCTTGGCGTATCTTTTGGGTGGCATTGGTTTTGGCATGCCTTCAAAGTGCCTTGGTAGTGGGATTTTTCCTTTGGCTTCCTTTCCATCCTTCAGCGTGGAGGCAAGGGCGAGTTGTAATGGGGCTTGCCCTTTTCCTAGCAACAGGGGCGATGCTCTCTTGGGGATGGGGCGCTCAGTTGGCTTGGGGTGTGTGGTGGAGCTGGGACGTTCAGGAGTGCTGGCATTTGCTAGGGTGGTTGATCGTGGCGAGCTTGGTCCAAGCAACTGAGAGATGGCGGTGGCCCCGGTTGCATCTCCGAGGGCTTGCCTTGAGCGGAGGGGCTCTCCTTTTAGGAGTTTGGGTGGCGAGCCCCTATCTCCTGAGGGCGCTGGCTGTTTCGAGTGCCTATTGGTTGCCTTGAGGGTGATCCGTGATGGGTGAGAGGAAACGACCATTAGTCATTGGGGTGGCAGGAGGTACTGGCTCTGGGAAAACGACGATCTCTCGCGCTATCTTGGAGCACTTTGGGGAGGAGCGGATCGCCTATCTTCAACATGATGCGTATTATCGC
>JAGGYI010000032.1 GCA_021162655.1 Anaerolineae bacterium
CGCCAGTGAAGCACCACACCCAAAGCAAGGATAAAAGATATCACCCCCACCCAAAGGAGGGGACCAACTACCTTGTACCGGCCGCGCACGCCAAAGAGCCCCTTGAAAGCCAAGAGCAAGGCCACTACCCCCAGGTAGACAAACCCTGGCGCATACCAGGGGTAGCGCAGGGTATAAGCGCGCATGCTGAGAAAGTACTTGCCCCAAATAGGATGGTAAACATTGGGAAGAAAGAAATCATCTGCGCTCGCTGCCCACTTTTCTACTTCAGTAAGCGACCATCCCATTTCCCTCGCGCGCCCAAGAACCACGGGCAACGCCACTGGCACTACCAAAGCGAGAAAAACCAGGCTCGCTAAAAGAAGATTGCGCCAGAACACGGGCTGGTGGAAGGTCTCCCCCCAAGGGCGCAGCCGAAAAAGCAAATACACCACTACCAAGCTGCCCACAATGTAGAGGTAATACCAGGAAGAGAGAACCGTCAGCGCCATAAAAAGGCCCGCCCACAAGGCAAAGCGCGCCTGCCTTTCGCGCAGGCTCCGCTCAATATAGAGAAAGACCAGAGGAATCCACTGAGTAGCCAACAAAGGAAGCCAACCGGCCGCCATGGCATGCATTCGATAGGGCGAAAAGGCAAAGATAGCCGCTCCGACCACTGCCCCAAAGGGGTTGTCCGTCAGATAAGCGAGCAGAAGGTACATGGTGTACCCTGTGAGAACAAAAGTGAGCAGGAGAAAGACGTTGTAGGCGATGGTCTCGTTGCTCCAGAAAAGTATAGGAGCAATGAGTACCTTGTTTGCCAACATCGTCTCGGAAAGGCGCAGATCGTACCCAAAGGGATAAAAAATGGTAGGGTTGAACGTGGGCCACTTGCCCAAATCAACAATGCTATGCCGGAACCACCACAGATCATAAAGCCAGACAAAATTATCCCAAGGGGGGCCAGGGATCGCCTTGGCCACATTCAAGATGAGCGGATACGTCATCCCCAGGGTCAGCAAAGTAAAGAGAACCAAAACAAACAGTCTGGTCGTCCAATGGCCAAACCGCTTGCTAGGATCTGGCTGCCCCTGAGAGATAGGCATCGCCGTCATCTTTTCCCCTCTCAATCCTCGTCCAGCACAGCAGGGCTCACCACAGGGTGAAAGCCCCGCCGCTTGCGCACAAAGGGAAGCATCATCCAACGCTTGCGAAAGAGAAAGAGCAGATTGCGCAACCCATCCTTCCAAAGGTTGAGCTTGCTCGGCCCCACTCGGGCCCGGTAATAAATGGGCAACTCCTGCGCCTTGATCCGCGGGTGCGAAAAGGCTTCGATCTTGATCTCCTCCGAAAGAGACATCCCATCGCTAGTCAATTCGATCAAGGGGAGAATGGAGCGCCGAAAGACCCACATCCCCGATTGCGAGTCAGCAATATAGTGGCCAAAAAGGAGGGCGTGAAAAACGTTCAGCACCCAATTCCCAAAGACACGAAGGGGCGTTCCTGCTCCCTCGCTTTTGTGCCCCGTGCGATCACAGGTAATGAAATCCAGCTCCTCCTCGAGGAGGACATCGACGAGCACTGGAATAAAGTTGCGGGGATAGGTGCCATCTCCATCCATCGTCACAATGATATCCCCAGTAGCCTCACGAAAGCCCCGCTTGTACGCCGCTCCATAACCCTGCACAGGCTCGTGGACCACCCGCGCCCCAAAACTACGGGCTACTTCGGCAGTGCGGTCGGTGCTGTTGTTATCTACTACCACCACCTCATCGACGATCTCGGGCATATCCTGTAAAGTCAATGCGATGCCCGTCTCTTCGTTATAACACGGTATGACGACTGAGATAGTATGCCCTTTATACACGGTTCCCCCACTCTCCGGCACTGCTCACTTGTTCTCGGGTGAAGCCTCTTCTACTGGAGGCGCCTGAGTGATCCGCCCCCCTGCCAAACGATAGCGCAGCTTGGCCCACTTGAGCTGGGCCCATTCCCAGCCTACCCTCGGCAAAACCAAGGGGTTAAAAAGAATGTTGATGGTCAGAAAACACTCATAGGTGCAGAAACACTTGTTCTTGCGAATATCCTGGCGAATCTCGTCCGCCTTGGGACTGAGCCAGAGCTTCATGAAATCGTAATCCACATCGCGTACATTGCCGATCACATCCCGCCAACGCAGCTCACAGGGCAACACCTGCCCCTTGCTAAACATCGCTCCCCCCAAGGTCCCCGCGTAGCAAGGGATTTGATAGCGGTTCTCACGCACCGTCTTGGCAATGATCCGTGGGCGCACAATCCGCTTAGCATTGAGCACATCAGAGAAAGGCATCTTGTAATAACCACTGAGGATAAGCCGCTTGTTGTCTTCTTCCAAAACGCGATGGAACTCCTCATACTTGGAAATATCAAAGTTCTTGGCTGCCGGATCGCGAGGCTCCCCACGAGTGAGCAGGGTAAAGACGGTATTCACCCCCACCTTGCGCTTGAGATAATCATAGAGATCCAAAAGCTGATGCTGATTGAAAGCGGAGACAGTCACCTGGATGCAGGTGCTAAATTTGGGGTAAAAGTGCTCCAGCTCGCGGAGCGCCTTGTAGGTTTCAATAGCACGATGAAAAAGCCCTGGGACTTGGCGAATCTCATCATGAAGCTCGGGCAAGCCATCGATGGAGACATCGATATGCAGGTCTAGATCGGGGTTCTCCTCCAGCATTGTCTTGACAGAATTGAGCACCCGCCCAGGCATGCTCCCGTTCGTAGGGATGCCCACGTTCAAAGCATGGTTATTCACATGAAAGATGTGGACGATCTCGGAAAGATCACGCCGGAGAAAAGGCTCCCCTCCAGTAGGGGTGAAAAAGAGCATATCCCCCATGCTTGCCGAAACTTTGGCAATCTCGTCGATCGTCAACTCGCCAGTTGGGTCTGCCCGCTTTTGGCCCAAAAGGCAGTGCTTGCAGCGGGCATTGCAACGCTCAGTGACGAAATAGACGAAATAGAGCGGCGAAGCCCCTCGCTTGTAAAAGATACGCTTCGCATACTTGAGATAGTGCAGCGAACTCACACTGGCCTCCAATCGCTAGAACAAGGGATTATAGCCCATTATAACGGATACTAGACGGGGCGTGAAATCTCCCGCTCAGTACCTCTTTCCACGAAGGAAATCCCAAACGCCCACCAAGATCCCCAAGCCTGAGACGTACAGGTCCACCAGCAAAAAAAGCGCGCTCTGGAGAAAGAACACCCCTCCGCGCCAGCGCCCCAGGGCCAAGAGGAAAGGGCTATTCAACACCAAGGCGCCAAGGATGAAAAGGCCCACCTCCCAGAGAAGTTGGGCCTGCCCCAGCGCCAAAGCCGCCAGGGCCCAAAGAGTGGCCAAGCCCATCATCAACACCCCAGCCCCAAAATACCAGGGCACCGAGGCGTAATGAGCGCGCTTCGTCTTGCTCAATCGATTGCGCAACCAGGTCTGCATCAGCCCACGTGCTCGGAGGAGATCCGTACGGAGCAGATCGCCCATGGTATAGTGCTTATCGTGCACTACGGTCAGCCGCTTATCCATGACGATCCGATATCCCCGGGAGAGGAGGCGCTGGCCAAACTCTATATCCTCAGTGATGCTCGCCCCCTGATAGTGGGGATCGAACCCGCCCTCACGGATAAAGATCTCTCGTCGAATGGCCGCCGCACTGGTGAAAAAGAGCCCCACCCGCCGAGGCTGACGCAGATAGGTAAAGTGCATCCAAAGGTTTTTGAACTGGCTGGCAAAATTCTCATGGGGGCAATCCCGTGCCAGCAAACCCACTACCCCGTCCACTTCTGGGTCGGCCAAATCCTCCGCCACATAAGCCAAGGCCGGAGGGGGGACATAGACATCCGCATCGGTAAAAAAGAGAATCTCCCCCTTGGCCTCCTGAGCACCAAAATTCTTGGCCCTGGCAGCCCCCACATTCTCAGGCAAGCGCAAGAGACGGCAGGGATAACGTGCCGCCACCGCAGGAGTATCGTCTGTGGAAGCATCATCCACGACGATGATCTCTACATTCTCATAAACAGAGGCAACGAGCGCCTCCAGGCAGTGGGGCAGCGTCGCCGCCCCGTTATGCACAGGGATCACCACAGAGATCAGCGGCTTTTCTTTCATTCTCCCCACCATCGATCTATGTTAATGTAAAAGTCCAAGATGAACCCGCTATGAACCTCCAAGCAACACCTTATGACAATATATTCATTCTTTTGAGGAAATGGCATTGACATCCCCTTTTGGGAGTGCTACCATCCACCCGTACTGAGCGCCCAAAGACGCCATGGATAGCTACAGCAGCGACTATGGAACCGAATACTCGATGGCCAAGCCCTCCCGCGAACTCTTGTGGCTCTGGTTAATTCCCCTCACAGCGCTTCTGATGTACCGCTGGTGGGGACCAGCCCTGCCATTGAGCCCCCGGGGAGAGAACGTCCCCCAGATCAGCTATACTTGGATGCTTCGTCACCTCTGGGCCTCTGGAGACGCCCTGCGCGGCTGGAACCCCCTTCTCCTTGCAGGCGAACCTACAGCAACGGCGAGAATCTACCACCTTCATTTGGGGCTAGCCGGTATCTCCCTCCTCACTGGGCTCTCCCCCGAATGGCTTTTCAAACTCAGCCAGTGGCTCAGCAGCTTCCTCGGAGCCCTGGGCATGTATGCCTACCTCCGACAACGCAAGAGACCTCCCCAGGCCAGCCTCGTAGGCGGGGCTATCTTTGCGCTCTTTCCTCCCCGCATCGCGCTCACTGTAGAATCTCTCTACGTCTCCATCCTTTGGAGTGGGCTCCCTTGGGCCCTCTGGGCCTACGAACGCACTCGCTTGCGACCTCCTCTCTGCATTCGTCCCGCCGTCATTTGGGGGCTCTTTCTCTGCTGGATCGCTCTCACTGGCCCCCAGTGGTTCCTCTTGTTCCTACCTATCCTGGTTGCCTACATCGTGCTCCGAGAGCTTGGCGATTGGTGGGGAAGCAAACCCCCAAGGCCAGGGCTCTGGACTACCCTCAAAAGAGTTCTCCTTACCTGTGCAATCGGTGCCCTCGTCCTCACCGGGCTTTGCCTCTTTTACTACCTTCCTACCATTCTAGAGATCAAACTCCTTTGGGCTGTGCGTTATAACCAGCCATTCCCAGGGGTTTCGCGCTGGTCCGTTCCCTGGAAGTTATTGGGATATCTCCTAAAGCAGCGTTGGCTCCCCGGTTTCTCGCCACTCGGTTGGGAAGCAGTCCGCCTCTTCCCCGATATCAGCTGGTACCTGGGGATTATTCCTTCCATCCTCGTTCTCTTGGGCCTCCTTCGCTTTCACCGCTGGAAGCAGGACCTCCCCCTCAGTGGCACCCTGCTGATCACCCTTTTGCTCCTGGCCGGGGCAAGTATTCCCCATAACCCTATCTATGCGCTTGTCC
>JAGGYI010000263.1 GCA_021162655.1 Anaerolineae bacterium
CTACACGGTGGAAGCGTTGGCAGCCCAGTTGCACATCTCCCCAGAGAATATCCGTTGGGAGAATCCCGCCAACGCCCCAGCAAAGATCGACATCGTCGTCATTCTCGGGCGCGACTATGCCCAACGCGTCGCCGCCCAATAACAACCCTCCACCTCCCCTCAGAGATTCCCCAAAAGCCGTCCATTGCCAAAGCAGAGACCTTGGAGTAACATACCCCTAGCATGAAACCATACCCCAGAAAGGAGCTTGTAGATGATTCTCGACAAGTTCAAACTAGATGGTAAGGTTGCCCTCGTCACTGGCGCTAGCCGCGGGTTAGGCCAGGGGATGGCCATCGGCCTCGCCGAAGCTGGGGCCGATATCGTCGGCGTCTCGCGCGGTTCCTGCAGCGAGACGGAGGCCCAAATCAAAGCCTTGGGGCGGCGCTTTCTCCACCTCCCCTGTGATCTAGCCAAAGCCAGCGTCGCCGAGCTCGAGGGACTGATCGAAAAGACGGTCGAGGCTTTTGGACGGCTAGACATTCTCCTCAACGCCGCCGGTACAACGGCCCGGCATCCCGTGCTCGAATACCCTGAGGAAGACTGGGATAAAGTCATCCAAGTGAACTTGAAAAGCCTCATGTTCCTTTCGCAGGCAGCAGCCCGCTACTTTGCCGAGCATGGAGGGGGCAAGATCATCAACGTTGCCTCGGCCCTTTCCTACCAAGGAGGCATCCTGGTGGTGCCCTATACCGCCTCCAAGCACGCCGTCGTCGGAGTCACCCGGGCGATGGCCAACGAGCTGGCCGGCAAGGGCATCAATGTAAATGCCATCGCCCCTGGATACATGAAAACCGAAATGACCGCTCCTTTGGTGGCAGATCCCGTACGCGGTCCTGCCATTCTCGAGCGCATCCCCGCCGGCCGCTGGGGCACACCCGAGGACCTCAAGGGAGCGGCCGTCTTTTTGGCCTCGGAGGCCTCTGACTATTGCCACGGCACCGTGCTTGTAGTCGATGGCGCCTGGCTCAGCCGATGATGAAAAGAAACAACTCGGGAGAACGGTGAAGCGACGATGAAGAAACATCCCCGAATCCTCACCTTACTCTGGATCGCCCTCCTGGCGGGCCTCGTCCTTTTGGGCTGCCAAGTTCAGCCCACAGCGACTCCTATTCCCTCGTGGCCCACTGCCACGCCTGGCGCCACCGCAGAGCTCACCTCACCAACGCCCACATTGCCCTCGGCAGAGGCACGGCGAGAGATCATCATCATCCACACCAACGATGAACATGGCTTTCTCTTGCCGACAGAGGATGCCGATTTTTACTATGGAGGAGCGGCCTATGCCATGGCCAGTTGGCTGAAAAAGGGCTACGACCCACGCAAAACGGGGAGCAATGTCCTCCTCGTTAGCGCGGGAGATAACTGGACGGGCCCAGCCATCTCCACCTGGTTCCGCGGAGAATCGACCACCGAAGTGATGAACGCCATGGGCTACCGGCTCTCGGTGATCGGGAACCATGAGTTCGACTTTGGCCAAGAGGTACTCAAAAAGAGGATCAAGGAGGCTTCCTTCCCCTATCTGGCCGCCAACCTCTACCGAGAGGGCACAGAGGAGCTCGTTGACTTTGTACGGCCCTATATCATCATCCCTATCAATGGAGTCAAGGTGGGCATCATCGGCTTGGCGCTCAAAGAAACGCCCCTCGTCACTGCCCAAAAGAACCTCAAAGGCCTGACCTTTGGCGACTATGAACCTGCCCTGCGCAAGTGGGTGCCCATCATGCGCAAGGAAGGGGCCCAGATCATCATCGTTGAGGGGCACATCTGCGCCCAAGACCTCCTCGTACTGGCCGGCCGTGTGCAAGACCTGGGCATCACCCTCTTTGAAGGGGGACATTGCCATCAATCGCGGACGACCTCTTTCAAAGACATGCTTATTGATTCAGGCAGCTGCTATTGGAAGGACTATGTCATCACCAAGCTCGTCTATGACCTGAACAAAGGCCAGGTCGTGGAAAAGCATCAAGAGCTCGTCGATGTGCTCACCCCAAAAGGAGCCAAAGTGCCGCTTGACCCCACGGTTGCCGCCCTTTTGAAAAAGTGGCAGGCCCGCACCGAGACGGTACTCGGGGAGGAGATCGGCTACACCGCCACGGGGCTGGCCCAAGAATCCGAGGCACTCCACCACCTGCTGGTGGATAGCTGGCTCTGGGCTTACCCCCAGGCAGATATTGCCATCAGCAACCTGGGAGGCTTTCGCCAAAGCCTGGACAAAGGACCTATCACCTTGGGTGATATCGTCAGCGTCCTCCCCTTTGAGAACGAACTCTATGAACTCGAGGTGACAGGCAAAGAGATCTCTCATACCCTCAGCACGGTGGGTTCAGCGATCGTCGTAGGGGGCCTAGTGCACGACGCCCAAGGCAACCTCATCGTAAGCAAGCGGCAAGCACCTCTGCAGGAGAAGGAAACCTATCATCTCTTGATCACCGACTATCTGTACAACAACCGCAAATACCCCTTCCGCCTCTACGATAAGGACCCCTACCCCACGAGCATTTCCTGGCGGCAGCCCGTGATCGACTGGATCCGCGCCCAACACAGCAGCCCTGAGCATCCCCTCGAAGAGATCATCGCCGCCAAGTTCGGGGTTCGCTAGCGGCACCTTCCACAGGAGGGCCAGACCAACTCTTTGGCCTGGCTCTCCTTTTGCGTATAATGGCCTTTAATCCTCCGAGAGGACATCATGCGAATAAGGAGACCCTGCTACTATGAGTAACCTGGCACGCGATGCGCAGACGACTCATCCGAGCAGTAGACGTGTGATGATCGTCCTCTGCGCGACGGCCGTTTTTCTATATTGGATCGCTCTCTACCTCTATGTGCCCACCCTACCAACCTACGTCGCCAGCAAGACGGATAACCTGGCCCTGGTGGGAGTAGTACTCTCGATGTATGGCCTCTGGCAGGCCCTCGTTCGCCTGCCCGTCGGCATTGCGGCAGACTGGGTGGGAAGGCGCAAGCCTTTCATCATCGTGGGCTTTGGCTTGGCCGCCCTGGGGGCCTGGCTCATGGGCACGGCCCAGGAAGTAAATGGCCTCCTGGTGGGGCGGGCCGTCACCGGGCTAGCCGCAGGCACTTGGGTACCCCTGGTCGTCCTCTTTAGCAGCCTTTTCCCTCCAGAGGAAGCGGTACGGGCCAGCTCCCTGCTCACCCTGGTGGGCTCCGTAGGGCGGCTACTGGCCACCAGCCTAACAGGCAGCCTCAACGAACTGGGAGGCTACCCCTTAGCCTTCTTTGGCGCTGCCGGTGCGGCCATCCTGGCCATCCTCATCATCCTACCCAGCAGGGAAAAAGTCCGCCCGCCCAAAACCCCCTCGGTACGGCAGATCGGCCGGCTCATCGCGCGGCGGGATGTGCTTCTCCCCTCCCTCCTCAGCGTGGTGGCGCAATACGCCAACTTTGGCGCCACCTTTGGCTTCATCCCCATCCTCGCCAAAAGCCTGGGGGCCACGGGCGTCGAGCTGAGCATCTTGGCAAGCATTCACATGGGCGTCTCAACCGTGGGCAACCTGACGGCCACCATCGCCGCCAAGCGGATCGGCGCTCGGCGCATTGTCATCCTCGCTTTCCTTCTTCTTTGCGGTGCCATCGCCGGCGCCTCGATAGCTCCCTCGGTATACGTGCTCTTTGCCGTGCAGTTCTGCATCGGGCTCGCCATGGGCACCGTCTATCCTGTGCTCATGGGCTTGAGCATTCGCTATGTCGACGACAGCGAGCGTACCACTGCCATGGGGCTACATCAGGCCATCTATGCCATCGGGATGTTCGGTGGCCCAGCGGCCAGCGGGGTCATCGCCAACGCCCTGGGCATACGCCCCATGTTCCTCCTGACGGCAGTGGTCTGCCTGGGACTGGGGCTTTTGGGAGTGCGCTGGCTGGTCAAAGATTCCTAACGCCCAAATTGACGCCCTCTAGCCCCTTGTGGTACAATGCGCATGTAAGAGCTTTGGGGCCCATAGCTCAGCGGTAGAGCGGCCGGCTCATAACCGGTTGGTCCCTGGTTCGAATCCGGGTGGGCCCACTGATAGCGGGGGGAACCCCCGCGCTTTTTATATCCCGCAAAGCCCTCCCCTCGAGATTCTCCACCTTGCTCCCGGAGAGGCCCATCCTGGGTAAGCGAAAAGGAGGATAAGAAGATGCAAAATGTCCACTGCCACGTCTGGGACTTGCACAAGCACTTTCCCACGCGCGAGACGACGAACACCATCGCCCGCGGCCAGCCCGTGAACCTCGATATCAAAATGGACGATCTCTTGGTCGATGCGGCTCCCTTCGAGAAGGTCGTCATCTTTGGGCTCAAAGCCAGACGCACCAATCGCTGGGTGCCCGATGAATACGTCGCTCAGTGCGTCGCCCAAGCCCCCGAGAAGCTGGTGGGTTTTGCTGCATGCGATCCCACCCAGCCTGGCTATATGGAGGAGCTGCGCTTTGCCATCGAAAAGCTGGGACTCAAGGGGGTCAAGATGGGGCCAATCTATGCCGGCTTTGACCCGCGCGATCCCCGTTGCATGCCCGTCTACAGCTACTGCCAGGAGAATGGGATCCCCATCCTCTTTCACACTGGCACCACCTTTGTCCAAAACGCTCCTCTGGGCTACAGCCGGCCATGGCTCTTTGATGAGGTGGCCATCCGCTTCCCCGGGCTACACATGGTGCTCGCCCACGTGGGGCACCCCTTCTGCGACGAATGCCTGGTAGTGATCCGCAAACATCCCCATGTCTATGCCGATATCTCGGCCCTTTTCTACCGGCCCTGGCAGTTCTACAACATGCTCATCAGCGCCCAGGAATACAAGGTCACTCACAAGCTCCTCTTTGGCACCGATTA